>CAMDOQ010000008.1 GCA_945903685.1 Rhizobium sp. Q54
GTGGCGAGCGAGACACGGATGTTGGCGGCTTGCGCTTCGTCGTAGAGCGCTTCGGCGTAGACGTGCTGATTGCCGCGTTCGAACAAGAGGCTGGCGAGCGCGAGCCGCTGGCGCGTCGGACGCAGCCCGGCGTGGCGCAGTTTCTGGACCAAGGCGCCGAAGCGGCGGGTCGGCCCGCTGGGCGGCGGGTTCGCGTCGTCGCGAATGTTGTCCATGCGGCGGCTCCTAACTCAGTCGCCGGTCAGTATCCGGTTGACCAGCTCTTTGACGGTCGGGATGAAGCCGTTGCTGTAGAACGGATCCGACGCGAAACGATAGGCGGCATTCCCGGCGAACATCAAGTTCGAGTCGAGCCCGCCGTCGTGGGAAATTTCCTGGAGTGTCTTCTGGATGCAATAGCTGCGCGGATCGGCCTTGTGGCCGGTGGTCCCGGTCTCGGTCTGGGCCCAGTTCGAGAAACGACACTGCGACAGGCAGCCCATGCAGTCGATCTGATCCTTGCGGATCTGGTTGGCCTGATCGGAGGTGACGAAGATCAGCGTCGAGTCGGGCGTCTTCATCGCATCGGTATAGCCTTGCGTTCGCCACGAACGGCCGTGTGCAGCGTCGGCCGGGGTGACATAGACGGTGCGCTTGCGGATCCCGTACTCGAACGCGGTCGTGTGCTCGCCGACCGCCTCTTCGGTGAACGGGATCTGGCGCTCGTTGCGTTCCTTGAGTTCTTGGATGAACGCATTCTTGACGGCGGACGACCAAAACCCGGTCGGGCTGAAACGGTTGAGCAGGACATCGCCCTTGCGCAGCGTGAGCAGGCGCTGCTTCCAAGCGTCCGAGATTGGGCTTTCCTGGGTCAGCAACGGCCGCGTGCCGAATTGAAACGCGATCGGCCCGACCTCTTTGTTGTCGATCCAATCGTCCCATTCGCGTAGGAACCAAACCCCGCCCGCCATGATGATCGGCGTACGGTCGAGGCCGAATTCGTTCATTTGGCGGCGCAGTTCGATCACACGCGGCAGCGGCGGCTCGGGCCGCAACGGATCTTCATTGTTAGAGATTCCGTTGTGGCCGCCGGCGAGCCAGGGGTCCTCGTAGACGACCGCGCCCATCCAGTTGTCGAACTTGTGGTAAGCGCGCTTCCATAAGGCGCGGAAGGCGCGTGCCGAGGAGATGATCGGGTAGTAGTAAACGCCGAACCGCGCCGCGATCTCGCCCAGGCGATAGGGCATGCCGGCCCCGCACGTAATGCCGTGGAACAGCCCGCGCGCGCCCTCGAGGATTCCGGTCAGCACCCGCTCGCACGCGCCCATTTCCCAGAGCACGTTCATATGCAGGCCGCCCTTACCGCTCGCCGTCTCGTAGGCGATCTTGGCCTGATAGATACCGCCAGCCACGGAAAACTGGATCAGCTCTTCATGCCGATCTCGCCGCGTTCGGCCGAAGTAGTTCTGCGGGATCATCCGTCCGTCGGGATCACGGGAATCGGCGTTGACGCCCGAGAAAGTCCCGATCCCGCCGCTCGCCGCCCACGCCCCGGCGCTCTCGCCGTTGGAGACGGAAATCCCCTTGCCGCCTTCGATCAGCGGAAAGACTTCGCGGCCGGAAATAAGGACAGGATTGAGAGCCTTCATCCTTCAACCGAACGTTACGAGCGCATAGCGACGGGCGCCCATTGTAGGCGCGACCGGCGCCTTGGCTTCCAGGCCAGGGCGGCGCGCCCGGTCGCCATTTCTAGAACTAATATAAAACAAAATACGGCGCGGCCCAAGGGGGCCGCGTCGCTTCGAACCGGATCGGGCCTCAACCAGCCTCACCCCTCGGCCTGCGCCTTGGCGTCGCTCACGTCTGCGCCGGTCGCCTGGTCGACAACCTTCATCGAGAGCCGCACCTTGCCGCGATCGTCTACTGCCAGCACCTTGACCTTAACCTCGTCGCCCTCTTTGACGACGTCGCCAACCTTGGCCACGCGTTTGGACGAGAGCTCGCTGATGTGGACGAGCCCGTCCCGGTTGCCGATGAAGTTCACGAACGCGCCGAAATCGACGACCTTCACCACCTTGCCGGTGTAGATCGTCCCGATCTCGGGCTCCGCGACGATGCTTTTGATCCAGTTGACCGCAGCTTGACCGGCTTCGTTGTCGGTCGCCGCAACCTTGACGGTACCGTCGTCCTCGATGTCGATCTTGGCGCCGGTCTTCTCGCAGATTTCGCGGATCACCTTGCCGCCGGTTCCGATGACTTCGCGAATCTTGTCCTTCGGGATCGTCAGCGTGGTGATGCGCGGCGCGTACTTATGGATCGACTCGCGCGAGCGCGTGATCGCTTTCGCCATCTCGCGCAGGATATGCAGCCGGCCGTCGCGCGCCTGAGCGAGCGCGACCCGCATGATCTCCTCCGTAACCGAGGTGATCTTGATGTCCATCTGCAGCGCGGTGATGCCCTCTTCGGTGCCGGCGACTTTGAAGTCCATGTCGCCCAGGTGATCCTCGTCGCCGAGAATGTCGGACAGCACCGCGTATTTGCCGGCGTCAAAGATCAGGCCCATGGCGATGCCCGCGCACGGCCGCTTGACCGGCACCGCCGCGTCCATCAGCGCGAGCGAGGTGCCGCACACGGTCGCCATCGAGGACGAGCCGTTCGATTCGGTGATCTCCGAAACGACGCGGAGCGTATAGGGGAACTCCTCGGGCTTGGGGAGCAACGGACGGATCGCGCGCCAGGCGAGCTTGCCGTGACCGATCTCGCGCCGACCCGGAGCGAGCTGGAACTTGGTCTCGCCGGTCGCGAACGGCGGGAAGTTGTAGTGCAGCATGAAGTGCTCGCGGTATTCGCCCTCGAGCGCGTCGATGATCTGCTCGTCCTCGCCGGTGCCGAGGGTGGCCACCACCAGTGCCTGGGTCTCGCCGCGCGTGAACAAAGCGGCGCCGTGGGCGCGGGGCAGCACTCCGATCTCGACCGCGATCGGCCGGATCGACTTGGTGTCGCGACCGTCGATGCGCGGATTGCCCTCGAGGATCGCGCTGCGCACGATCGTCCGTTCGACCTCTTTCAACAGGTCGGCGACCTGTACCGGGCTCACGCCGTCGGGCTCGAGCGCGGTCACGACCCGCGCTTTGGCGGCGGCGAGCTTGTCGGTTCGGGCCTGTTTTTGCTGCTCGCGATAGGCGCTGCGAAGGTCGGCCTCGGCGAGCTTGCTCACTTTCTTCTTGAGCGCTTCGACGTCGCCCAAATCGGGGAGCGCCCACGGTTCCTTGGCGCAGGCCTCGGCCAGGGCGATGACGAGTTCGATCACCGGCTGGAACGATTTGTGGCCAAACATCACGGCGCCCAGCATCACGTCTTCGGAGAGCTCATTGGCTTCCGATTCGACCATCAGCACGCCATCGGCAGTGCCGGCGACCACGAGATCGAGCGTCGAAGACGCCTGTTGGTCGATCTGCGGATTGAGGACGTACTCGCCAGCGACATAGCCGACGCGGGCGCCGCCGACCGGCCCGAAGAACGGAATGCCCGAGATGGTCAGCGCCGCCGAGGCGCCGATCAGAGCGACGATGTCGGGGGAGTTCTCGAGGTCGTGCGAGAGCACGGTCGCGATTATCTGGGTATCGTGGCGATAGCCCTTGGCGAACAGCGGCCGGATCGGTCGATCGATCAAACGCGAGGTCAGCACTTCTTTTTCGCTCGGGCGACCCTCGCGCTTGAAGAAGCCGCCCGGGATCTTACCGGCGGCGTAGGTCTTTTCGACGTAATTGACGGTGAGCGGGAGAAAATCGATATTGGGTTTCGCTTCCTTACGGCCGACCACGGTGCATAGCACCACCGTTTCACCGTAGGTCGCGAGCACCGCGCCATCGGCTTGGCGGGCGACGCGGCCCGCTTCGAGGACGAGCTTACGCCCGGCCCAGGTCATTTCCTTTCGATGCATCGAAAACATTATCTCTTCCATCCTTTCGTGGGCGGCCTCACCCGCCTATCGGGCAGGCCGTGTGTCGTACGCCGCGGTCGCGGTCGACCGCGGCGGTAAAGCCGCAAAACTGACGGTTTGCGGGCATCATCGCACCGCGGCAGAGCGAACGACGGCAACCGTCGCCCTAGCGTCTGCCGTCACTTGCGAATGCCGAGCTGCTGCAGGATGCCCTGGTACTTGGCGTCGTCCTTACGCCGCAGGTAATCGAGCAAACGGCGGCGCCGGCTCACCATCATCAGCAGCCCGCGACGGGAGTGCATGTCGTGCTGGTGGGCCTTGAAGTGCTCGGTGAGGTTGTTGATGCGTTCGGTGAGGATCGCAATCTGGACCTCGGGCGACCCCGTATCGTTCGTCGTGGTCGCGTACTCTTTGATAATCGTCTGCTTGCGTTCGGTCGTAACCGACATCGTCCGGCTCCTTCTCGGTCGTCGGCCCGCCTAAAGGTTGAACACCCTTTTCGGACGGGCGGTTTCGCCTTCGACCTCGGCCAATGCCACCAGCTTGTCGCCGGCAGTAAGGCACACGGTCCCTGGCGCGGGATGCCGAAGCCTGATGTGTTGCCCGCGGCGGATTTTCTCCGCTTCGGGATCGGTTAAGGCGATTGCCGGGATGTCGGCCAGCGCAGCCTTAACCGGGAGCAGGCGCTCGGCGCGCGGAATATGCCCCAGCGCAAGAAAATTATCCAGGGGAATCGAGTCGGCCTCGACGAACGGCCCCGCCCGCAGCCGACGCAGCGTGGCGACGAACCCTACCGTTCCTAAACGGCGCGCCAGATCGCGGGCCAGCGCACGAACATACATGCCCTTACCGCACCCCACTTCGAAGACCGCGGTTGCGTTGTCGGGCCGATCGATCAGGACGAGGGTCTCGATGTGGACGGTGCGCGCGGCGAGGATGACCGTCTCGCCGGCGCGCGCTCGTGCGTAGGCGCGTTCGCCGTCAATCTTGA
This sequence comes from Rhizobium sp. Q54, assembly GCA_945903685.1. Lineage (GTDB taxonomy): Bacteria > Pseudomonadota > Alphaproteobacteria > SHVV01 > SHVV01 > SHVV01. The sequence goes on from CAMDOQ010000008.1 coordinate 4,914, forward strand.
GCGCCGAGTAGGCGGGCGGCATCTGGACGATGTCCCCGATGAAAGCGGGCAGCGCCGCCTCGATCGCGGTACCGGTCGGCCGTATCGGCGAGGTATCGGTGACCGTTCCCTCGGCATCGTCGGTCGAGCGCGCTTCGCCCCAGTGAACCGCAAACCGGTAAGCCTTGCGACCGTCCATCACGAACGACATCGCCTTGGTCGCCTCGCCGATCGCGAGCGGCAGCACGCCGGTCGCCAGCGGGTCGAGGGTACCGGCGTGCCCGACTTTGACGCCGCCGCAGGCGCGGCGGACGCGACCGACGACGGCGGCCGACGTCAGCCCGAGCGGTTTATCGACGATGAGCCAGCCGTTCAGCGCCGCCACCGGCTCAATGCTCGTCGTCATCGGGCGACTGGTCGGCGGGCGAAGCCCCGAGGTCGCGGGCGACCTCCGGGCGCCTGAGCAGCGCATCAATTTTCTGGGCGTAAGCGAACGATTGATCGATCGCGAAGGCGAGCGTCGGCATGTAGCGAAGCCGCAGGCCGTGCGCCAGCTGCGAGCGCAAGAAACCGGCCGATCGTTTGAGGCCCGCGAGCACCGGCTCGGCCTCATTCTCGCCGAGCGGATGCACGTAGGCGATCGCGTGGTGAAGGTCGGGCGTGACCCGGACCTCGGTCACCGTGATCGAGACGCCGTCGAGCGCCGGGTCGCGCACCTCGCCGCGTGCGAAAATGGCAGCGAGCTCGTGCCGCATCGCTTCGCCGATGCGCAAATGGCGCCCGAAAGCATTGCTGCGATGCGTGCGTCGGGCCATCGTCGATTCCGTGTCGATCTCGCAGCGGCGCGGTGCACGACTCGCGCCGATCGGCGGCGTCAGAACGTGCGTGCTTTTTCTTCGACTTCGAAGAACTCGACGACGTCGCGCTCTTGGATGTCCTGATAGTTCTCGAGGCCGATGCCGCACTCGTTACCGTTGGTTACTTCGCGGACGTCGTCCTTGACGTGCTTGAGCGAGGACAGCTTGCCGGTGAACACGACGACATTGTCGCGCAGCAGTCGGGAACGGGCGTTGCGTCGCGCCACGCCGTTCGAAACGCGGCAGCCGGCGATGCGGCCGATCTTGCCGATCGAGAACACCTTGAGCACGTCGGCCGTGCCGATGATGCGCTCGCGCATTTCCGGCGCCAGCATGCCGCTCAGGATCCCGCGCAAAGCGTCGGTCAGCTCGTAGATGATCGAATAGTAGCGGATGTCGGTGCCCTGCTGGCGCGCCAGATCGCGGGCGACGGCGTCGGCGCGAACGTTGAAGCCGAGGATCACCGCATTCGACGCCTTGGCCAGCACGACGTCTGACTCGGTGATGCCGCCGACCGCGCCGTGCAGCACGCGGACCGCGACTTCCTCGGAGCGGAGCTTCCCGAGCGCGCCAAGGATTGCCTCGAGCGAGCCGTGGACGTCGGCTTTGACGACCACCGCCAGTTCCTTGAGCGTCCCTTCCTTGATCTCGGAGAACATCTGCTCGAGGCTCGACTTGCCGACAGCGACCGCGCGGGCGCGACGGCCCTGCTCGACGCGGAACTGCGTCACCTGTCGCGCGCGCATTTCGGAGTCGACGACCACGAATTCGTCGCCCGCGACCGGCACGCCGCCCAGGCCCAGGATCGCGATCGGGGTCGACGGTGGGGCCAGCTCGAGCCGGCGGTCGCGCTCGTCTTGCAGCGCACGCACCCGGCCCCACTCGGTCCCGGCGACCACGATGTCGCCGACTTTGAGGCTGCCGCGTTGGACCAGCACGGTCGCGACCGGTCCGCGGCCGCGATCGAGCTTGGCCTCGATAACGATGCCTTCGCCGGCGCGGTTGGGGTTGGCCTTGAGGTCGAGCAGTTCGGCCTGGAGCAGGATCGCTTCCTCGAGCTTATCGAGGTTCTTCTTCTCCTTGGCCGACACTTCGATCGAGAGGATGTCGCCGCCCATCGACTCGTCGACCAGTCCGTGTTTGAGCAAGTCCTGGCGTACGCGGTTGGGGTTGGCTCCCGGCTTATCCATCTTGTTGATGGCGACGACGATCGGAACCTTGGCGGCCTTGGCGTGGTCGATCGCTTCGACTGTTTGCGGCATGACACCGTCGTCGGCGGCGACGACCAGCACTACGACGTCGGTGACTTTGGCGCCGCGCGCGCGCATCGCGGTGAAAGCCTCGTGGCCGGGGGTATCGATGAACGTGATCTTCTTGCCGCCGGCGGTGACGATCTGATAGGCGCCGATGTGCTGGGTGATGCCGCCGGCCTCGTGGGCGGCGACGTCGGCTTCGCGAATGGCGTCGAGCAACGAGGTCTTGCCGTGGTCGACGTGACCCATGATGGTGACGACCGGCGCGCGGAACGTAAGTGCGGTTTCTTCGTCGGCTTCGCCGCGCAGGCCAATCTCGACATCGGCTGCCGACACTCGCTTCATGCGATGGCCGAACTCGCTGACCACCAGCTCCGCGGTATCGGCGTCGATCGGTTGATTGATCGTCGCCATCACGCCCATGTTCATCAGGACCTTGATCACCTCGCTCGAGCGCTCGGCCATGCGATTGGCGAGCTCCTGGACGGTGATGGTCTCGGGGATGGTGACGTCGCGGACGATCTTGGTTGAGATCTCGTCGCCTTCGGCCGCGCGCTTCTCGCGCTCGCGGGCGCGACGGACCGAAGCCAAACTGCGGACCCGCTCGTTTTCGTCGAGCGCGCGTGTGACTGTGAGTTTGCCGGCCCGGCGTCGCGGGGCGTCGCGACCGCGGAGCGCGGGCTTCTTCTCCGGCCGCGCAGCTTTGCGCGCTTTGGCCTTTTCGTCGCTTTCCGCTTCCTCTTCGCCCTCTTCGGGGACGACCAGACGTTTGGCCGCCTGTTCCTCGGCCTTGCGGCGCGCGGCCTCTTCGTTCTTCTTGCGCTCTTCTTCCTCGGAGACGCGTTTGGCGGCCGCTTCGCGCTCGACCTGGAGCCGGATTTGCTCTTCGTTGCGCCGCTTGGCCTCGACTTCGGCGCGCTTGCGGGCGTCGACGTCAGCTTGCTTGGCGCCTTCGAGCGCGCGCGCGCGCGCTTCCTTTTCGTCGGTCGTGAGCGTCCGCAAGACGATGCCCGCACGACCCTGATCGTCGCGGGCGCCCAGCGTCCGCGCTACCGGCACGGCCGGAGCAGCGGGCGGCGCCTTGGCAATCGCCGGCGACGCTTCGACCGCTTTCGCTACCGGCACCGGCGGCGGCGGTTCGATCGCCGGCGCGGGCGGGCGAGCGACGACCGTTGCCGGGCGTACGACGGCTGGGGCGGCTGGGGCGGCTGGAGCGGGCGGACGTTCGAGGATCGGGCGTTCGGGCGCGGGCGGCGGAGCCGGCGGCGCGGACAGCGTCGGGGCCGCGGCGTCGCGCCCGCCGATCGAGCGCTTCTTCTTGATCTCGACCGCGACCGCCTTCGAGCGGCCGTGGGAGAAACTCTGGCGGACTTGCCCGGCGTCGACGGTCTTCTTCATCTCCAGCTTCTTCGGCTTGGAGATGCTGAGCTTGCCGCCATCGGACTCACGTGATTCAGACATCGACGAGGCAGTCTCCCTAATTCGTGTTGACCGCAGCGGCGGTAGTTGCGCCTGACGCCGACCCCGCGTCCCTCAACCCGGCGAGGCGCGCCGCTTCCTTGAGGAAACGGCGGGCAAGGCCCCCTGCGGACAGCGCAGCATGTACCACATTTTCCGCACCCATAGCCAAACTCAATTCGTCGCGGGTCAGCCAGGCGACGGTCGCGACGGCAACCGGCGGCGTGATCTTGGCGCGACCCCCGGGGGCGGCGTCACTTGCGACCACCCAAACCGCAGCGCGGCCAGCGCCAATCCAGGCCGCCACTTTTTCGTAGCCATTGACCGCCTCGGCGGCTCGCTTGGCGAGCCCCAGCAGCGACTGGCAGCGGCGGACGATCAAGAACTCGACCTGGCGCACGAGAAACTCGGCATCGACCGCGACGCTGCGTTCGGCCGCGCGGGCGAAGGCGCCGCTGGTCGCGGCTTTGGCAATCAACGACGCCGACGCGCGGACCCAAAGCCCGCGACCCGGCAGCTTCTCATCGAGGTCAGGAACGATGTTGCCCGCCGGATCGACGACGAAACGGACTAGGAGCTCGCGTTCACACACTTCGCCGGTAACGAGGCAACGGCGCTCCGCCGCCGTCGAACCCGAGCCTTTCGTTTCCTCGCTAGCGGGCATTGCCGTCACGGGGTCGGCGCATCCTCCGCAGCGGCGGCGGCGGCGGCATCCTCGTCGGCGAACCAGTGCGCCCGCGCCGCCATGATCATAGTGTTGGCGTCGTCCGCGCCGATGCCGTGCTTGCCGACGATTTCGATCAGCTCGTCGGACGCGAGGCCGGCAAAATCGTCGAGCGTCTTGATGCCGCCTTCGCCCAGGCTCACCAGCATCACCGGAGTCAGCCCGGCGATCGCCGCAACCTCGTCGGCCACGCCGAGCGTCTTGCGTTGCTCGGTAAGCTGCGCATCGCGGTCGGCGAGATACTTTTCGGCGCGCGACTTCAGTTCGTTAGCGAGGTTTTCGTCGAAGCCCTCGATCGAGGACAGCTCGTTGATTGGCACGAACGCGACTTCCTCGACGGCGGCAAAGCCCTCGGTCACTAGGAGTTGCCCGATCACCTCATCGACCTGCAGCGTGTCGACGAACATCTGGGTGCGTTGACGAAACTCTTGTTGGCGGCGCACGGACTCTTCGGCCTCGGTCAGGATGTCAATGTCCCAGCCGGTCAACTGCGAGGCCAACCGGACGTTTTGACCGCGGCGTCCGATCGCCAGGCTCAACTGATCGTCGGGCACCACGACCTCGATCCGCTGCGCATCTTCGTCGAGCACGACTTTGGTCACTTCGGCCGGGGCCAGGGCATTGACGATGAAGGTCGCCGCGTCAGGCGACCACTGAATGATGTCGATCTTCTCGCCCTGCAGTTCGTTGACTACGGCCTGGACGCGGCTGCCGCGCATGCCGACGCATGCGCCGACCGGGTCGATCGAGTTGTCGTTCGACATCACGCCGATTTTGGCGCGGCTGCCGGGATCGCGGGCGACCGCCTTGATTTCGATGATCGAGTCGTACACTTCCGGCACTTCCTGGGCAAACAGCTTGGCCATGAATTGCGGGTGGGTGCGCGAGAGGAAGATCTGCGGCCCGCGCGGCTCGCGGCGGACGTCGTAGACGTAGGCGCGCAATCGGTCGCCGACACGAAACGACTCGCGCGGCAGCAATTCGTCGCGCCGGATCACCGCCTCGGCCCGGCCGAGGTCGACGATGACGCTGCCGTACTCGACTCGTTTGACCAGCCCGCTCACGATCTCGCCGATTCGGCTCTTGTATTCCTCGTACTGGCGTTCGCGCTCGGCCTCGCGCACCTTCTGAACGATCACCTGTTTCGCGGTCTGCGCCGCGATGCGGCCGAAGTCGATCGGCGGCAGGTTCTCGGCGATGATGTCGCCGATCTGCGCATCGGGGTTGCGCTCGCGCGCGGCCTTGAGCGAAATCTCGATCGCGTCGTTGGTCACCGGCTCGGCCACTAGCATGCAGCGGAACAGGCGGATTTCGCCCGACTTGGGATCGATCTCGGAGCGGATGTCGTTCTCGAGCCCGTAGCGCGAGCGCGCCGCTTTCTGGATCGCCTCTTCCATCGCGCGGATCACCGTTTCGCGCTCGATCCCCTTCTCGCGCGCCACGGCGTCGGCGACGTGAAGCAGTTCGACGCGATTGAAGCCGGTGGCCATATCTGATTCTTGTGTCGCCAGTCTTTCCGCCATGGTGCCCTCGTTGTTATCCGCTGCCGGCCGCCGTTAGTGGCGACCCGCCGCCGTACTCGCCGCCAGGAGCGCGTCGGTGAGGACGAGCTTGGCGGCAGCGATGTCGGCGATATCCATTTCGATCGTTCCCTCCTCGACCGCGAGTTTGACCCGCGACCCGTCGACACCGAGGATGGTGCCTTTGAACCGCCGGCGCCCGTCGATCGCGGTGGCGACTTCGACCTTGGCAAGGTGCCCGGCGAAACGCGCAAAGTCATCGGGGCGAACCAGCGGCCGGTCGATCCCCGGCGAGCTCACTTCCAGCACGTAGCCGCCGACGATCGGATCTTCGACGTCGAGCACGGCCGAGATCGTCCGGCTGATGGTCGCGCAATCGTCGACCGTCATGCCCCGTTCGTCGGTCCGCTCGGCCATAACCTGCAGCACCGGGCGACGGCCGCCCAGCACGCGCGCGCGCACCAAGCGGTAGCCCAGTGCCGCGATCGTCGGTTCGAGCAACGTTTCGATCGTCTTATCTTGCACCAATACTTCATCCCTCCGGTCGACGGCGCCTGTCGCCATCGCCCGCCCGATCCGGAGCCGGAACGGTTCCGCCAAAAAAAAGTGGGCGAACCGCCCACTCACCTTCTGCGACCTCAGGAACGTCCCAAAGCCGCCTTATGTTGTTTATGGGACAATAATAGTAGGGCGCGTAGCGCCCGGTCAAAGTCCTTTTGCCGGGGAATCGGCGATTAGCGGCGAAAAAACCGCAAGTAATAGATAACGGACCCGTCGGCTTTCGCCTTGGCTTCGTAACGGGTCTCGACCCAGTCGGCCGGCGGCGTACGCCAATCGGCCGCCGACTGCGCCGGCCACGCGAAATCGCCCTGCGCGAGCACGTGAAACAGCGCCCAGCGACCGAGCGCGGGATGGTCGGTCGCAACCCGGAGCTCGCCGCCGGCCGCGAGGAGCCGTGCGAACATCGCGACCGTCTCGGGCCGGATGAAACGGCGCTTGTGGTGGCGGCGCTTGGGCCACGGATCGGGAAACAGCAGAAAAATCCGGGCGAGCGAACGGTTGGGCAGTGCCGCGACCAGCCGGTGAGCGTCATCGGCGAAGACGCGAACGTTGCCGAGCTTCTGGTCCCGGATCCGGACCAAGAGCTGAGCGACGCCGTTGACGTAAGGCTCGCAGCCGATGAGCCCGACCGCGGGGTTGCGTACCGCCTGGGCCGCCAAATGCTCGCCACCGCCGAAGCCGATCTCGAGCCAGACCGCGGCGGCGGCCGGAACGAACAACGGCGCGGGATCGAGCGGCCGGTCGGTATCGAGCGTCACGGCGACGCGCGGTAGAAGGTCGTCGATCAGGCGTTGTTGGCTGGGACTTAGTCGATGGCCGCGGTGACGGCCCCAGAACTGGCGGTGCGGACGCGCCGTGGCGGCGCCCGGCGCCCGGTCAGGCGGCGAGGCCGCGGAGTTCGGCAACGAGGTCGGTGCGTTCCCACGAGAACCCGCCGTCGGGTTCGGAGGTCCGGCCGAAGTGGCCGTAAGCCGCCGTCCGCGCGTAGATCGGCCGGTTGAGCGCGAGATGCTGGCGGATGCCGCGCGGGCTCAAATCGACGAGATCCTGGAGCTTGCGGCTCACCTTGTCCTCGTCGGCACGCCCGGTGTTCTGAAAATCGACGTAGACCGAGAGAGGCTTGGAGACGCCGATGGCATAGGCGAGTTGAATTGTGCAGCGGTCGGCGAGACTGGCCGCGACCACGTTCTTGGCGAGGTACCGCGCGGCGTAGGCTGCCGACCGATCCACCTTACTCGGATCCTTGCCTGAAAATGCGCCGCCGCCATGAGGGGCCGCGCCGCCGTAGGTATCGACGATGATCTTGCGGCCGGTCAAGCCGGCATCGCCGTCGGGCCCGCCAATCACGAAGCGCCCGGTCGGATTGACGTAAAATTCGGACTCCGGGCACATCCAGCCGCTCGGCAGCACCTTCATGACGTAGGGGCGCACGATCTCGCGCACATCGTCCTGGTCGACGTCGGGGCTGTGCTGGGTCGAGACCACCACCGAAGTCGCACGCACCGGCTTGCCGTTTTCGTACTGCAGCGTGACTTGGCTCTTGGCGTCGGGGCCGAGCTTGGGCTCTTTGCCGGCCCGCCGGGCGACCGACATTGCGCGCAGGATGTTGTGGGCGAAATAGATCGGCGCCGGCATCAACACGTCGGTCTCGCGGCAGGCATAGCCGAACATGATGCCCTGATCGCCCGCGCCTTCGTCCTTGTTGCCGGCGGCATCGACGCCTTGCGCGATATCGATCGACTGGGCATGGACGTAGACGTCGACCACCGCTTTCTTCCAATGAAAGCCATCCTGCTCGTAGCCGATGTCGCGCACCGCATCGCGTGCGGCTTGCTCGAGCCGGTCAGGCGTGATCGACGCCGGCCCGCGTACTTCGCCGGCCATGACGATGCGGTTGGTGGTGGCGAGTGTTTCGACCGCGACCCGCGCCAGGGGATCGGCGGCGAGATAGAGGTCGACGACTGAATCAGAAATCCGATCGCATACCTTGTCCGGATGCCCTTCGGACACGGACTCGCTCGTAAACAAATAATTCCGAGGCGCCACACCAAACCTCCCCACGCGACCGGTCCGCCGCAGTGCGACGGCAGCTCGCAAGAATCCGGAAAGTCGAGCTAATTAGGCACCGGGCCCGCCAGGGTCAAGCGATTTCCCGGGCGAGCCCGCTATGGCCGTCGCGAAAGGTGTGGATAACTAGGTGTCGCTGACGCTGGCCCCGCCGTGCGCAATCGCCTTCACCAGGTCGAAGATGCGAGCGCGAATGCGGGCATCTTGGATGCGATAGTAGGCCCGGACCAACTCGAGCGTTTCGCGCCGCGTGAACTGGTCCTGCTCGAACGGATCGACGTTGGCTTCCGCGGTGCCGGCAGGTCGAACGCCGCTCTCGCTCGGCATGCCGTCGAAGAAGAACGACACCGGAACGTCGAGCACTTGCGCAAACTGATAGAGCCGGCTCGAGCCGATGCGATTGGTTCCCCGCTCGTATTTTTGAATCTGCTGAAAGGTGAGCCCGACCGCATCGGCCAACCGTTCCTGGCTCATGCCGAGCAGCGTCCGACGCAGCCGGACCCGGCTGCCGACGTGAATATCGATGGGGTTGGGTTTGCCGATCGTCCGTTTGAGGAGACCGGAGGTCGCTGTTTCAACCATTGCTTGCCATCCCTCTGCTGACCGGTACTGATGATCCACGGTTTCTCGATGCAGGTGAGCGGCGCCTTTTTTTACCGACAGACATCTACCTGAGGTTGATGTCTGGCGAAAGACCGCCTAGGCCGCCTCGGAAAAAGAAACTTTGGACCCCCCCGGTGTTATTCCTAGCTGTATTGGCCTTGATCCATACAGCCTAACGGCCCCGTTTTTGACTGGCTGTGCGCTGCATCACACCCCCAACGAGAAAATATCCGATCAATAATAGCGCGGGAAACGCGAGGATACGATCGCCGAATCGACCATAAGTTGTTGATTGAATTGGTTTTGGTAGCCCGGACTCAACCACGCCTTGGTGCCCGTACCCGAGCGAGCGCACAACCTGGCCGAGCGGTCCGACGATCGCGGTGATGCCGGTATTGGCGGCGCGAACCAGCGGCAGTCCCTCTTCGATGGTGCGCATTCGAGCCATGGCCAGGTGCTGGTGTGGCCCGGCACTGTCGCCGTACCAGCCATCGTTGCTGACGTTCAGAAGCCACGCCGGCCGCGCCGAATCGCGATCGACGACGCGACCGGGGAAAATTGCTTCATAGCAGACGAGCGGGCTGAACGGCGGTAAGCCGGGTAGCGTCATCGTCACCGGTCCGGCGCCCGGCGAAAAGTCGACCGGGCCGAATACGATCTTATCGATACCGAATGGCGCCAGCAGCGCGCGCAGCGGCAGGTATTCGCCGAACGGAACGAGGTGGAACTTGTCGTAGATCGCGACCACCTCGCTCGCGGCATCGATCGCGATGATGCTGTTGCGGGCGGTCAAGCGCTGCGGCGCGGTTTCGAAAGCGCGAACCACGCCGGTCAGCACGAGGCCACCCGGGCGGATGAGCCCCGCGACCGCGCGACGCCGCTCGGGATCGTCGACCAGAAAATAGGGCACCGCCGTTTCGGGCCAGATCAAATGCGTGACTGGCTGGGCACTGGGCGCCGCGCTCATGTCAAGGTGGCGGGCCAGCGCCGCGGAGCGGTAGTCGTCGCGCCATTTGAGCGTTTGCGGGACGTTCGCTTGGACGACGCGCAACGCGACACCGGGCTCGAAAGCGAGCGGGTGTGCCGCGAGCCGCGCCGCGCCCCACAGCCCGAGCCCGACCAGCACCATCGCGGCCGCCGCCGGCGGTCCGAAGCGCCGAACCGGCGACGCGGCACGATCGGCGAACGCTGCCGGCGCGGCGCCGATCGCGACGGTCAAGAAGCTCAAGCCGTAGACGCCGACCAACGATGCCGCTTGCGCAATCGCGAGCTCGGCCATCCACGCGTAGCCGACTAAGTTCCACGGGAACCCGGTGAGGACGTGGCCGCGCAGCCACTCGGCGAGCGTCCACGCCAACGCGAGGCCGAGCGCCCGCGTGCCCGCGCCGTTGATCGTATTCGGCAGGGCGGCGAGCGCAGCACCCGTAAATAGCGCCAGGACCGCGGGCAGACCCAGCACGGCAAAGGGCACCAGCCAGCCGAAGCGCACTGCATCGATCAGGAGCGCGTTGGCGAGCCAATAGAGGCCGGTCACGAAAAATCCGAACCCGAACCACCAACCGGTCGCGAAGCGGACCCGAAGGGCGAGCGTCGGCGGCGTCAGCCACAACAGCCCGGTGAAGCCGACGATGAGTAGCGGCAAGGCGTAATAGGGCGGAAGCGCGGCGGCGGTAGCCACGCCGAGCGCGGTTGCGCTCGCATGGCGGCGCCAGCCGTGGAGGGCAGCCAGGCCGGCAGCAACGCGGGCAAGCCACACGCCGGGCGACTCGGTGCTTAAGTCCCGGACGCGGCGACTTCTCCGCTCGTGCGGACGCGCAGGCGCTTGACCCGGCGCAAGTCGGCATCGATCACTTCGAGCTCAACCCCGCTCGGGTGTTGGACGCGCTCGCCGGTCCGCGGCACATGGCCCATCAACGCCGCGACCAACCCGCCGACCGTATCGATGGTTTCCTCGCGTTCTTCGTCGCGCAGCTTGAGGCCGAAGTGACGTTCGAGGTCGGCGATCGGCAGCCGCGCGTCGGCCTCGATCGCACCGTTCGCCAACGTCACCAAGAGCGGTGCCTCGACCTCGTCGTGCTCGTCCCGAATCTCGCCGACGATTTCTTCGACCAGGTCCTCGATGGTGATCAGTCCGTCGGTCCCGCCATACTCGTCGACAACGATCGCCAGGTGAATGCGGCTTGCCCGCGTCTTGGCAAGGAGATCTCGGACCGACATTGACGGCGGCACGAACAAGGACTTACGCATGACTTTGCTGAGGTCGAAGGTCCTACTATGCACCTGGCCGATCAGATCCTTGACGTGCACCATGCCGATGATGTGGTCGAGCGTGTCCCGGTACACCGGGATGCGCGAATGCATTTCCTTCCGGATCAGAGTCATCACCTCATCGAGCGTAGCTTGCGCCTCGAGCGCGACGATATCGGCCCGCGGCACCATGACTTCGCCGACCTTGAGCTCGTCGAGCTTAAGGATGTTCATCAACATCAGCCGCTCCTCGGGGTCGATCGAGTTCGGCTGATCGGAACTTTGCACCAGCGCCGCCAACGGATCTGATGCCCCTTCGGCGTGCGAGGTCGGGCCGCCGCCGAGGCTGCGGAGCCACGCGAGGATCGTCTGAGTGAGGGAGGGCGCATTCTCGGCCCCGTCGACGCGGGACGTCGTGCCGGGCGGCTGATCGCTCATATCGTTCAAAGCTAGTCTACCTAACTTGGGGCTTAAGCGGCAAAACAACCCGATAGGGATTTAAAATACTCATATTTTTCAATATCTTAACTTCTAATTTTTCCATCTGCCGCGCTGCCGCCGGACGGTTGTGGTCGTAGCCCAGGAGATGAAGGGTGGCGTGAACCGCGAGGTGGGCAAGGTGGTGGTCACGGGTTTTCCCCTGCCCCACGGCCTCCCGCCGGACGGTCGGAAGCGCAATCACGATGTCGCCGTAATGCACGGCCACCCCGGGAGCGACCGGCTTGCCCGGGCGGCGCCGCAGCCTGAGGAGCGGGAACGCGAGCACGTTAGTCGGGCGATCGTGGCCTCGGTAGTCGCGGTTGAGCGCCTGGACCTCGGCATCGGCGGCAAGGACGGCGCTAATTTCGACCGGACCCGCCCCGAGCGCGCCGAGGGCACAGGCAATCGCGCGCCGGACGATGGTGGCGGCACGCGGCCAAGCGCGGCCGACGCCGCGGCGCACCGCGACCTCGATCGTGGGCCGACGGGGTTCCGGTGTACGGCGCGGCGCGGCGGGACGCTTGGCGACGACTCTAGCCCTTGCCATGGCGTTCGGGCGCGGCGGCGCCCGCTTTGGCGCGGTCGCTGGCGTCGTAGGCCTGGAGGATGAGCGTTACCAACGGATGGCGAACGACGTCGACGTCGCTGAAGTAGACAAACGAAATTCCATCGACCCCCGACAAAATCGCGACCGCCTCCTTGAGGCCGGACGGCGCGCCGTGCGGCAGATCGATCTGGGTGAGGTCGCCGGTCACGACCAGGCGCGCGTTCTCGCCGAGGCGCGTTAGCAGCATTTTCATCTGCATCGGCGTCGTGTTTTGTGCCTCGTCGAGAATGACAAACGCGTTCGCCAACGTCCGGCCGCGCATGAACGCAAGCGGCGCGACCTCGATCTCGCCGGTTTCAAGGCGTTTGACCACTTGATCGGCCGGCAGCATGTCGTAGAGCGCGTCGTAGAGCGGACGCAGGTAAGGGTCGATCTTGTCGCGCAAGTCGCCCGGCAGAAAGCCAAGACGTTCGCCGGCCTCGACCGCCGGACGCGACAGGATGATGCGGTCGCACTCGCCGCTCAGAAGCTTGGCCACGCCCATCGCCACCGCAAGGTAGGTCTTTCCAGTTCCCGCCGGCCCGAGTCCGAACACGAGATGGGCGCGCTCGAGCTCGCGCATGTAGATGGCCTGGTTGGGCGAGCGTGCGGTGATGTCGCGCCTACGCGTGCGCACTGCCGGATGAACGCCGTTCTCGGGCGGCGGCGATCCCTGCGCCAAGCGGATGGCGCCGTCGACGTCGCCTTGGGCCACGGCTTGGCCGCGTTTCAAGCGGCCGTAGAGGTCGGCGAGGACGCGCTCAACCGTCGCCTGCGTCGCGGCGTCGCCGGTAATGACGACGCGATTGCCGCGCGACGCAAGCGCGACACCGAGCCTCTGCTCGATCCGCGCGAGAAAACGATCATGGTCGCCGAACAACGCGGTCAGCAGATTGTTGTCGTCGAACTCGACGATGCGGCTGGGGCCGCCGGTTTCGGGAGCGCGCCGTACCAGCGCGCGTTCGTCACGCGGCTTGGACATCGGGCCGGTTGGTCTGATCGAGGCGTCCCGCCAAGCTATTGGGCAGCGCGGCGTCGATGTGGACTTGGGCGACCGTGCCGAGGAGGCTGGTCGGGGCGGCGACATGAACCGGCTGAAGATACGGGCTGCGGCCGACCAGCTGACCGGGATGGCGGCCGGCCGCCTCGAACAGGACCGGGAGGCCGCGGCCGACCGTGGCGGCATTGAAGCCGTGCTGCTGGGTGCGCAAGGCCCCCTGCAGCGCTGCGAGGCGTTGGTCCTTGACCGTTTCCGGGATCTGATCCGGCGCGTCGGCGGCCGGCGTTCCGGGGCGGGCGCTGTACTTGAACGAGAATGCGCTCGCGAAGCCGACCGCCCGCACGAGCGCGAGGGTAGCGTCGAAGTCGGCATCGCTCTCGCCGGGAAAGCCGACGATAAAGTCGCTCGAGAGCGCGACGTCCGGACGCGCAGCGCGCAGACGCGCGACGACGTCGAAATAGTCGTCGACGCGATGCCGCCGGTTCATCGCCGCGAGCACGCGGTCCGAACCCGATTGCACCGGCAGATGGACGTACGGCATCAATTTGGCGATCGCGCCGTGGGCCGCGATCAAATCGTCGCCCATGTCGCGCGGGTGCGAGGTGGTGTAGCGGATCCGTTCGAGCGCCGGGATCGCCGCGACGGTTTCGATTAGGCGGGCGAGCGACAGCGAAGCGCCGCGGGCGCCGGCGCCGTGGTAGGCATTGACGTTCTGGCCGAGCAGCACGATTTCGCGCGCTCCGGCCGCGACCAAATCGGTCGCTTCGCGGACGACGGCCGCGACCGGCCGCGAAAACTCGGGCCCACGCGTATACGGGACGACGCAGAACGTGCAGAACCGGTCGCAACCCTCCTGGACCGTGAGAAACGCGGAGACGCCGCTTGCCGCCGCCGGCGGCAGTGCGTCGAATTTCGAATCGGACAGAAACTCCGTTGCGATCACGGCAGCGCCGTCGGCTTCAGCTTGGGCGACCAGCTCGGGCAGGCGGTGGTAGGTCTGCGGACCGACCACGAGGTCGACGCAGGCGGCGCGCGCCGCGATCTCCGCGCCTTCGGCCTGCGCGACGCAGCCGGCGACGGCGACCATGAGGGCCTCGCCGTTTTGCGCCTTTGCCTGCTTGAGTATGGCCAGACGGCCGAGATCGGAATAGAGCTTTTCCGCCGCCTTTTCACGGATATGGCAGGTATTGAGAATAACGAGGTCGGCGTCGGCGGCGGAGTCGACCCCGACAAATCCGATTGGCGCCAGGACGTCCGCCATGCGCGCGGAGTCGTAGGCGTTCATCTGGCAGCCGTACGTCTTGACGAAAAGCTTCTTGGTCAACGCGATGTCCGATCTGCAGCCCCGCCGATACGGCGTGCGGTCGCGGTCTGAAGAACTAACACCCGCTTCTCCCGAGTCAAGGTCATGCGGCCGGCGATACCGCGACGCCAGGTTCCGCGATCGTCGCGATGCCGTCGAGCCGGCCCATCAGCGCGCGGGACAGGCCGTTCGCGACCGCGACGCGACAGCGATCGGCCAGCTCCTTACGCGAGGTCGCGGCATCGGTCACGACCGGCGGATGGAAGATGACCGCGACCGTGACCGGTCCGAGTCCGAGCACGCCCCACAAATGGCGGCCGAGCTGCATGTCGCCGTACCACGCGAGCAGCGGCCGGAAGTGGCGCCCCATCGGCATGTCGTCGAGATGCGTATAGGCGACTGTCACCGGTTGGACCGTGAGGGGCGTCGCGCGTTGGGCGACGGCAAACAGCGCACTCTTGAACGGAAGGACGCGGTTGCCATCGTTACTGGTGCCTTCGGGAAAGAGGATCAGGTTATCGCCGGCGTCGAGCCTGGTCCCGATTTCGTCGCGATGACTAGCGACCTGATGCCGCCGGCGGTCGATGAACACCGACCGTTGCAGCTTGGCAAGAGTCCCGAAAAAGGGCCACTGCCGGACTTCGGCCTTGGACACGAACGATCCCGGGGTAACGCACGAGAGAACGACGATATCGAGCCACGACGTGTGGTTGGCCACAAACAAGGTCGGGTGCGCGGCCGAGCGGATGCCCCACGTTTCGACCTTAAAGCCGAGGATGCGGGCGACGCCGCGGTGATAGACGACCGGGATGCGTGTGCGCAGCGGCGACTGCCGGACCAGGCCGTAGAGCTGAAACGGCAGCAGGGCGAGCGTCCAGGCCAGGATCGCCGCGAGGCGGAGAACCCGAATCACGCCATCGATCCCTTAAGGCGGCGGCCGGTCAAGCCGGACTCGGGCGCCGGTCAAGCGGGCGCAATCACGCTGGCCGCCGGCGCCGGATCCGTCGCTTGGTGCCGAGTCCGATCTTCTTGGCGAGCGTGCTGCGCTGGGCCGAATAGTTGGGAGCGACCATGGGATAGTCGGCGCCGAGGCCCCAGCGTTCGCGATATTGGTCGGGCGTCAGATTGTAGCGGGTCTTGATATGCCGCTTCAGCATCTTGAGCTTCCTGCCGTCTTCGAGGCAGACGATGAAGTCGGGCGTAATCGATTTCTTGATCGGCACCGCGGGTTGCGGCCGCGGCGCGGCGCCGGCCGCATGTGCCTGGCTCAAACCCGCCAGGGACGCGAACACTTGCTGAATCAAGTTCGGAAGATCGGCCACCGCGACCGAGTTGTTCGAGACGTGCGACGCAACGATGTTGCTCGTGAGCGCAAGCAATTCACTGGACTCCGGTTGGTCCGCCATCAATGATCACCTAGTTATTGGAGGGTGCGCGGCTCTTGGCGCGAGTTCTGCCGCTAAAATATGGGGGGATCGCCCGCGGAGCAACGGTTAGTTTTAAGTAGTCCAAAGAAAAGCAGTGTTTTTTTTCCGGACGATTACCGAGGTCATTCTTGTTATCGATGGGTTCGACGCACCGTGACTGAATATCGCCTCGACATCACGACCGAGGTTTGCCCGCTGACCTTTGTAAAAACCAAGCTGCTGCTGGAGCGCATGCAGCCCGGGGACATCGCGATCGTGCGACTGATGGGCGGCGAGCCGCTCGAAAACGTCCCGCGCTCGATTGTCGAACTCGGGCATACGATCGTCAGTCTCGATCCCGACGCCGCCTACGATGACGTCCACATCCTCAAGTTACGGAAAGTGGCGGCCTAAGGACCACGCTCACCGCGGCGGCTCGGGCGTCGCCGGCGGCAGTCGTGCATCGGGCGCGCGCAGATAGAGCGGGCGGGGCGGGGCGGTCGGGAAACGACCCGCATCGATCGCGCGCATAAGCCTCGCCACGGCCGTTGCGTCGGACGTAATGCGATCGAAGGGCCCGTGCGTTCCGGTCACAAACCCAGCGCCTGAGCCGACCACCGAATCGCCGAGTTCGAGCTTGTTGAGAACGGCGGCGATCGGAAGGAGCACCGGGACTTCGCCGGCCAGTGTCGCAATGATGCCGATCTCCACGCCGAAGCGTTGGCAATAGAGCTCACCCCGGCGGGCATCGATCGCCGCCATGACCGTCGTAAGGCCCGGAATCGTCGCGACCGCGGCCTGAGCGACCGCGGCCAATGTCGTTACCCCAACCAAACGAATTCCTGCCGCTAGAGCGAGGCCGCGGGCTGCTGCTAAGCCGACGCGGATGCCGGTAAAAGAGCCGGGTCCGACCGTGACGCCGATCGATGCCAGATCGGCGTAAGCGAGACCGGCTTCGGCCCGCGCCGCTTCGACCAGCGGCAGTAGTTGCTCGGCGCCGCTACGACGATCATCCGATCGGCGCACCGCCAGCAGTCCGCCGCGATCGTCGAGGATCGCGACCGAAATGGTATCGAGGGCGGTATCGAGGGCGAGGATCGGCATGCGCGAGGCCCGGGGTCGGGGAAATAACGTTGTTATGCTAGGCTCTACAAGCGTAACGGCTAACCGACAAGGGCCCATGCCGCTGTTCGAAATACGTCCCGACGCGTTCGAAGTCGAGCTTGCTCTGGCTTATGCGACCCCCCGCAACGTGACCGGAGCGCCGATCTATCGGCGCGCCGGTGCGTACCTCCATGCCGCGGCGCGGCCGCTGTTCGAGCGCGCGATCGCGCTGGCGGCGACGCTCGGCTATCGCCTCAAGGTGTTCGACGCCTTCCGCCCGGCCGAGGCGCAATGGCGTTTGTGGGATGCCGCCCCCAACAGCGAGTTTCTGGCCGACCCCCGGCGCGGCTCGCCGCATTCGCGCGGCGTGGCGATCGATCTCACCCTGATCGACCGGAGCGGGGTCGAGCTCGACATGGGAACCGCGTTCGACGATTTCTCGCCGCTGGCCCACCATGGCGCCGCGGCGGTCTCGCCACACGCGCTCCGCCATCGCTCGCTGTTGTTGGGGCTCATGACCGCGGCGGGCTGGGACTGCTACCTCAAGGAGTGGTGGCATTATCAGATGTTCGAGCCGCGCCGCTTTCCGTTACTTTCCGACAGCGCCGCCGGCACCCGGCTGATGACATGAACCGGACGCGCGGCCGCCTCATCGCGTGGTTGACCGCCGCGAGCGCGCTGCTCGGGGCGGCGCCGGTCGCGGCCGAGATGCCGAATGCAAGCGCGGTCGTCATCATGTACCACCGCTTCGGCGAGACCGCCTACCCCTCGACCAATATCCGGCTCGACCAATTCGAAGCGCACATCGCCGAACTCAAGAACGGCCGTTACAACGTCATGGCGCTGCCCGACGTCATCGCCGCGTTCGGGCGCGGCGCGCCGCTTCCGGATCGGACCGTCGCGATCACGATCGACGACGCCTATGAGTCGACGTTCCGCGAAGCGTGGCCGCGACTGAAGCAGGCCGGCCTGCCCTTCACGGTGTTCGTCGCCACCGACCCGGTCGGCAAGGTCAAGGGCTACATGACGTGGGATCAGATCCGCGCGCTGGTTGCCGACGGCGTGACGATCGCCGCCCATACCGATTCGCACGGCCACCTCACCGAGCGCACGCCCGAGCAGGTCGCCGGCGCGATCGCCCGCGGCACCGCCCGCATCACCGCCGAGACCGGCGTTGCGCCGACCTTGTTCGCGTATCCGTTCGGCGAATACAGCCTGGCCACGATTCGCGAGGCCGAGCGCGCCGGGTTCGCCGCCGCGTTCGGTCAGCACTCGGGCGTCGCCCACAATCTGGATCCGCGCTTCACGCTACCGCGCTTCGCGCTCAACGAAACCTACGGCGAGGCAGCGCGATTCCGCTCGATCCTCAATGCGTTGCCGTTCCCGGTCACCGACGTCACTCCGGCCGAAACCCTGGTAACCCCGGCCGGCAATCCGCCGGCGCTCGGCTTCTCGGTCGCGCCCGAAGTCGGAAATGTCGCGGCAATGGGGTGCTGGACATCGATCGGGCGGGCACGGATCGAGCGGATCGAGCGTCGGATCGAGGTTCGTGTCGATCGGCCGTTTCCACCCGGCCGAGCGCGATTCAACTGCACGCTGCAGACGCCGGAGGGCCGCTCGCGCTGGTTCGGCGTCCAGTTTGTGGTGGCGCCAAGCCGCTAAGCCGGCCCGGACCTAGGTCCGTTTGAAAAGCTGCGCCAAGTCCGGCGGTACGCCATCGTGGTCGAGCGACCGAAATCCGTTCCGCGAAATGATCGAGCGAATCGTCCGGACATAGTCGGGGCCGCGAGCGGAATATTTTTCGAGTGTCCCGGCCAGGTCGAAACCATCGATATAGCCCTGCCGATCGCGCATCGCGGCGCGTTCCGCGCGGAACTTGCGATAGGCGTTGTGGGTATTGAGGTTGTGGACGTACGACCGCACTGAATGCTGCAGGCCATCGAAGGTCCGGACGACCACGCCATCGTCGCCCCCGCGGTCGAGCGGGCGCATGCCGCCGTCCTCGAGCGCGGCCCGCTGCCCGAACAGCGCGTTGCCGTAGCGCGCGAACCGCGACGTGCCCCACCCGGATTCTTCAGCCGCCTGCGCCAACGACATCGGGACCGCGTCGACCCGGGCTTTAAGCAGTGCGAAGTCCGTGCGATCGAGACCGTAGGCGCCGGCGAGGTCGTCGAGCCAGGCCCGCTCGGCGTGTGACAAGACAACCCCTGCAGCCGCCCGCGTATCCAATTCGAGCAGCCGGCTGCGCTTGGCAAGTACTTCTTCGTTGGCCCGCGTCACGAGCGGCAGCGTGAACTTGACGAACAGGTACTTGCGCTCGGCGACCGAACTCAGCGTCATCGCTTCGGCCGGTAACGACGTGAAGCGCTCGACCTGGGGCGGGCGCGCCTCGCTCATTGCTTTGGCGCGGTTAAGCTCGCGAATGGCATCGCGGTGCGCCAGTTGCAGCGTCGGTTCGCGCTTGGGGCGGGCTTGCTCCTTGGTCGGGATCGGCTGCGGGATCACGCTGTGCTCGGTGGCAGGACCACTCGCCAAGCGCGCGACCGCCCACACGTAAAGGGCCAGTATCAGGACCCCGAGGAACAGGAGGGCCCCGCGCGCGAACTGCGACTCCGTTTTTGCTGCCATGCTGCCGCGATCCTCCTATCGCCGGGGCGGGATCGGCTCGCCGCCCGCGTTATTCCACCGGCGCCCCATCCCTCCTGGCGCGCCGGCGAAGGCGTGCTCAGGCCGGCTGGACGGCCACGATCTCCGGAATGTAGTGCTTGAGCAGGTTCTCGATGCCGCCACGGAGCGTCGCGGTCGAACTCGGACATCCCGAACACGACCCTTGCATGTGGAGATAGACGACACCGTCCTCGAAGCGGTCGAAGGTAATATCGCCACCGTCCTGCGCCACCGCCGGGCGCACCCGGGTATCGAGTAATTCCTTGATCTGAGCGACGACCTCGGTATCGGCGGGCCCGTCTGCCGCAACGGCGACGCCGTCCTCGATCACGGGCAGGCCGGCCGAAAAATGCTCCATGATCGCGCCCAAAATCGGCGGCTTCAGGATGTGCCACTCGGCCCCGGCCGAGGTCACCGTGACGAAGTCCGAACCCAGAAACACGCGGCCGACCCCATCGATCGCGAACAGTCGCTTGGCGAGCGGCGAACGTGCGGCAGCATCGGGCGTCGGAAAGTCCGCCGTCCCTTGCGCCATGACGGCAACGCCCGGAATGAATTTCAACGTAGCCGGGTTCGGCGTCTCTTCGGTCTGAATAAACATCGCTGATCTCCGGTTCGCGCCTACGTATGGATCACAAATGTGATCAAATTCAGGGCAAGATCAAGCGGACTTTGTGGCGGATCCGGGCTGCGCGACCGCCCGATCCGTCAAGCCCTTGATCTCGCACGCCTATACCACCGAACCAATACCGCACCGTGATTGTGGATTTTCCCGCCCGCCCTACCGCCGCCCGCGCCGTTTTCGCGAGCACGACCGCGACATGGCTGATCGACCATGGCGGGCGAGCGCTCGATATGGTGGGCCTGATCGAGGGCTTCGCCGTACGGCTGATCGAGGACGGCATCCCGGTCCGGCGTTTGAGCTGCGCCTCGCTCACCGTCCATCCGCAGATCCGCGGCCGGAACGTGGTGTGGACCCGCGGCCGCGGCACACTCTCCCGCACCCGCGGCCACGAACTCGAGCATTCCGCCGTCTTTCGCGACAGCCCGTTTGCCGCTTTGGTTGGAGGCGCGCCGGGATTGCGCCGCCGGCTCGAAGGCCCGGCGCCGCAACTCGACTTCCCGATCCTGGTCGAAGTGCGGGACGAGGGGGCGACCGACTACTTGATTCTGCCGGTCCGGTTCGCGAGCGGCGCCGTCAACTACGTGTCGTGGGCCACCGACCGCGCCGGTGGCTTCACCGACCTCGACATTTGGTTCATGGCGGATTTGGTCCCCCTGCTCGCCCTTCGGCTCGAGATCGAAGCGGCGCGGTTCGAAGGCGGCGTCCTGCTTGCGACTTATCTCGGCGCGGAAGCGGCGCGGCGGGTCCTGGCCGGCGACATTCGCCGCGGCGAGGGCCGCACAATCCGGGCGGCGCTCTGGTACTCGGACCTACGCGGCTTCACGGCGCTCGCCGGTCGCACCGACGTGATCGCCGTCCTCAATCGCTACTTCGAATGTGCGGTCGGCGCGGTCGAGAGCGAAGGCGGCGAGGTATCGAAGTTCATCGGCGATGCCGTGCTCGCGATCTTCCCGGCCGCGGCCGACGCCGGGCAGGCTTGCGCCGCGGCGTTGCGGGCCGCGCACGACGCCGACCGCCGGCTTGCGGTCTTGAACGACGCCGAGCGTGCGGCGGGTCAGGCGGCACTCGCGCACACCATCGCGCTCCATCTCGGCGACGTAACCTTCGGCAACATCGGCGGTCCCGATCGCCTCGATTTCACCGTGATCGGCGCCGCCGTCAACGAGCTGGCCCGGCTCGAAGAGCTGGCGCCGACGCTCGGCGAAACCATCGTCGCCTCGGGGTCGTTCGCGACGGCGTGTCCGACCCCGCTGCGCTCATGCGGTCACCACCGTCTGCGCGGGGTCGCCGAGCCGCTCGAGGTCTTCGCCGCGGCGCGCTAGACGAGGTCGTCGATCTGTTCCTCGGTGAGCGTACCGGGAACCACGGTTACCGGAATCCGCATCGTCGTCGGCATCTTGCCGGCGAGCGCGTTCACCAGCGGCCCCGGACCTTCGGGCCCGGTTCCGGCACCCAGCACCAGCAGCCGGACGTGCGGGTCCTCGGCGATCAGTTTCATGATTTCCTCGTACCACTTGCCTTCGCGGACGATGAGCTCGGGCATGATCTCGACTTTAGCGCTGATTTCGCCGGCCAAGCCCTGCAGCAGGTGTTCCGCTTCCTCGCGCGCCTCGGCCCGCATCCGCTCGGCGATCGCCAGCCAGTCCTCGCCGCCTTGCTCGAGCTCGATGACGCGCAGCAGCATGACCTGCCCGTGGCTGCGGCGGGCGCGGCGGCTGGCGTAGGAAAGCGCCACTCGGCATTCGGGCGTATCGTCGACGCAGACCAGGAACTTGCGTCGGCGGCGCATGCGATCGGGATACTTCATGAAGCCCCGCTGGTTGCGTCCATCTTAAGCGAGCGGAGCCGGCCGGCGAAAGCGCGCCGTCAGGTCCGGAGTAGGCCGACGATCTTTTGGGTCTCGCGCAGCACCGGTTCGGCGATGCTGCGCGCGCGCGCCGTGCCGTGCCGAAGCACACCATCGACATAGACCGGATCGGCGAGGAGCCGGCGCATCTCGGCGGTGATCGGACTGAGCGTCGCCACCGCGACCTCGGTCAGCCGCTCCTTGAAGGTCGAGAATTGGGCTCCGGCGTACTCGGCCAGCACCGATTGGCGGTCGCGATCGGCGAGCGCGGCGTAGATGGTGACAAGATTATCGGCCTCGGGCCGCTGCCCGAGCTCGGCGACGTTGTCGGGGAGCGGGTTCGGGTCGGTTTTGGCCTTGCGGATCTTTTGCGCGATCGTGTCGGGCGGATCGGTCATATTGATGCGCGAGTAGTCGGAAGCATCCGACTTGCTCATTTTCTTGGCCCCATCGCGCAGGCTCATCACCCGGGTCGCTTCGCCCAAGATCAACGGCTCGGTCAACGGGAAGAACTCGACGCCGAACTGCGAGTTGAACGCCTGGGCGATGTCGCGGCAGAGCTCGAGGTGCTGCTTTTGGTCCTCGCCGACCGGGACATGGGTCGCTTTGTAAAGCAGAATGTCCGCCGCCATCAGCACCGGATAGACGTAGAGCCCAACGCTCGCATTCTCGCGGTTCTTGCCGGCCTTTTCCTTGAATTGCGTCATGCGATTGAGCCAGCCGACGCGCGCGACGCAGTTCAAGAGCCATGCAAGCTCGGCGTGGCCGGCGACCTGACTCTGATTGAAGACGATCGACCGCGCCGGATCGATCCCCGCTGCGAGCAGGCTCGCCGCTACCTCGCGGGTCGCCTTGGTCAACTCCGCCGGATCCTGCTCGACCGTGATCGCGTGCAGATCAACCACGCAATACAGACACTCATAGTCCCGCTGCAGCCGGACCCAGTTGCGGATCGCGCCCAAGTAATTGCCGAGATGCAGATTCCCAGTCGGCTGAACGCCGGAGAAAATTCGGGGCATGGCGATTGACGGCGATGGTTGCGAGGACGTCGGGGGCTTATGGCGTATGCCGGGGCTCAGGGTCAAGCGGAGCGATCGGCGAAGTGCGACCGCAACTCGGCGATACTCGTGCCGCGAACGAGAAGCACGGCGGTGGCGTAGACGGCGAACCCGGCAGTCATCAGGGCCGCGAGCAAGGCGATACGGCCGGTCGGCCCGGCCGCCGCCACCGGCCATACACTCGCTGCAGCGCCGAGCGCGACACCCATCGTGATCGCTGCAACCCCGATCCGGGCGCAACGCGCGAGAAGCGGTCGGTCGATCGCGAGTTGCCCGGCGCGACGCAGGCGCAGACCGAGCAGCCCGGCATTGACCCAGCCGGCGAACGACGTCGCAAGGGCGATCCCGACGTGGCCGAGCGGCGCCATTAGGGCGACGCTCAGCGCGATATTGACGACGACCGCCCACAGCGCGGCACGAAGCGGCGTGCGCGTATCCTCGTCGGCGAAAAAGCCGGTCGCCAGCACGCGGGCCAGAACGAACGCCGGCAGCCCGGCGGCGTAGGCGGCGAGCGCCCACGCCGTCGCCGCCGAATCGGCCGCCGTAAACGCGCCGCGCTCGAACAAGACCGTCACGATCGCGTGCGGAACCGCGAGCAGCGCGATCGTCGCCGGCAGCACCAGCAGCGCCGTAAATTCGAGCGCGCGGTTCAAGCTGGCGGCGGCGGCGGCGGCATCGCCGCGGCGGCGCTGCTGCGCGAGCAGCGGCAACAGCGCAGTCCCGATCGCGATCCCGACCACGCCGAGCGGGAGCTGATAGACGCGATCGGCGTAGTAAAGGAAGGCGACCGCACCATCGTTTGCGAGCGTCGCCAGCAGGGTGCCGATGACGATGTTGATCTGGGTTACGCCGCCCGCGATCAAGCCGGGCACCATCAGGACAAGCAGCCGCTTGATCTCGGGCGTCAGACGCGGCCGCACCCACGTGACGCGAAGCTCGGCACGCGCCGCGCTGAAGACGAGCCAGGCGACCTGCACGAGGCCGGCAACCGCGACCCCCCACACCAGCGCCTCGCCCGGCGCACCCCAGGCGTCGCCGATGACAAGCGCGCCGATCAGGACGAGGTTGAGCGCGATCGGCGCTGCCGCCATCGCCGCGAACCGGTAGACGACGTTGAGCATCCCGCCTAGGAGCGCCACCACCGCCATGCACGGCAGATAGGGAAACGTGATGCGCGTAAAGGCGACGGTCAGGTCGAAACGCTGCGGGTCGTCGGCAAAGCCCGGTGCCAACCCCAGGATCAGCCACGGCATCAGGAGTTCGGCCGCGAGCGTGAAAACGAGAAGCGAGCCAGTCAGGAACGCGAGCGCCTGGTTGCCGAACCGGACCGCCTCGTCGCGCCCGCGCTCCTCGACCGCGCGCGCGAACAAGGGCACGAACGCCGCCGTGAACGCGCCCTCGCCGACCAGGCGCCGAAACAGGTTGGGAACGCGGAACGCCACGACGAACGCCTCGGCGATCGGTCCCGCGCCCAACAACCCGGCAATCAGGACGTCGCGAACGAACCCGAGCACGCGGCTCGCGAGCGTGTAGCCGCCGACGGTAACCGAGGACCGGACCAGCGCCACAGGCGTGCGACTAGCGGCCGACGCCCAGGCGGGCGCGCAATTTTTCTTCGCCGCGGGCTGCGCCCACCGGCCGCGCCGTTGCGACAGCGGGGTCGATCACGGCGAGCAACGTCTTCCGCACCCGCTCGATCAGGCCGGCATGGGTCACTTTGAGTCCGAACTTATCCTTGACGTAGAACACGTCGACCGCGCGCTCGCCGAACGTGTGAACGTGGGCGCTCGCGATCGAAAGCCCGAGCTCGCTCAAGGCGAGGGTAAGGTCGTAGAGGAGCTGCGGCCGATCGCGCGTGACGATCTCGATCACGGTGTGGCGTTGGCTCGCTTCGTTGTCGACCAGGACGTCGGGCACGACCGCAAACAGCCCAAGCCGGCGGGGTGCCGTGCTGCGCCGTGCGAGCAAGCGCTCGAGCGCGAGCCGTCCATCGACGCTCTGTTCGACCGTGCGCAAGAGGCGAGCCAGGCGGTCGCCCTCCGGGACGACACCGCCATCCGGGCCTTGTAGCCAAAACGTATCGATCGCCATGCCGTCAACGGTGGTGGTGATCTTGGCGTCGACCACGCTGACGCCGGCGAGCGCCATGGCGCCGGCAATACGCGCGAACAGCCCCGGTTGATCGGCGGCGTAGAGCGTGAGCTCGCCCACGCTGCGGAAAAGGTCGGCGCGGTGGGCCAATGCGACCGCCCTGTTGCCGGCATCGGCTTCGCGCATCAGGAGCGCGTGCCGCTCGGCGGTGGGAAGGTCGACCGCCAGCCAGTAGGCGTCGTCGAAGCGAGCAGCATGAACGTCGAACTCGCGCTCGCTCCAGTCGGCTAGCCGGGCGCGAACCCCGGCCCGCACTGCCGCGGCGCGTTCGGTCCGGCCCTTGGCGGCGCTGCCCGAGAGCGCTTCCTCGGCGTACGCGAACAGCTCGCGGAGCAGCTGCCCCTTCCACCCGTTCCAGCGCCCGGGACCGACGGCGCGGATGTCGGCGACGGTCAGGATCGCCAGCAGCCGTAGCCGTTCCGGGCTCTGCACCAGCTTGACGAAATCGGTCACCGTCTGTGGGTCCTGGGCATCGCGTTTGAACGCATAGTGACTCATCACCAGGTGATACTTGACGAGCCAAGCGGTGGTCTCGATTTCCTCCGGCGTCATTCCAAGCCGCCGCGCCAAGCGATCGGC
>CAMDOQ010000009.1 GCA_945903685.1 Rhizobium sp. Q54
GCCGATCTCGATCACGCGGACGCCGGCCAACGGCCCGCGACGCCCATCCGCTTCGGCACGGGCGCGAGCCGCGGCGAGCGGCGCCGCGGCCGGCGCTTGGCGGCGAGCGGGCGCCGCCCTGGCGCGCTTGCGCGCCGGTTTCGCCGCGCGCGTCCCCTTCTTCGCTGTCTTCTTGCGTGCTCGCGCCACGTTCGTCTCTCCTTCCGACCCCTCCCTACCCTCCCCCGAAGGGGAGGGGCAGTCTAATTGAATGCCCCTGATTGAGTGTCCCCCTCCGTTCGGGAGGGGGTAGGGGGAGTCCGCCTCAGTGTTTGCCGAAAAAGTCCATGAGCAGATTCGAGAAACGGATCTTCTGCTCCTTGCCCGCGACCACGTGCGCCATGTCGTCGAAAAGGACGCCTGCCGCGCCTGGGATGGCCTTCTCGACCGGAATGGTCAAGCGCGGCGATGTGACCGCATCTCGGCCGGAATGGATCACGAGGGTCGGACACTTGACCCGATCCAGGCGATCGATCGCATGATGGGCGACGCAGGCGTTGACGAACCGCTTGTGTGCTTGGAACTTGCCGATCAGATCCTTCCAGCCGCCGTTGGGTCCGAGCAGCAGGTTTTTCTTCTCGTTGAAGTACTCGGGCGTGAACGAGTGCAGGACGACGCTGAGCTGGAAGGCGTAGAAGCCGACCTCGCCGTGGAGCGTCGTGAACATCTCCATCTGGCCCTTGAAGTGCTCGTCGGCGTAGGCCCAGCAGCCCATGTTGACCAGCGAGCGGATCTTGTTCGGATAGTTGATCGCGATCTCCTGACCGATGCAGGCGCCCATGCCGACCATGCCGAGCATGTGGAACTTGTCATAGCCAAGGTGATCCATCAGGCCGACGATGTCGTCGGCGTAGAGCCGCATCGACGACGGGATCGAGAGATCGTCGCCCGATTCGGCCAGGCCCCGGTGGTCGAAGATCACGACCGAATAACGGTCGGTCAATCCGCGCGGTACGTGCTTGTCTTCGCCATGGCAGAACGTACCCCATCCGCCCGAGCAGACGAGCGGTGGGCCCGATCCGTGGACCTCGTAATACATGTCGTGGTTGTTGATCCGCGCGATCGGCATCGCTTTCGACCCTCCCCGGTCACCGGCACCCCCCTTCCGACGGAAGGGCCCTCGAATCTCTTCGGCGAAGCGGCTATAACCCAAATCCGGTTCGGTCGCGAGAGGGAAATATCCGATGAAGGTCGCGAGTTATTTGGTGGGCGGAGCGCCCGCGTACGGCGTTGTGCGCGGCGATAGCGTGGTGACGGTGAGCCACAAACTCGGCAAGCTGTATCCATCGCTCGGTGCGATCTTGAGGGCTGGCGCCCTCCACCGAATTGCCACCGCCGCAGCCGGCGAAACGCCGGACTTGAAGGTGAAAGACCTCACGTTCCTGCCGGTCGTCTGGGATCCGGAGAAGATCCTCCTGGTCGGGTTGAACTACGAGGCGCACCGAATCGAGACCGGGCGCGACAAGACCGAGCATCCTTCGATCTTCGCCCGCTTCAACTCGGCCCAGGTCGGCCACAATCAGCCAATGCTCCGGCCCAAGGTCTCGGAACGGCTCGACTTCGAGGGCGAACTCGCGCTCGTGATCGGCCGGCGCGGCCGCTACATCCCGCGCGCCGACGCGCTCGACTACGTCGCCGGCTACTCCTGCTACAACGACGGCAGCGTACGCGACTGGCAGCGCCACACGACGCAATTCACGCCCGGCAAGAACTTTCCGAAGACCGGTGGGTTCGGGCCCTATCTGGTGACCCCCGATGACGTCGGCGATGTCCAGAATCTCAGCCTTGAGACGCGGTTGAATGGCCAGGTCGTGCAGAAGACCAACACCTCCGACATGACCTACACCGTCGCCCACTGCATTGAGTACATCTCGAGCTTCACCGAATTGGTGCCGGGCGATGTGATCTCGACCGGGACGCCCTCGGGCGTCGGCGCGGCGCGCAAGCCGCCGCTGTGGATGAAGGCGGGCGACGAGGTCGAGGTCGAGATCGAGAAAGTCGGGCTCCTGCGCAACCCGATCGCCGACGAGTAGTCGGCCCCCCCCGCCTCAAGAGGGCGGGGACGTTGTCGCTCCGCCTCGCCTTCCCGTGCGCAGCATTGCTGCGCCGGAGAGGGGTTGGAAAGGGGGTCAGGCCGGCGCGTTCTCCTCCAGCGCGAAGGCGTAACCCGCCGAGCGCACGGTGCGGATGACGTCGACCTCGCCCTCGCCGTTCAGCGCCTTGCGCAGCCGCCGGATGTGGACGTCGACGGTACGTTCCTCGACGTAGGTGTCGCGCCCCCACACCGAATCCAACAACTGTTCGCGCGAGAACACACGGCCGGGGTGCTGCATGAAGTGCCGCAGCAAGCGGAACTCGGTCGGTCCCAGCGCGATCGCGCGGCCGTCGCGCATGACCCGGTGGCGGGCCAAATCCATGATGACGCCAGCGCGTTCGAGCCGGTCGTCGGCGGCGACCGGGCGGGTCCGGCGCAGCACGGCGCGGACGCGGGCGACGAGCTCGGTCGGGCTGAACGGCTTGGTGATGTAGTCGTCGGCGCCGGTTTCGAGGCCGCGAATACGGTCGCTTTCTTCGGCGCGCGCCGTCAGCATCACGACCGGAACGTCGCGGGTCTCGGGCCGGCGCCGGATCTGGCGGCAGACCTCGAGGCCCGAGGTATTGGGCAGCATCCAATCGAGCAGCACGAGATCGGGCTTGGCTTCGGCGATCAGCGTCAGGGCTTCCTGACCGTCGTGCGCGGCCGATACGCGAAAGCCCGCCTTCTCGAGGTTGTAGCGGAGCATGGTGACGAGCGGGAGCTCGTCCTCGACCACCAGGATGAGCGCGCGCTCGGTCATGAAGCGGGCGGATTGAAGACGGTGAAGCTGGTGGTGTCGGCCTTGGGCCGCGCCTCGGTCAACGGCACACCCTTGACCAGGAAATAGATGATCTCGGCGACGTTGGTGGTGTAATCGCCGATGCGCTCGATGTTCTTGGCGACGAACAGAAGATGCGTGCAGGCGGTGATGTTGCGCGGGTCCTCCATCATGTAGGTCAAGAGCTCGCGAAACACGCTGTCGTAGAGGCTGTCGACGCCTTCGTCGCGGTGCCAGACCCGGAGCGCGGCGTCGGCGTCGCGTTTGGCGTAGGCGTCGAGCACCTCGTGGATCATCTGTTCGACCAGCCGGCCCATGCGCGGCACCGAGCGCGCCGGCTCGACCTGGGGCAGCTGATTCAGGACGGTGGCGCGCTTGGCGACGTTGGCAGCGTAGTCGCCGACCCGCTCTAGGATCTGCGCGATCTTGAGCGAAGCCAGCACCTGGCGGAGGTCGTCAGCCATCGGCTGGCGCAACGCCAGAAGCTCGACCGCGGCTTCGTCGACCTTGGCCTCGATCTTGTCGATCGCCTCGTCCTGGACGATCACTTTGGCGGCGAGTTCGGAGTTGCGCTTGCCCACCGCGTCGAGCGCGGCGGCGAGCTGCGCTTCCGCCAAACCACCCATCTCCGAAATGAAGTTATTGAGTTGGTTGAGCTTGTCGTCGTAGGAGCGAACCGTATGACGCGTGCTATCCATGGATTTTCCTTTCCGTCCGACGCTCTCAACCGAAGCGACCGGTGA
This sequence comes from Rhizobium sp. Q54, assembly GCA_945903685.1. GTDB lineage: Bacteria > Pseudomonadota > Alphaproteobacteria > SHVV01 > SHVV01 > SHVV01. The sequence goes on from CAMDOQ010000009.1 coordinate 3,638, forward strand.
CGTAGTCGTGGGTCTGGCGCACCTTCGGCACCGTGAACATGGCGCGGGTCTCGCCGTATTCGATGAGGCGGCCCAGGTACATGAACGCGGTGTTCTGCGAGACGCGCGCCGCCTGCTGCATGTTGTGGGTGACGATCGCGATCGAATAGTGGCCGCGCAGTTCGTCGATCAACTCCTCGATCTTGGCGGTGGCGATCGGGTCGAGCGCCGAGCACGGCTCGTCCATCAACAGAACCTCGGGATCGCCGGCGATGGCGCGGGCGATGCAGAGCCGCTGCTGCTGGCCGCCGGACAGGCCAAGCGCGTTCTCCTGGAGGCGATCCTTGGCCTCGTCCCAGAACGCAGCGCCGCGCAGCGCCTGCTCGGCCGTTTCCTCGAGCCGGCGACGGTCGCGGACGCCGTCGACCCGGAGCGGATAGACGACGTTTTCGAAGATCGACATCGGAAACGGATTGGGCTTCTGAAACACCATGCCCATGCGCTTGCGGAGCGCGATCACATCGGCCCGCTTATCGTAGATATCGGCGCCCTCGAGCAGGACCGAGCCTTTGATCGACAAGCCGTCGATCAGGTCGTTCATCCGGTTGAGCGAGCGGAGCAGCGTCGATTTGCCGCAGCCCGACGGCCCGATCAGCGCCGTCACCAGCCCGCGCTCGATCGTCATCGAGACGTCGAATAGCGCCTGACTGGTTCCGTACCAGAGGTTGAAATCGTCGATATCGAGCACGGTGCCCTGCTCGCCTTTCTTCACGTGGTAGACGGTCGAGCTTGCTCCGGGAGCGATTTTTTCGGCTACCGCCATGGCGATCCTCAAAACTGACTGCCCATGAATCGACGCTTGAGTCGGTTGCGGACAATGATGGCGCTCGCGTTCATGACCGCGATCAGCGCGATCAAGAGCATCGTCGTCACGAACACCATCGGCTTGCCGGCCTCGGAATTCCGCGACTGGAACCCGACATCGTAGATATGGAAGCCCAAGTGCATGAAGCTGCGCTCGAGGTGGATATAGGGGAAGAAGCCGTCGATCGGAAGCTCGGGCGCCAGTTTGACGACACCGACCAGCATCAGCGGCGCCACTTCGCCGGCGCCGCGTGCCATCGCCAGGATGACGCCGGTCATGATGCCAGGCATCGCCCGCGGCAGGACGACGTAGCGAATGGTCTGCCACTTCGAAGCGCCGCAGGCGAACGAGCCCTCGCGCATCGAGCGCGGCACCGCGGCCAACGCCTCCTCGGTCGCAACGATCACGACCGGGACAGTAAGGAGCGCGAGCGTGAGCGAGGACCATAACAAGCCGCCGCTGCCGAAGGTCGGGCTCGGCAAGCGCTCGGCGTAGAACAACTGATCGATGGTGCCGCCGACGATATAAGCGAAGAACCCGAGGCCGAACACGCCGTAGACGATCGAGGGTACGCCGGCCAGGTTGTTGACCGAAATGCGCACGATCGAGACCAGCCGCCCCTGCTTGGCGTACTCGCGTAAATAGAGCGCGGTGATGACGCCGAACGGTGTCACCGCGATCACCAGGAGCAGCGTCATGACGAAGGTGCCAAAAATCGCCGGAAACACGCCGCCCTCGGTATTGGCTTCGCGCGGCACGTCGGCGAGGAACTCCCACCAGCGCGAGAAATAGACGCCGAGCTTGGCGGCCAGCCCGAGGTCGTTGGCGGCATACATCCGCACCACCGCGGACAGCGCAATCGTCTTCTCCTTGCCGCCGATGTCGGCGAAGGTGATGGTGTCCTTGGCGTCCTCGGCGCGGAGTGCCGCCGCTTCGGCGGCGAGCCGGTCGTAGTCCTGCTTTAGCACCGCTTCGCGTTCGGCGAATCGTCGTTCCGCCGTCCGGTATCCGGCGCTATCGATGCCGTCCGCGAGTTCGACCTTACGTAGCCTCAGCCGCTCCTTGTCGAGCCAGTGGTTGACCGCACCGATATCGCCGCGCTCGATCCGGTGAATGCGTTCCCAACGCTCGCGCGCCGTTGCATGCGCGGCATCGATCGCGGCGGTACCGATCTCGGCCGCGGGGCGCGCCGCGCCGCCGCCGGTCGTGACCGCCTTGATCGTGCCAATAAACGGTCCCCATTCCAGCCGCTCGACCAGCATGAGGCCGGCCGGGTACTCGACGCGGCGGACGTCGTGGTCGGCGACCCAGCGGAAGTCCTCGCCGTAGAGATCGTAGTTGCCGACCCGGTAGAGGGTGCGGCCGGCAAAACCGTCCGCAGTCGCGATCTTGGCGCGCGCCGTCGGCTGGAGCGCCGCCAGCGCTTCGGCGGTCGGCCGGTACTGCTCGCTCCGCACCGGCTCGCCGGCAAACACGTCGCCGTTCCCCGCGGTCACCACCGCGATCGTTTTGGGAAAAAACGTGACGACCCCGTTCCACATCACCAGGAACAGGAATCCGACGATCATCAGGATGCCGATCGCCAGCGCGCCGCCGAGCGCCCACACGAACGGCTCGCCTTCGGCGGCGAAATCGGTCGCGGTGCGCCGTTTGCTGCGCGCGGTGCGGGACGCGGCGTCGGCGGCGGTCGGGTTGGTGAGTTCGGCGGTCACGGGTACCCTAGAGTTGAGCAGCGCGCTTGCGGAAACGCTGGCGGATGATCTCGGCGCCGGTGTTGACGACGAAAGTCATGACGAAGAGGGCGAGCGCCGCGAGGAACAGCATGCGATAGAGGGTGCTGTCCTTAACCGCCTCGGGCAGCTCGACCGCAATGTTGGCGGAAAGCGCACGCAGGCCGCTGAACACGTTCCACTCGATTACCGGGGTGTTGCCGGCGGCCATGACGACAATCATGGTCTCGCCGACTGCACGACCCATACCAATCATGATGGCGGCGAAAACGCCACTCGCTGCCGCCGGCAGGATGACCGCGGTCGCGGTCTGCCACGGCGTCGCGCCGCACGCCAAGCTCGCCGCGCGCAGGTGCTCGGGTACCGAGTTCAGGGCGTCCTCGGCGATCGTGTAGATGATCGGGATGACGGCAAAGCCCATCGCAAAGCCAACGATCAGCGTGTTGCGTTGAACATAGGTGTCGACGATTCCTTCGCGCGGGCCGAACCCGACCGCGATCATCGCCCCCGCCAAGACGTAACTCACGACCAGCGCGGTTACGACCAAAACGATCCACCGCGCGGCGTCGGCCGCGCCGGCCTGCGCCCGCGCCAGGCGGCTCGTCACGTTCTGGTAGTTCGCGCCGCCCCAAGCGTCGAATGCGCGCAGCGCCACAGCGAACATCGCTGGGAAAACGATCAACATGAGGAACGGTGCGTCGCTACCGATGTCACCGTTGGCCCATGCCTTGAAGTCGCCGCCGAAGAACACCGTCTCGAACGCCGGCGCCGTCGCCGCAGCGACATACACGGTCAACAGCACCGTAGCTGTCATAACCACGAGCTTGGGCGCCTCACCCAGCGCCGACACGGTCGAGCGCGGTAGGGCCTGCCACACCAATGCCCCGACCAGCAGGCCGGTCGGTATCACGACGAATGCCCATACCACCGCTGCGATCCAGGTTTCGACAATCGGTGCCAGGATCAAGGCGGCGATGAAGCCGAGTACCACCGAGGGCAGCGACGCCATCATCTCCATCGCCGGCTTGACGACCGCGCGGGTGCGGCGGTTGACGAACTCGGAGGTGTAAATTGCGGCGAGCAACGCGATCGGCACCGCGAACAGCATGGCGTAAACGGTCGCTTTGACGGTGCCGAAGATGAGCGGTACTAGCGAAAACTTGGGCTCGAACGAATCGGTGCCGGACGAGGACTGCCAAGTGAACACCGGTTCCGGATAGCCCTCGTACCACTTCTTGCCGAAGATCGCGGCCCAGGTGGTTTCGGGGTGCGGCACCGCGATGTCCCACAGCGTGTAACGATCGTCGGTGGTCGCAATCAGAATGGCGTCGTCGCGCGGCGCGATCGCCATCGCTTCGATGACGCCGGTCGAGGCGTCGGAACGCTTGAGCTTGAGCAGCGTCTGGTCGCTGGTGGCGTGGCGGAGCCAGACATTGCCGTCGGCATCGGCCGTCGCAAACGACTTGGTGCGCGCGCTCTTGTCGAACGCCACCACCGCGGCGCCGTGCGGATCGAGCGCATGCGCCTTAACCAGGGCGTAGCCGTCCGAAGTCCTGGCACCCGCCTGCTGGAGGCGGAAATAAACCTCGACGCGACCGTCGGACCCGCCGATCACGAGTGACTGCTCGCCGATCAAGAAGCCGACCGCGGTGAGGCGCAAATCAGCTGGCAACAGATCGACGACTTCGGCGAGCTTGGGCGCGGTGAAATCGCGAGTGTCGAAACGGTAGATCGTGCCGCTGGCCTCGGCGACGTAGACTTGATCGGCCTGCTCGGTGATCAGTGTCTTGACGAGATTGATATCGCGCGGGAGGTCGGGGAGCGCCGAGGTCGCGACCCGCGTGGTCGTCGCCCCGGTCAGGAGATTGACCCGGGTCTCGCTGCGGCTCAACCGCACGACGCCGTCGATATCGACGGTCGCGAAGGTTCGGGTTGGGCGCTCGACCGTGCCGCCAACCCGGAAATCGAGTGCGCGGATGCCTTGGCTGCCGGCGATCGGCTGTGGAGCGTCGAGCGCGATCGCGAGCGAGAGCTTCCTGACCTGACGGGCATCGAGGGTCGAATAGACGCTGCCGGCATCGGCGCGGTCGCGCTGATCGAGCCGGCGCGCCGTCGCCGGCACTTTGTCCGGCGTCACGACCTCGACGCGAACGTCGATCTTGGCAAAGCGCACGGTGCCGTCGGCGAACCCGAACGCGACCTGATCGCGCGCGAAGGTTGCACCGAACGCGGTCGCGACGGCATCGCCGAAATCAAACCGATCCTCGAACACCGTCGTTCCGGTCGGCACGTGCACCGCGCGGATGGTGCCGCGATCGGTGACGGTCAGGAACAAAGTCTTGTATTCGTCGATCCGCGACATCAGCACGTTGCCGTTCGCTGCCGGCACCGAATTCTCGACACGGGCACCGACGCTGCCGCCGGTAAAAAGCGGCACCACGACGTTAACGAGGAACGCCATGATGCCGAACACGGCAACGATGACGCTGATACCGCCAACGTTGATGATCCAATCGACCGCCCGGTCGATGACGATGACAGAGCGCCGGGTCTTGCGGCCGCTCGCCTTGGCAAGCGTGGCCTCGGGAGCGCCCTTTTCCGACTGAAGCTCGGAGACCGCCATGACGAGATCCATTCGCGCGTCGAAAAGCAGCGGGGCGGGTTTGAAACCCGCCCCGTTACCGACGTCTAGTTGGTCAGTTTCTTGGCCTTGAGGTCGGTCTCCGCGATCTTGGCGGTGACCGGGAAGTAGCCGTCCTTGACGACCGCTTCCTGCCCTGGCTTCGAGTAGACGTACTTGATGAACTCGGCCCGCACCGGATCGAGCGACTGGTTCGGGTTGACGTTGACGTAGATATAGAGAAAGCGCGAGATCGGGTAGTCGCCGGCGTACGCGTTGTCGGCGGTGGCGTCGAAGCACGCCGTTCCGGCCTTGGCCGAAAGCGGCACGGTTCGGACGTCGGCGGTCTTGTAGCCGACGCCCGAATAGCCGATCGCGAATTTATCCGACGCAACACCTTGGACCACGGCCGAGGACCCCGGCTGTTCCTTGACGCTGTCCTTGTAGTCGCCGTTGAAAAGCGCGACTTCCTTGAAGTAGCCGTAGGTGCCCGACGCCGAGTTGCGGCCGTAGAGCGAGATCGGCTTGTCGGCCCATTCGCCGGTCAAACCGACTTCGCCCCAGGTGGCCATCGTCTTGTCGCCACCGCCCTTGCGGGTCTTGGAGAAGATCGCGTCGACCTGCTGCAGCGAGAGGCACTTGATCGGGTTGTCCTTGTGGACGAACACCGCGAGCGCGTCGACCGCGCCGCGGATCGCCGACGGCTTGTATCCGAACTTCTTCTCGAACTCGTCGATTTCAGCGCCCTTCATCGGCCGCGACATCGGGCCGAAGTGAGCGGTACCGTTGATCAACGCCGGCGGGGCGGTCGAGGAGCCCTTGCCTTCGATCTCGATCTTGACGCTCGGATACTGGGCCTTGAAGCCTTCGGCCCATAGCGCCATCAAATTGTTGAGCGTGTCGGAGCCGATCGATTTCAGGCTTCCCGATACGCCGCTCACCGGCTTGTAGGACATGAGATTGGGATCGACGACTTGAGCGCCAGCGGCAGTCGTCAGGGCGACGACGCCGAGGGCCGCCAGGAGGGTGGATGTCATTCGCATGGTCATTACCTTCGGGTTGGCTTTCAGGAAATGTGGGCGCCGGCAGAGGGCTGATTCCGGCAGCGCGACTCCTACGAACCTCCGGGGTCACATTTATTACCGTTGAATTGCAATTTTGTGACAGCCGCAAGCGGTGCCGGCGCTCGGCTGGTAACAGCCTGATTTTATTTACTTATTCACGCTAGAGGGAGGAACACCGTGAAGGTGCTACCGCGGCCTTCGATGCTTTCGATGGTGAGTGCGCCGCGGTGGCGGTTGACGATGTGCTTGACGATGGCAAGTCCCAGGCCAGTGCCGCCCAGGGCGCGCGAGCGCGCCGGGTCGACCCGATAAAACCGCTCGGTCAGGCGCGGCACATGCTCGGGCGGGATGCCGGGACCGTGATCGATCACAGCGACGGCGAGCGAGTCGCGGGTGCGCACGCCGCTCCCCTCGTCGGCCTGGTGGCCTTTGGTTTCGACCTCGATCGTCATGCCGTCGCGACCGTAGCGGACGGCGTTGTCGATCAGGTTCTGGAACACCTGCGCGAGCTGATCGCGATCGCCCCATACCGCGAGCGGCCCGGCCGCGTCGCGGCGAACGATCGTCATCTTGCGCGCGCCGGCCTGCGGTTCGAGCGCCTGGATCACCTGCGCCAACAATGCTTCGAGATCGACGCGTTCCTGGGGCGGCGTATGCTCGAGCAGTTCGATCCGGCTCAGCGACAGGAGATCGTCGACCAGCCGGTTCATGCGACCGGCCTGCTCGCTCATGATGCCGAGGAAGCGCTCGCGCGCGGCGGCGGCGTCGCGCGCCGGCCCCTGCAGCGTTTCGATGAAGCCGATCAGACTGGCGAGCGGCGTCCTGAGTTCATGACTGACGTTGGCGATGAAATCGGTCCGCATGGCATCCGATCGCTTGGCGTAGGTGAGGTCGTGCAGCGCGACGATCGCCCGCGGTGAGCGCGCGGCGGCGTCCGGCAGGCGCGCGAGGTGGGCGAGATAGTCGCGCTCGACCGCCTCGCCCGAATCGACGTACTCGACCGTGCGTTCGGACTTGCCGCCACCGAGCACTTCGTCGGCCGCCTGCAGCACCCCCGGGTTGCGGATCGCGACCGAGAGATCGTAGCCGGCAAGTCCGCTACCAAGCGCGCTCTCGGCGGCGCGGTTGGCACGTACGATCGTGCGCTTGGCATCGAGTAGAAGCAGCGGTTCCGGCAAGGCGTCGATCACGGCCTCGAGCGAGGCGATGTCGTCGGTCAGCGCGCCCAGGCGCTCGACGCCCTCGCGCACGTACCGGCTGAGCGAGGGGAGAAGCGTCGGCGATCCTGCCGGCGACGCCGCCGCCGCTGCAGCGGATCCCGTCGCCAGCAACCGGCCGATGAAGATTTCCCAACGCCCGAGCCGCACGACCTCGGTCAAGATGAGGACGACCGAGGCCACGAATACGAACACCAGCGCGGCCAGCAGGGCCAAGAATCCAATCAAACCGAGCGCAGCAAGGATCGCCAGCACCAAGGCGGCTGGAACCGCGAGGACCGCGCCGGCGACCACCGCACGGCGGAAATAGACCGAGTCGATCATGAACGACGTTTCCTCGGGCGGCTACGCTCGCGCAACTTAGTGCGGACGCTCGCGCGAGGCTAACGATATCATCGCCGTCCGCGCCAAGCCGGCGTTGAAGGATGACCGTATGATGACCGCACTCGAGACGATGTTTTCGTTGCAGGGCCGTGTCGCCCTGGTGACCGGAGGCTCGCGCGGGCTCGGCTTGGCGCTGGCCGAGGCGCTCGCGGCTGCCGGCGCCCATGTCGTGCTCGCCGGGCGCGATCGCGCGGCGCTCGAGGCGAATGCCGCGGCGATCCGAGACCGCGACGGCTCGGCCTCGACCGCGGCCTTCGACGTCACCGACGAGGCCGCTGCTGCTGCCGCGGTCGCGGACACCGTGCATGCGCGCGGCCGGCTCGACATTCTCGTCAACAACGCCGGTCTCGCGCGCCGCGCCGCATTCGAGCAGTACAAGAGCGAGGACTGGCGCTATGTGGTCGATGTCAACCTGAACGCCTGCTTCTATCTCGCACGCGAGGCGGCGAAGCCGATGCTCGCCCAGGGCTACGGCCGCATTATCAACATCACGTCGATCGCGAGTTTCATCGCGCGGCCGACGATCGCGCCCTACATCGCGACCAAGCACGCACTGGCCGGGCTCACCAAGGCGATGGCGGTCGAGTTCGCCGCCCGCGGCATCACCGCCAACGCGATCGCGCCCGGCTATTTCGTGACCGACCTCACCAAGCACTTGGCCGCCGATCCCGCTTTCAATAGCTGGCTCACCGCGCGCACGCCGGCAGCGCGCTGGGGCGAGCCGCACGAGCTGGGCGGCGCCGTCGTGTTCCTGGCCTCGCCCGCCAGCGCCTACGTCAACGGCCACATCCTCACGGTCGACGGCGGCATGACCGCGTCGATGTGACTAAGCGCGCCGGAGCGCCCGCCAGATCCTCTCGGGCGTCGCCGGCATGTCGATCGCCCTGACGCCCGCGGGCGCCAGCGCATCGAGGATCGCGTGAATGACGGCGGCCGGAGCGCCGATCGCGCCGGCTTCCCCCGCGCCCTTGACCCCCATCGGGTTGGTCCGGCACAGCACCTCGTTCCACGCGAACTCGATCGGCGGCACCAGGTTCGCCATCGGCATCGCGTAGTCCATCATCGAGCCCGACACGAGCTGCCCGGCACGGTCGTAGATCGCGTGCTCGATCAGCGCCTGACCCAACCCTTGCACGATGCCGCCATGGACCTGGCCCGCGAGCAGGAGCGGATTGACGACGCGGCCGAAATCGTCGACCGCGACGTAACGCACCACCTCGACGGCGCCGGTCTCGGGATCGATCTCGACCTCGACGACGTGGCAGCCGTTGGGGAAGGTGGCATCGCTTTGCTTGTAGGTGACGTCGACCGCGATCGGCTGACCGCGTTTGGCGGACTCGGCCGCAACCTCGAACAGGCCGACCCGGCGGTCGGTACCGACCACCGTAAAGGCGCCTTCCGCATAGGCGAGGTCCGCGGCCGCGACTTCGAGCATCTCGCCGGCGATCGCCTTGGCTTTCTCGATTACCTCGCGGGCCGCTTCGCCGGCGGCGTGGCCTCCCAACGCCAGCGAGCGCGACCCGCCGGTGCCGCCGCCCTTGGGAATGCGGTCGGAGTCGCCGAAGCGGATGCGGATGCGCTCGAGCGGGACGCCCAATCGTTCGGCGGCGACCTGCGCGAACGCCGTCTCGTGGCCCTGGCCGTTGTTCTGGGTACCGACCCAGATCGCCAACCGACCGTCCTCGAACGCGGCATGCGCGATCTCGGAGCCGGCGAAGGCACAGACCTCGATGTAATAGGAAAGCCCGAGGCCGCGAAGCTTGCCGCGCGCCTTGGCCGCCGCTTTGCGCGCGGCGAGGCCGGCAACGTCGATGGTCGCGCGCGCTTGATCCAGGTTGCGTGCGAACTCGCCCGAATCGAATTTCTTGCCGAGCGAATTGGTGAACGGAAAAGCCTGCGGCGGGATGAAGTTCCGCCGCCGGAGTTCGGCCGGATCGAGCTTCAGCTCGCGTGCGGCGGCATCGACTAGCCGCTCGATCAGATACGAAGCCTCGGGCCGCCCGGCGCCGCGATAGGCATCGACCGGCACGGTGTGGGTGAAGACGGCCTTAACGTTGATGAATGCAGCCGGGATCGCGTAGACGCCGGTGAACATGCCGGCGGGCGATCCGGCCGGAATGAGCGGCGCGAAGTTCGACAGGTACGCGCCCATGTTGGCGTAGACGGTGGCGCGCATGGCGAGGATCCGGCCGTCGCGGTCGAGCGCGAGCTCGCCTTTGGCGACGTTGTCGCGGCCGTGAACGTCGGTGACGAAGGCGTGGCTGCGATCGCTCGTCCATTTGATCGGGCGGCCGATCTTTTTGGCCGCCCAGCACGCCAACACGTATTCGGGGTAGACGAAGATCTTGGTGCCGAAGCCGCCGCCGACATCGTCGGTCAGAACCCGGATCTGCTCGGGCTTGACGCCGAGCGCGCCGGCCATGCGATCGCGGATATTGTGGACGCCCTGGCTCGCGACCCGGAGCGTGTAGCGGTCGACGCCCCGGTCGTAGGACGCGAGCGCGGCGCGCGGCTCGATCGGATTCGAGACCAGCCGATTGTTGACGAGCTCGACCTTGACCCGGTGCGGGGCGGCAGCGAAGGCGGCATTGGCGGCCACTTCATCGCCATGGATCCAGTCGAAACAGATATTGCCGGGTGCCTCCGGCCACACTTGCGGCGCGCTCGGCCCGGTCGCCGCGACCAGATCGACCGCAGCCGGCAACATCTTGTAGTCGATCAGGATGGCTTCGGCGGCATCGCGCGCCGCCGCTTCGCTCGTTGCCACCACCATCGCCACCAGATTGCCGACATGGCGGACGCGGCCCCGTGCCAACAGCGGCCAGTCCGGCTCGACGTTGTTCGAGCCGTCGCGGTTCTTCGTCTTGATCACCGGCTTGATCGCGCCCAAACCCGCGGCATCGGCATCGGCCGCCGTGAAGACCCCGACCACGCCGGGCAGGGCGCGCGCCGCGGTCGTATCGATCCGGACGATCTCGGCGTGAGCGTGCGGCGAGCGGAGGAAGTAAGCGAAGCCTTGCCCCGGCGCGCCGACGTCGTCGGTGAAACGCCCGTTGCCGGTCAATAGGCGCTGGTCTTCGACGCGCGTGAGCGGTTGTCCGATGCCGAATTTGTACATGGTTGATGCATCCCTGCCCCCACCCGCTCGCTTTCGCTCGCCTCCTCCCCCGCTTTCGCGGGGGAGGAGAGAGAGGGGGCCTTACGCGCCAGGCTTATAGCAGATCGTCTCGATCTCGAGCTTCATGCCGGGGAGCGCCAAGCGGTTGGCACCGAACAACGTGCTCGCGGGCTTAGCCTTGCCCCAGTACTTCTTGCGTACCTTGTTGAGGATTTTGCGTTCTTCGCAATTGTCCATGTAGACCGTGGTCTTGGCGACGTCCTCGAAGCCCATGCCGCCGGCCTTCATGATCTTCTTCAAGTTCTCGTGGACGCGGACCGCTTGCTTGGTCATGTCGTCGCCGCCGACCAGCTTGAAGTTCGAATCGAACGGGCCCTGGCCGGACACGAACAGGAAATCGCCGCAGCGCACCGCGTCGGTATAGTGCGAGAGCGGCTTGTGCATGCCGGGCACGCGGATCTCCTTCCGTTTCGGCTTCTGCGGATCCCGCGGCTTATAGGCGATCGCCTCGATCTCGTGGTTCATGCCCGGGATGGCAAGGCGGCGGATGCCGAACAGGGTCGACACCGGACGCGATTTGCCGAAGAACTTCTTGCGCGCAAGGTTGATCTGCGGCCGGTCGTTGACGTTCTCGAGATAACAGACGACCTTGGCGATGTCCTCGAAGCCCATGCCGGCCGCCTCGAGCATCACCTGCATGTTCTCCATCGTCACGTGCGCCTGGCGCTCGGGATCGCCGAAATGGACCGACTTGCCGTCCGGGCCGACCGGGCCGGTGCCGGACAGGAACGCAAAGTCGCCGCAGACGACCACGTCGGTATAGTGGCTGGGCGGCTCGAACAGATTGGCGCAGCGGATCTCGCGCTTAGCCGGCCCGCCCGAGAACGGCTTATAGGCGACGCAGTCGACCTCGAGCAGCATGCCCGGGATCGCGAGATGGCCGACGCCGACGCGGGTCGAGCCCGGCTTCGAGTCGCCGTGGAAGGCTTTGCGCACCGGGTTGATCTTGGGGCCGTCGTAAACCTCCTCCATCAACACCTTGAAGTAGACAATGTCCTTGAACGACATGTCGGCGGCCGAGAGCATCGCCTCGATCGACTGGCAGGTCGCCTCGCACTGCTTGGTGACGTCGCCCGGCGCGATCAGGCGGCCGTCCTTGTCGAACGGCGCCGCGCCCGACATGTAGAGAAAATCGCCGCACAGCACGGCATCGGTGTAATGGCTGATCGGTTCCATCAGCGACTTCAAGCGGATTTCGCGGCGGGCGGCGGCAGTCATGGTTTCTTCTCCCTCGTAAGCACCCTCATGGTGAGCCTGTCGAACCATGAGGGCGGTTCATCGCCCCTCATGGTTCGACAGGCTCACCATGAGGGATCCGTGGTTGTTCAGTCGTACGATCCGGTCGCGGGCTTGTTGCGGTTGGCTTCGCCCATGCCCGGCTTGTACGCGATCGACTCGATCTCCAGGCGCAGCGGTTCGATCGCGAGCCCGCGCACGCCAAAGAGCGTGCTGGCCGGGAGCGACTTCTTGAAGATGCGCTCGCGCACCGGGTTGATGAGCGGCCGCTCGACCACGTGGGTATGGAAGACCGTGACCTTGATCACGTCGTCGAACCCGTAGCCGGCGACCTTGAGCATGGCTTCGATGTGCTCGAAGGTCTTCTCGCACTGCTTGACGACGTCGCGATCGTGCACCGGCTTCAGGTTGGCTTCGAGCCCGCCCGCGCCCGAGACGAACAGGATGTCGCCGCACTGGACCGCGTCGGTGTAGTGGCTGATCGGCTTGCGATAGCCCGGCACCACCCATTCCTTGCGCGGCGGATTCGAGCCGGTCGCTTTGTAGCCGACCGGTTCGATCTGGTGGTGCTGGCCCGGGATGCAGAGCTCTTTGATGCCGATCATCGCGCTGGTCGGGCGACCGCGGCCGTGATAGCGGGCGCGCGCCGGCCGCAGGAGTTGATTGTGGCGGACGTTCTCGATGAAGACCGTGACCTTGGCGACGTCGGCGACCTCTTGGCCGGCCGCCGCGCACATCTTGGCCAGGTTCTCGTAGGACTGATTGGCCTGGAGCGCGGGATCGCCGACATTGAGCACGCGGCCCCTCTCGTCGATCGGGCTGGCGTTGATGCCGGAGTACCAGGCGAGGTCGCCCGCCTTGCAGACGTGGCTGTAGTGAAGGCCCAGGTCGCAGACGCCCGGGACCATGATCTCACGCCGCGGGCCCGCACCAGCCGACGGCTTGTAAGCGACGCCCTCGATCTCGATCAGCATGCCGGGGAGCGCCAGCGCCTCGGCGCCAATGTAGGTAGTGGCGGGTTTGGCCTTGCCGGTGACGCGCTTGATCGCGGCGTCGACCTTCTTCTGGTCGCGGACGTTGTCGAGGAGAATCCGCCAATAGACGACGTCGTCGAACGACATGCCGGCGGCTTCGAGCATCTTCGCGATGTTGGCGAGCGTCGCCTCGGTCTGGCGCTCGATCTCGCCCAAGCCGATCAGTTTCAAGTCGGCGTCGAACGGCCCGGCACCCGACATGAACAAATAGTCGCCGCACAGAACGGCATCGGTGTAGTGGCTGATCGGCTCGCTCAACTTGCCCGACAGTCGGAACTCTTTGCGCGGCGCACCCATGATTCTCCCTCCCATGAGATATTTAGTGGACAGCGGTTGCGGCGTGGGGATCGAACAAGCCGGCGCCCGCCAGCGACATGGCCCCGAGTCCTATCCCGGGACGGGCGCGGCTGGCAACTAGGGCTCAGCCGGTACGGGCCGACCCAAGACTTCAACTAGGCGTCGTTCATGCCGGATACCTCGATCGGGTGTCCACCCTATGCGACGAGTCGAGCAGAAGTTGCGGATCGACACTCAATCGCCAGAAGCGCTCGGCCGGCTTTGCTGCCACCCTCCCCAAGTAGCCGGTCGACCGAGAGGCTCAGGCGCAACTCCCGATTTGCCGACAGCGCGGAATGTTCGTCATGAGCGCTTAAGGGTCTCCCCCAAGTGGCCGGTCGGGCGGCGGGTTGATAGAGTAGTGCCCGCGCCCCTTCGATTCTGCCCCCGGTGACCGTTCCGCCGCCCGTCCGATGACATCGACCGCCCGCCACATCGCGCCCGCCTCGACCGACGCTGGCCGCCTCGCCCGACTGATCGATCTGGGCATCGCGCTCTCCGCCGAGCGCGACCACAACCGGCTGATGGAGATCATCCTCGAAGAAGCCCAGGCGCTCGCCCACGCCGACGGCGGCACGCTCTACATCCGCGAAAGCGAAACGCGGCTTGCGTTCGCAATCATGCGGAATGACTCGCTCAACATCACGCTAGGCGGCACGTCGGGCAACCTGATCCCGTTCCCGCCGCTCTGGCTCTACGACGAGAAGACCGGCGCGCCCAACGAGAACAATGTCGCCACCTACACCGCAGTCCACAACGAGACCGTCAACATTCCCGACGCCTACGATGCCACCAAGTTCGACTTCACCGGTACCAAAGCCTTCGACCGGAATACCGGCTATCGCTCGAAGTCGTTCCTCACCATCCCGCTTGTCAACTACGAGGACCATGTCATCGGCGTACTGCAGTTGATCAACGCCAAGAACCCGGCGACCGGCGAGACGGTGCCGTTCGGGCCCGACGTGCAGCCGCTAATCGAAGCGCTCGCCAGTCAGGCCGCCGTCGCGCTCGACAACCAGCAACTCTTGAAGGGCCAGCGCGACCTCCTCGAGTCGTTCATCAAGTTGATCGCCTCGGCGATCGACGAGAAGTCGCCCTACACCGGCGGCCACTGCCAACGGGTGCCGACCTTGACCGAGCTCTTGGTCGATGCCGCCTGCGCGTCCGAAGACACTGCGTTCGCCGCTTTCGATCTCTCCGCCGAAGAGCGCTACGAGGTCCACATCGCCGGGTGGATGCACGACTGTGGCAAGGTGACGACGCCCGAATACGTGATGGATAAGGCTACCAAGCTCGAAACCATCTTCGACCGCGTCGAGATCGTGCGGGTCCGCTTCGAGGTCTTGAAGCGCGAGATCGAGCTCGCCTACTGGCGGGTGCTCGCCGAGAACAAGCGCGACGCCGCCGAACTCAAGGTCCAACTCGACGCCGAGCTCGCGGCGATCGAGGACGACTGGCGCTTCCTCGAAGTGGCCAATGTCGGCGGCGAGGCGATGAGCGATGCCGACGTCGAGCGCGTGCAGCGCATCGCCAAACGCCGCATCCGCGGCGCCGACGGCCACGAGGCCAGTCTTCTCACCGACAACGAGGTCTACAACCTCACCATCCGTCGCGGTACCCTCACCAAAGAAGAGCGCACCGTCATCAACAACCACATGGCGGTGACGATCAAGATGCTCGAGCAGCTCCCCTTCCCGCGCAATTTACGTCGCGTGCCCGAAATCGCCGGCGGCCACCACGAAAAAATGGACGGCACCGGCTATCCCAAAGGCCTGACGCGCGACCAGATGTCGGTGCCGGCCCGCGCCATGGCGATCGCCGACATCTACGAGGCGTTGACCGCCGCCGACCGCCCCTACAAGAAGGCAAAGACGCTCTCCGAGACGATCCGCATCATGTACAACATGAAGAAGACCTCGCACATCGACCCCGATCTGTTCGATCTGTTCCTCAAGTCCGGGGTCTATAAGAAATACGCCGAACTGTTCCTGAAGCCCGAACAGATCGACGAGGTCGAGATCGAGAAATACCTCGGCTAGAGAGCCCCCCGGCTCGAACCGCTCAACCGATCTCGGCCAGCCAGGGAAAGACCTCGAGCAGGAAAAACGCCAAGCGCGAGAGATCGCCGGTGAAGATCGCGACCCCGGTCGCGACCAACAGCAGGCCGGTCGCGATCTCGACTTTGCGGAGGTGGCGTCGGAAGCGCTTGAGGAAGCGGGTGAACGGGCGGATCGCGGCCGCGGCGACCAGGAACGGGATGCCGAGGCCGGCGGCGTAGGTGCCGAGCAGGGTAACGCCGTAGGAGAGCGACTCGTTCGCGGCGGCGACCGTCAGGATCGCGGCCAGGATCGGGCCGATGCACGGCGTCCAACCGAACGCGAAGGCCAAGCCAATACCGAACGCGCCGAACAGGCCGGCCGGCGCATCGGGGTGAATCCGCGCTTCGCGATACAAGAACGGAATCCGGATCAAGCCGGTGTAGTGGACGCCGAACACAACGATGACGAGACCGGCGACCTTGCTGATGACGTCGACGTGGCGAAGGATCAGCGCGTTCACCGCCGAAGCCGATGCCCCGAGGAGCACGAACACGGTGGCGAAGCCGAGGACGAACGCCACCGCAGCGGCGAACACGCGGCGCTCGGCCGCCGGATCGCTCGCGCCGTCGTAGGCGATCCGCTCGATCGACTGGCCGGCGACGAACGAGAGATAGGCCGGCACGATCGGCAACACGCACGGCGACAGGAAACTGACGACGCCGGCGAGCGCCGCCATCCCGTAGGTAAGATCCGCTGCCGCCGTCATGATCGGTCCGCGCTTTCCACCCTCTACCTAACGCGGCGACCGGACCGGGCGAATCACTTTGTCGTGCCGTGCGCCGCCGCCTAGACTCCGGGCCATGCCGATTCTCGACACCAAGGGCCTCGCTTGTCCGCTGCCGGTGCTCAAGGCGCGCAAGGCCTTGGCCGGTTTGAAGCCCGGCGAGGTGCTCGAAATCGAGGCGACCGATCCGGCGGCAACCCGCGATTTCCCGGCGTTCTGCGCGAGCGCCGGCCACGAGCTGGTCGAGGCCGGCGAACGTGCCGGCAGCCTGGTTTTCAAGATCCGCAAAGGCGCGCCGTCACGAGCGCCGGAATAGGGCCGCCGCCAGCCAACCCCCGAGCGCCGCGATCGCGACCGCGAGCGCGCCGTAGGCAAGCGGTTGCTGGTGGGCGAAATCGTAGACCGTGCGCTCGAACCCGGCCTTGTTGATGAAGAAGAACACGTTGCGGGTCTCGACTACCGCGCCGCGATTGACGAGGTAGAACGTGACGTAATAGCCGCCGTCGGGAGCGTGGGCGGGAAGTGCGACGCCGGCGCGAAACAGGGTGCCGGCCGAAACTTCGATCGGCTTGATGTCGCGGTGGTAGAGCCGGGCCGTCTCCTTGCTGCGAATCAAGGCCTCGCGAAACGGCGCCGCCGCCGTCTGGCCTTCGGCCGAAGCACCGCGTGGCAGCAAGGGCAAGTTCTCGGCCCCGATCTGGAGCGAAGCCCACAAGTGGGCCGGCGCAATCTCGAGCAGCGGCCGCGTCGCCGCGACCGCGTAGAAGCCCGGCACGTCGTTGAAGGTGGCCGACGCCGCGTTGATCCATATGCCGGCGATCTGGCTCTTGCGGCGCACGGTCTCGGGCTGGGTCGGGCCGCGGACCACGATCACGATGTCGCCGCGGCCGGTGCGCGCGCCGAACATCACGACTTCGGCCCCGGTGTAATTCGACGTGATCTCGATCAGACGCGCCGAGACGTCGCCGACGATTTGATCGGCGCGAGCCCGCGGCGCCTCCACCGCGAGCCCGGCGAGCAGGGTTGCGACCGCGGCGATGGGGAAACGAGCCCGCTGCATCATTCGCCGAATTGTGGCACGACCGAGAACAGATCGGCTGGCGTCACCACGAGGTCGTAGCCGACCTTGAACCCGACGCTCAGCACCAGGAGCCCCAGGAGCGCGCGCAGTTGCTCGGCCTTGAGCCGCGCGCCGATACGGGTACCGATCTGAGCGCCGATTACGGCGCCGATCAAGAGGACCAGGGCCAGGATAACGTCGACGGTCTGGTTGGTGGCCGCGTGCAAAAAAGTCGCGATCGACGTGACGAAGATGATCTGAAAGAGCGAGGTGCCGACCGCGACCACCGTCGGCATACCGAGCAGGTAAATCATCGCCGGAATCAGCATGAAGCCGCCGCCGACACCCATGATCGCGGCCAGGATGCCGGCGATGAACCCAATGATGACCGGCGGCAGCGTGCTGATGTAGAGCTTCGAGCGTGGAAACCGCATCTTGAGCGGCCAGCCGTGCACCCAATAGTGCGTGTGCAGGCGCTGTTGCCCGGCCGGGTGGCGGCTGCGGGCAATGGCACGGAAACTCTCGCCGACCATCAGCGCGCCGACCACACCGAGCAGCAAGACGTAGGTGAGCGAGATCATGAGGTCGACCTGACCGACCTCGCGCAGCAGCCGGAACACCCAGACGCCGAACGCCGAGCCGACGCCGCCGCCCGCTAGCATGACGAGGCCCATGCGGAGATCGACGTTGCCGCGCCGCCAGTGCGCGAGTACACCCGAAACCGACGCCGCCGCGACCTGATTGGCCTCGGTCCCGACCGCAATCGCCGGTGGAATGCCGATGAAGATGAGAAGCGGCGTCATCAAGAAACCGCCGCCGACCCCGAACATGCCGGACAGCAAACCGACCCCGCCGCCGAGCCCGAGCAACAACAATACGTTGATCGAGAGCTCCGCAACGGGCAGGTAAATGGTCATCGAACCGGATCGACTCCCGGCGCCGCAACACCCGGCGGCGAAAGGTCGCGAAGTGTAAGACTCCCGCGAACGCTTTACAACGCGCGAAAGCGTGAATGCGCTCGAAAATTCGTGGATGCCGCGCTGTTTTACTCGTGCCGCGGAGGCGGCTACAAGGGGGGCTGCGGCGTTTGTCCCATGCATCCGGCCTATTCCGTCATCGTCTTCACCGTCGCCTCGGGCGCGGGCTATGGGCTCTTGTTCGCGATGGCGGCCGCGGCGCTGGTCGGGTTCGCGCCGGTGGCGTCGTGGCTCGCGATCGCCGCTAGCGCGCTCGCGCTGGCGCTGGCCGGGATCGGCGGCGCCGCTTCGTTCTTCCACCTCGGCCACCCCGAACGCGCCTGGCGCGCGCTCAGCCAGTGGCGCTCGTCCTGGCTCTCGCGCGAAGCGGTTCTGGCGCTGGCGGCGGTGCCGGTCGCGCTCGGCTTCGGCGTTGCCTGGTGGGTCGCCGGAACCGGACCGGCCGCGGCATGGCTGCCGGCTGTCGCGGTGGGCGCCGCAGCGGTCGCCGTCGCGACGGTAATCGCCACCTCAAAAATCTACGCGACGCTCCGCGCCATCCCGGCTTGGCACAACCCCTGGGTGACGCCCGGCTACCTCGCGTGCGCCGGCTTGAGCGGCGCGCTCCTGCTGCAGGGGATGGTTGCGATCGCCGGCCAAGTCGCGGTCGCGTTGGCCACGGCCGCCGCAGCCGCAGCCGTAGTCGCCGGCGCGATCAAGCTTGCCTACTGGCGTTCGATCGACCGTGCACCGGCGGCGTCGACCGCCGAGAGCGCAACCGGGCTCGGTCGCTTCGGCGCGGTCACGCTGCTCGACCCGCCGCATACCTCGACCAACTTCCTGTTGACCGAGATGGGCTATCGCGTCGCCCGCCGCCATGCCCGGCGTCTGCGCGCCGTCGCGGCGATCGCCGCGTTCCTGGTTCCGGGGCTGCTCTCGCTCGCACTGGTCTGGCTCGAAGGGGCGTGGGCGACAGTCGGCGCGTCGTGTGCGGTGGCCGGGGCGACACTCGGCCTCGTGGTCGAGCGCTGGCTGTTCTTCGCCGAAGCGAAGCATACCGTCATGCTCTACTACGGCGACGCCCGCGTCTGACAGCTAAGGCGACGCCGTCCGCGGCGCTAGAAGCGGTACGAGACGCCGAGCGTGACCGAGGTGTTGCTGCGGTCGAAATTGACGATGTTGGAGGCGATCGAGGAGCGCTGCAGCGTCGCCACGATCGTCCATTCCTGAGTCACCGGGATCGCCTGGGTGAACGCCAACCGCCATTCGCGGTCCTCGCGCGCGACCGTGGTCGAAACCGAGGGGTCGGGAAACTCGTAGTCGGTAAGCTGGCGGTGAATGGTGAGCGAGGACGACCACTGTTCGCTCATCAGCCACGCTTCCGTGACCCACGCCGGCATGTCGTAGGTGAGCGTACCGCCGACCTGGATGAAGCGGGCGTCGCTGGCGCGGAAGGCAGCGCGGTCGGCCGACTCGTTGGTCAGGCCGACCGCGGCGTTGAGCATCAGCATTTCGCTCGCAGCGAATCGGGTCGAGAGCCGGACGTCGACGCTCGAGCCGCTTTGCTCGGCGATCGTGCGGCTCTCGGCGGCACCGTTCTCGAACTCGCGCTCGATCGCCTCGATCGTCAAGTCGACCAGCCAGCGCGGCGTGAACTGATGGGTGTAGTCGCCGCCGATGCCGAACGCCTCGAGGTAACGCACCCCGTCCAGGCGCGCCATGTTGCCGATCAGGTAAGGGCGGAAGGTCGAGTTTTCGAACCAGCCGGGTCCGAACTTCATGCGCGGTCCGGTGTCGACGCGCAAGAACACGAGATCGAGACTGTCGAGGTCGAACTGTTCCGAGAAATAGGCGGTGCCGTTGGTCTCCCAGGCTTCGCCGCGGGCGGTCTGCATGTCATAGAGGTGGCGGATCGAGCCCGACACAAACGCGTTGGCATCGTCGGTCGCGGTGAAGCGGTTGTTGAGGGTCGCGACCACGCCGTTCGCCAGCACCGAGGTCGAGGACGGCGCCGCATTCGCATTCGACTGCCAGCGCATTCCCGCGAACACCGAGCCCGAGACCTGGTGACGCGACTGGCGCTTGGCGATTTCGTCGAGGAACGCGCTGACGCGGGTCCGCACCTCGGGCGGCACGTTCGGGCCTTCGACCGCGGCCTGGAGATAAGTCCGCGCCAGGTCTTAGGAACCCAGACGAAAGTAAAGAACGCCGAGTTCGAGCCGCACCCGCGGTAGGTTGGGATTGATGATCAGCATTCGCTCGAGCGCGCTGATCGCGGCCTCGAAGTTGCCGGCCTGGATCGCGACCTCGGCGAACGCGAAGCTCTTGTCGAGGCTGCCGGGATCGGCGAACACCGCCCGGAACGCCTCGTCGTAGCGGCGCTTCAAGGCCTCGTCGGCCGAAGGATTGACGCCTTGGGCGAGCGCGGCTGTCCCCAGCGTCGCTACGAGCGCACCGATGCCGAGCGCCTGGCCCAGCCGGCGCCGCCATGCCTTGGTAATAACCACGCGTCTTACCCCTGTCCGGTCGCGGGCGAGCGGTCCCGCCCCGAAGACCCCCGCTTATAGACCGATTCCACCGATTTTGCCATCCAGGGCAAGGCTTAAGCGTTGCGAGCCACCCCGGCGCGGTCGAGCTCGGGACGGAGCCGCCCCGCTACCGCCAGGAAGTACATGCGGAAGTCGCTCGCCAGCGACCAGAACGGATAACGGAACGTCGCTGGCCGGTTGTGCTCGACGAAGAAGTGGCTGATCCACGCGAACAAATAACCGCTGACGACAGCCGCAAGCAGATACCAGGTCTCGCCGCTTGCGATCAGGACGACCAGAAACGCGATCGCCAGGGTGGTGCCGATGTAATGCAAACCGCGCGTACGGACGCGGCTGTGCTCGCGCAGGTAATAGGGCCAGAAGTCGCGGTAGGTACCGATCCGATCGGTCATCGATCCTCCTTTTGTATCTGAGCTTCGGCATTCGGGCTATTTTAGGGCAGCGGCGGCGAGACCGTAGCGCGTTTTGACCGCCCCCCGCCCCCGCCCTACTGTCCATGGCACGACCTTGGAAAGGCCGGTCATGCGCTACGCCCGCGAGGTCCGCGGCCAAAATCTCTATACGATCGACCCGCGCCTGCAGAGCGTGCTCGGCCGCATCGACGGGGCCGCGCAGGCACGCTTCGGGCCGACGCTCGCCGACTTCGGTGCCTGGGTCGGCGACACCGTCGATCGCGAGGCCGAGTATACCGACCGCTTCGGCCGCCCGACTCTCGAGACCTACGACCGCGACGGCGAAACCGTGAACCGGGTCCGCTACAACCCGGCCTGGCAAGCCGTCTCGCGCGAAGCGTATATGAAAGGTGTGGTCGGCTTGAACTATGGCCCCGCGCCGGCGCCGTTCGCGATCACTTTTGCCATGGGCTATCTGCTCTCGCAGGCCGACATCTCGCTCCACTGCCCCGTAACCATGACCGGCGCCGGCGCCTACATACTCGACCGCCACGGCCCGCCCGACCTGAAAGCCCGCTACCTCCCCGACCTGATCCGCCGCGACGGCCGCGCGCTTACCGCCGGCACCTGGGCCACCGAACTTCATGGTGGGAGCGACGTCGGCGGCTCGACCACGATCGCCCGCGTCCGCAACGACCATGTCCGGCTCGCCGGCCTCAAATGGTTCGTCAGCAACGTCGACGGCGGCTTGGCGCTCGCGACCGCGCGCCCCGAGGGCGCGCCGCCGGGCACCGCCGGCCTCGGTCTTTATCTTGTGCCGATGACGCTCGCGGATGGCACCCCCAACGCGCTCCGTATCCGCCGCCTCAAGGACAAGCTCGGCACCTGCGGAATCGCGACCGGCGAGGTCGACCTGGTCGACGCATGGTCGCTCGAAGTGGCGCCGCCGCCGCAGGGATTCAAGTTGATGATGAAGGCGCTCGAGATCAGCCGCATCCACAACGCGATGGGCTCGGTCGGGTTGCAGCGGCGCGCGTTCCTCGAGGCGGTGAGCTATGCGAGCCACCGCGCGGCGTTCAGGCAGACGATCACCGCCTATCCGATGCTCCAGGACGAACTCCTGGCGATCCTGGTCGAACTCGACGCCGACCTCGTGCTCGCGTTCGAGGCCGCGCGCGCGTTCGACCGCGAACAGCAGGATCCGGCCGAGACGCCGTGGCTCCGGCTCGTGACCGCGCTCGCCAAGTATCGCACGGCCGAGAACGCCAACCGCGCCTGCCGCAGCGCGATCGAGATCATCGGCGGCAACGGCTACACTTACGACATGGCAACGCCGCGGCTCGTGCGCGACGCGCAAGTGACGACGGTGTGGGAGGGCCCGGCCAACATCCAGGCGCTCGAAGTGTTGCGGCTGTTGGCGCCCCGATATGGCGGGTTCGCCGCGTTCACAGCGCGGATCGAGGCGGTGCTGGCGCGCCTCCCCGACGCCCTGGCCAGCGCCGCCCAAACCGTGGCCGGCGCGCTCGAAGACTGCCGCGCCGCGGTCAATTTGATCGCCGCCGAACCGACCCTCGCCCCGCGCCACGCACGGCGGCTGATGGCGTTGATGGCGGACACGCTGGCGGCCGCGTTTGCGCTCGATGACGCCGCGGCCGGGCTCGCTGCCGGCGACCGGCGCATGGCGGTCGTCGCCGAGCTTCTGCTCGAGCGCCATTTCACCCCCGCCCCGCTGCGCGGTATTGTGCGCGGCGAAAATGCCGGACACCGCCATTTCGAAGCCCTGATAGGGTACGATCCGATCGTCTGACCTTCGGCGACAGCAACGTCAGGTCGGCGGTTCGATCTCCGTCGGGACCAAAGGAGCGCTCATGAAAAGTATTGTCATCTGCGGCTACGCGCGTTCGCCCTTCACGCTCGCGCGGAAAGGCGCGCTCGCCAAGGTCCGACCTGACGAACTGGTGGGGCAGGTGATCAAGAGCCTGGTCGCCAAGAGCGGGATCGATCCCAACGACATCGAGGACGTCGTCATGGGCTGCGCCTTCCCCGAAGGCGAGCAGGGCTTCAACGTCGCCCGTATTGCGGTGTTCCTGGCCGGCCTGCCGCAATCGGTCGCCGGCGCCACCGTCAACCGCTTCTGCGGCTCCTCGATGCAGGCGATCCACAACGCCGCCGGTTCGATCCAGTTGGGCGCGGGCGAGGCCTATGTCTGCGCCGGGGTCGAGTCGATGACGCGGGTGCCGATGACCGGCTTCAACCCGGCGCCGCACCCCGGGCTCTACCAGCGCCAGCCCGAGGTCTACATTTCGATGGGCGAGACGGCGGAGAATCTCGCGCGGAAGTACAAGATCGACCGCAAGGCGCAGCAGACGTTCGCGGTCGATTCGCACGCCAAGGCCTCGGCGGCGCAGAAGAACGGCAAGTTCAAGGATGAAATCGTGCCGATCGTGGTCGGTAATTTGCGGGTCGAGGCCGACGGCGGCATCCGGCCCGAGACGACCCAGGCCGTGCTCGACACGCTCGAGCCGGCGTTCGACAAGACCGGCACCGTTACTGCCGGCACATCGTCGCCGCTGACCGACGGCGCGGCGGCGGTGCTGGTCTGCAGCGAGGCCTACGCCGACAAGCACAAGCTCCCGAAGCTCGCTCGGTTGAAGAGCATCGGCGTCCACGGCTGCGCGCCCGAGATCATGGGGATCGGGCCGGTCGGTGCCACCGCCAAGGCGTTGAAGCGCGCGGGCCTCAAGCTCGACGACATCGACATCATCGAGTTGAACGAGGCGTTCGCGGCCCAGGCGATCGCGGTCGTTCAGGAATCGAACATGAGCGAGCAGCGCATCAATCTCGATGGCGGCGCGATCGCTTTGGGTCACCCGTTGGGTGCGACCGGCGCCCGCATCACCGGGAAAGCGGCGGCGTTGCTCAAGCGCGAGGGCAAGCGCTATGCGCTCGCAACCCAGTGCATCGGCGGCGGCCAGGGCATCGCCACCGTCCTGGAGGCGTGCTGATGGCGTCAGTCGACGACGGCCGCTTCGGCAAAGTTGCCGTCCTCGGCGCCGGCGTCATGGGCGCGGCGATTGCCGCGCACGTCGCCAACGCCGGCGTGCCGGCGGTGCTGCTCGACATCCCGGCCAAGGACGGTCCCGACCGCAGCGCGCTCGCGAAGGGCGCGATCGAGCGACTGCAGAAGACCAACCCGGCGTCGTTCATGTCGCGCGCCGCGGCCGAACTGGTAACGCCGGGGAATTTCGACGACGACTTGGGCCTGATTGCCGACGCCGACTGGATTTGCGAAGCGGTGGTCGAGAACGTCGCGATCAAGCACGCGCTCTACGCCAGGATCGACGGCGTACGGAAAAAGGGGAGCATCGTCTCCTCGAACACTTCGACAATTCCCTTGGCGCGTCTGATCGAAGGCCAGTCCGCCGGCTTCAAGCGCGACTTCGCAATCACCCACTTCTTCAACCCGCCGCGCTACATGCGGCTCCTGGAGATCGTCGCCGGCAAGGAGACGCGCGCCGATGCGAGCGAACGCTTGCGGCGCTTCGGCGATCTTCACCTCGGGAAGGACGTGGTCGATTGCCGCGACACGCCGGGATTCATCGCCAACCGGATCGGCATCTACTGGATGACGGTCGCGATGGGCGAGGCGCTGGCGATGGGGCTAACGGTCGAGGAGGCCGACGCCATCGTCGGCCGGCCGATGGGGATTCCCAAGACCGGCATTTTCGGGCTCGCTGATTTGACCGGCATCGACCTCTCGCCCCACGTCATGCGCTCGATGGCCGAGCTCCTGCCGAAGAGCGATCCGTTCCACGCCGTCCACAACGAGCAGGGCCCGCTCGCGACCTTGATCAAGACCATGATCCAGGAGGGCAATACCGGGCGCAAAGGCAGGGGCGGCTTCTACCGCATGACCAAGGCCAACGGCGAGCGCGTCAAGGAAGCGCGCGATCTCGCGACCGGTACCTACCGCGCCTCGGAGAAAGCCGAACTCGAAAGCGCCAAGACGCGGTCTTTGCGCGCGCTGGTCGAGCACCCCGACAAGGGCGGCCGCTACGCCTGGCGCGTCTTGAGCAAAACCTTGGCTTACGTCGCCGGGCTGCTGCCCGAGATCGGCGACGATCCGTCGCTGGTCGATCGCGCGATGCGCTCGGGCTACATGTGGAAATACGGGCCGTTCGAGCAGATCGATCAGCTCGGCACCGGCTGGCTGGCCGAGCGACTCAAATCAGACGGCTTGGCGGTTCCGCCCTACCTCGCCGCGACCAAGGGCGAGCCGGTTTATCGGGAAGGTGCAGCCGGGGTCGAAGTCCGCCGCGCCGATGGGCGCTACGCGCCGCTCGCGCGGCCGGCGGGCGTTATTCGCCTCAGCGACTTCAAGCGCGGCAAGCAGCCGGTCGCGGGCAATGCCTCGGCCTCGATCTGGGACATTGGCGATGGCGTCGCCTGCCTCGAGTTCCATTCCAAGATGAATTCGATCGACCCGCAGACGATCGCGATGGTGCGCGAGGCCGCCAAGCTCGGCCAGAAAGGCTTCAAGGCGCTCGTCGTCTATAACGAGGGCGAGAACTTCTCGGTCGGTGCCAACATCGGCCTGGCGCTATTCGCGGCCAACGCCGCGATGTGGCCGGTGATCGAGCAGACGACGCGCGAAGGCCAGGACGCCTATCTCGCGCTCAAATATGCGCCTTATCCCGTGGTCGGCGCGCCGTCCGGCATGGCGCTCGGCGGCGGCTGCGAGGTGCTCCTCCACTGCGCCGCGATCCAGGCCCACGCCGAAAGCTACGTCGGCTTGGTCGAGGTCGGCGTTGGCATGGTGCCGGCGTGGGGCGGGACCAAGGAGATGGTGGTCAGGAACACGTTGAATAAGAAACGGCCGGGCGGCCCGATGCCGCCGCTCGCCAGCGCGTTCGAGACGATCAGCTTGGCCAAGGTCGCGCGCTCGGCCGCCGAAGCCAAGGAGCTCCTCTATTTCCGCCCGAGCGATGGCATCACCATGAACCGTGACCGCGTCTTGGCCGATGCCAAAGCGAAAGCGCTGGCGCTGGTCGCAGGCTACAAGCCGCCGGACAAGCCCGAACTGCAGTTGCCGGGGCCGACCGCGCGGGTCGCGCTCGAACTCGCGGTCTCGGGCTTCGTCAAGAACGGCAAGGCGACCGTGCACGATGGGACGGTGCTAGGACACTTGGCGCGGGTCGTCTCGGGTGGCGATACCGATGTTACCCAGATCACGACCGAGAAAGACTTGCTCGCGCTCGAACGCGAGGCGGTGACCGCGCTCCTCAAAACCACGCCCACCCTCGACCGGCTCGAGCACACGCTCGAAACCGGCAAGCCGTTGCGGAATTAACAGGGCAGGTCGCGACGCTGCCCTCCCCTGGCTTGCAGAGGGAGGGCAGCGGGCGTAGCGGGCGCGAACGGCCGGCTATTTCAGGCCCATGCAGTTCGCGTAGTAGGTCACGGTCGCCGGCCAATCGGAGAAGATGCCGACGATACCGACTGGCCTGCTGCCGGTTCGGTTGACACCAGCTTAAGCTAATTCGGTCTTCATTTCGAACTCCACGGGGCTCGCATAGCCGATCGTCGAGTGCCTGCGTCTCGGGTTGTAGAAGCGCTCGATGTAGTCGAACACGTCGGCCTTGGCCTC
>CAMDOQ010000010.1 GCA_945903685.1 Rhizobium sp. Q54
TCGAGACCTTGATCGGGGTCGAGTGCGGCTGCGAACCCGCCGGTGCCGAGGAGTTGGGCGATCCGGGCCGCGAGGTCGGGCGCGCCGGGGGCCGGGTAGCGGAGCCGATAGAGCGGCTCGGGAAAACCATAGAAATCGTGGACCGTGGCCGGCGCGGGCGCGCTGCTGACCGCGGGGGCTTCGGTCTCCCAGTGTGCCGAGACGCAGAGAATCGCTTTTGGCTGTGCCCACCCGGCCGCGGCGCCTCGCAGGAAATCGACAACCGGGTGGCGTTCGAGCGTGAGCGTCGGCGGGCCGTGGCTTACGAATACCGTGGGAAGGGGAGACATTATCTTTTTAAATCAATGAATTGGAGAAATGACCTTTGCCCGATGGCCGGCCTGCTCCATACTTCATAGACGAACCGAATAGACGAACCAACACCGCCCGCTAAGGCGGCACTTACCCCGAGGGACACCGCGTGGCCGACATCGCTGCCCTGCAGGCTGCTTCCGCGCTCGCCGCCGCCAATCGTGCGCGCGACCTCTTGATCGAGCACGCCGACGTCGTCGCCAAGACCGGCCTGATGCAGGCTTCGAGCCCGAACGACATCAAGCGCCCGGTCTCGCGCGCCCCGGTCCGAAAACACCGTAAACGCGAAGTCGAGCCGGCGAGCAACGACTCGCGCGGCGGCACCAAGGCCTAAACCGCCGCGGCACGTCGCGCGCGCACCGCGACTGCGACCGGGATCGCCACGCCCGCGATTACCAGCGCCGCGGCGCCGACCTCGACCCAGCTCAGTCGTTCGCCCAGGACCGCCCACGCCAGCGGCACCCCGATCGGCGTCTGCAGCACCGAATAGAGGCTGACGCGCGCGACCGGCAGGTGCCGGAGCGCGTAGTTGTAAAGGACGAAGCTCGAGCTGCTGATCACGATCGCCGTGTAGGCGAATACGATCCAAGTCTCGGTCGAAGCGGTCGACGTCCACGCGAGCGGCTGAGCGTTGTCGCCGAAGATCAGTCGAGCGAGGACCGTGGCCGCGGCAGCGCCCGACATCATGATCGCGGTCGTGACGAGCGGCCGGCCGTGCAGGGTGGCGACGCGCTTGAGCGGGATCTGCGCGCCGCAAATCAAGATGACGCAGCCGACCAGCAGGAGATCGCCGGTGAGCGAGCTCGCTCCGGCGGAATCCTGGCTCGAAACCAGGAGCACCACGCCCACCAGTGCAAGCCCCGCGCCAGCGATGGTCGGTACCGCGAGCGGCTCTTTGAGAAACACACGGCCAAACAACGCGGCGATTAGCGGCATCAGCGCAAAGATGACGGTGCCGTGGCTCGCCGCCGTCAGGAGAAAACCCTGATAGGCCATGATCGAAATGATGCCGGGGTCGACGAGGCCGGCGAGAAACGGCCGCCAGCCGATGCGGCGGACCTCGCCGATATGGCCGAGCGCGACGGCGGCAGCCCACAGCACCATCGCCGCCAGCGCGAAGCGGAGTGCGGGCGCGTCCCACACCGGCATCTCGGCTAAGACGAACTTGATTGCGGTCGGCGATGAGGCCCAGAACGCGACCCCGAGCAGGCAAGCGAGGTGGGGTATCAAGGCCGCGCCGCCCTCGCGTCGACGCGCGCCGCCCACGCCAGCGCGATCAAGCTCGGGAGTGCCACACCCGCAATCGCCAGCCCGATACCGATACTTTCCGAAAGCGTCGCGACTTCACCTAGGAGCAGCCAGGCGATGACGACGCCGGACGGCCCTTCCAGCACGCCGTAGAGGCTCGCGCGTCCGACCGGAAGGTGGTGGAGCGCATAGTTGTAGAGAAAAAAGCAGCCGGCGCTGATGACGAGCGCAGCATAGACGAACACGATCCAGACGTCGGTCGACGCGGTCGCGGCCCAAGCAAGGCTGTAGTCGTCGGCGAACACCAGCCAGGCGATGAAAGCGGTGGCGGTGGCGCCGCTCATCATCGAGGCGGTGGCGACGATCGGCTCGCCGTGATCGCGCGCGACCTTGCGCAGCACGAGCTGGGCCGCGCAGACGATGAAGACACAACCGACGATGATGAGATCACCCGCGAGCGTCGGCTCGCCGGTCGCGGTCTTGCTCGACACCAGCACGGCAATGCCGGCGATCGCGACCGCGGCGCCGATCACGACCGGTACCGAGATCGCTTCCTTCAATATCGCGCGGCCGAACACGGTCGAGACGATCGGCATCAACGCGAAGATGACCGAAGTGTGGATCGCGGTCGTCATCTGCACGCCGTGATAGACCAGGACCGCGATCACGCCGGGGTCGACCATGCCGGCCAGGAACGGCCGCCAGCCGACCGTACGGACGCGGCTCAAGCGTCCAGCAATCAGCGCCGCGAGCCAGAGCGCGGCGGTTGCCAGCAGAAAGCGGAACGCGACCGCGTCGAACAGCGGAATCGCGACGAGGACGAACTTGATCGCCGCCGGCGCCGATCCCCACACCGAGGCGGCGAAGACGAGAGCTAAATGGGGCATGAACGGCCCGACCCTCGCACGGCCGACGTGCTCTTGCCAACGCTTGCGGTCGGGGTCCGGCCTCACCCTTCGACAGGCTCAGGGTGAGGCCATTTACGCATGCTCTCATGGTGAGCTTGTCGAACCATGAGCTTGTCGAACCATGAGCCCATCGAACCATGAGCCCATCGAACCATGAGCCGTCGATCCAAGAGGGCGTATTTCGGAATCGTGCGCCCTGGCAGTAGGATCGCGCCATGCCCCGCTCCGACCGGACGTTCATGCCTTCGCCGGCGCAGGCCGCGGTGTGGCCGCGCGTCTCCGGGAACGCGATCAACGGCGTCGGTGAACAGAGCCATCGACGGCCCACTCCGATCTTTTGGCACCCGCCCGAGCGCATCGCCCACGGCGCGCTCCAGACCTGGTACTACGCGCGCTGGGACCGCCAGCCGCGGCTCAAGGATTTCGACCGCAAGTTCGGCGGCCGCGGCGAGCGCAAACCCGCGCCGATCGCGCCCGATCGCGTTAACGACACCCCGGAACGCAGGGCCGCCGCAGTCAAGGCGTTCGCGCTCGCCAACGAGGCCGACCTGGTCGGGATCGCGCCGCTCGACCCGCGCTGGGTGTTCGAAGGATACGAGGTGGGAGCGCCGTGGATCGTGATCCTGGGCGTCGCCATGGACCAGCCGCGGCTCGCGACCGCGCCGTACGACCTCGAATCGCCGATCGAGGTCATGACCCAGTACAACCGCGGCACCCGTGCGGCGCGCGCGCTCGCCAACTGGATCCGCGGTCGCGGCTACGCTGCCGAGCCGCACGGCGGCCCCAACGCCGGGCCCGTCAACTTGATCCCGCCGGCGCTTACGGCCGGGTTCGGTGAGCTCGGCAAGCACGGCTCGATCATCAACCGCACCTACGGCTCGTCGTTCCGCCTCGCCGCCGTCACGACCGAACTGCCGCTCGCGGCCGACGCGCCCGACGACTTCGCCGCCGCCGATTTTTGCGCCCGCTGCCAGGTCTGCACCAAGGCCTGCCCGGTCGACGCCATCGGTCCCGACAAGCCGTGGGTGCGGGGCGAGCGGAAGTGGTACGTCGACTTCGACAAGTGCTTCTCGTTCTTCGCGGAGACCTATGGCTGCGGTATTTGCATCGCCGTCTGCCCCTATAGCGCGCCGGGCGCGGCACCGACGCTCGCGGAAAAGATGCTGCGCCGCCGCGCCGTCAAGGCGGTACGGGAGGGTGAGCCGGGTTAGCTAGAACGCGACCAGCCGTGAGAGCGCCGGTGCCGGGCCGTCGACCGCCAAGGGGTCGATCCGGAACTGAACCGCGTCCTCGCCGATCTTGGCGCGGTAAAGGCCGCCGCGCACCAGCCGCACGCCGGCCTTGGCGAGATCGAGCGCGGCGCCGGGGGCCGTGAACGACTGCGGCTTATCAGGTTTGTCGACCCGTTCGATCACGACCGTAGCGCCGGACGCGCTGGCGTGGCGGCCCAAGCTCAGCGCTGGGCTTAAGGAAAAAACCCGTACGACCGGCTCGTTCCCCGGCGCGACACGGAACACCGTGACGCCCGACTTTCCGGTCTGCTCGGCGGTCAAGCGCAGGTTGCCGCCATCGCATTCGACCCGCTCGCGCTGGACCTTGCCGCCCGCGACGGCGCTCTGCTCGGTGCCGATCGTCACCGTGCCGCCGGTGATCGTCTCCTTGAGGCACGATTTCAAGTAACCCAGGACCAGGACGCCGCCGTTCCCGAGCGCGAGCGTGCGGCCGGCTTCGACATAGTCGAACGGCTGGATGCCGCTCGCACCCGAGACTTCCTCGACCAGCGCCGCCGGGGCCGCAGCCAGCGCGGACGGCGCGGCGGCGATCGCGATCGCGGCCGCGGCGATCGTCATGCGTCGCAGCATCTTCGGCCTCCCTTCCGTATGGCGGCGGCTAACGCAACAATTCCGAACCCGAAACGTCGCAGCATAGCGCTCCTACTGTTTCGCAATCGTCCACTTGCCCGAACAGTCGCCGTCGGAGTGGATGACGATAGCATCGCCGCTGCCCTTGACGCCGTCGATCTTGCCCTTGAAGTCGCCGCGCGCGGCCGGACCGGATAGGCGCATGGTGATCGTGCCGTCGTCGAGCACGAAGCCGCTGAGTTCGTGGCCGCCGGCGAGCGGATGGAAAAGCTTGCTCGACGCTTTGCTCTCGGCGATGACTAACGCATCGTTGGTGAGCGCAAAGCACTGTCCGCCGAGGTTGAGATTAAGCTTCCATCTGCCGTCGAACGCCTTGGCGCTAGGCGCGGCCGGGGCAGCGGTCGGCGCCGGCGCGCGCGGCACCACGGCCGCGTGCTGGGTTTCGAGCTCTCGGACCTTGAGGCGGGCGAGTTCGGCGAAGGTACCTTGCGGGAAGCGGCGCAAATAATCCTTGAACATCGCCGGGTCCTGCGCGCCCTGGATCGACTGCCAGAACGCGACCTCGACGGCCGGGTTGGCCGGCGCGCCGCTGCTGGCAGCGGGCGAGAGCGCCGCCACCGTGGCGCCGGTGCCGCGCCGCACGAACAGGAAATCGCCGCCGTCGTGCCCGGCCTGGCGAATGTCGGCGTATTGCGGCGTCTGGTTGGCGTCGAGCGTGACCGGGCGTTTGACGCGGTCGTAGAGCGCTTGACCTTCGAGCACGTCGCGATTGTCGGTGAGTGCCTTCAGGAACGCGCTCGCGAACACCGAGTGGCGTCCGCCGCCCGAATCGGCGACCGGCTCGAGCCCGCCCGAAGCTAGCACCGTCCGCGCTCGGAGCTTGGTGACGCGTGCGAGCCACGCCGTCTTGTCGGGCTGGGCGTCGAGCTGGGGTGTCGCCGAGCGGGTAAGCGTGCCGGCGTAGCACGAGTCGGCCACCACTAGGATGTGCTTGGCGCGGATCGCGCGCAGCATGTCGGTCACGTCGGCATTCGAAATCCACGCGGTCTGCACGTCTTTCTCGGCGTCGATCGGCAGCCAGTAGCCGCGCTCGGTCACCTGATCGACGACGCCGTGGCCGGCGTAATAGATGAGGAGGTTGTCATCGGCCGAGAGCGTACGGCGAAAGTCGGCCAGCGCCCGCATCACGTCGTCGCGGGTTGCGTCGGTTAGAAGCGTCACCTGGAATTGGTAGTCATTCTTGAGCGCGTCGGCGATCGCTTCGGCGTCACCCTTGGCGGTCTTGAGTTTGTCGAAGTGGCGGTACCCGTTATTGCCGATGACGAGCGCGTGGTACTTGCCGTAGTGAATATCGCTTTGCGCTGCGGCGGGTCCTACGGCAACGGCCACCGCCACGGCCAGAGCAGCGAGCAACTTGAGCATGACAGAGGCTCCTAAGGCCCGAGGACTCTCGCGCGAAATGGCTCCCGTAGCAACCTAGGAGCGATTAGGCGAACGCTTGGATTCTGCTATGTTTTCCCGTGATGACGCGGTCCGGAAAAACCCTGGTGGCGCTATTCGCGTGCGCGTGCGCGCTGGCGCCGGTCTTCGGGCCGGCGTCCGCCGGCGATTTCACCGACTGCGTCACCGATCGCTTGGCGATCGAACTCGGGTTCCCCGACCGTGCCATCCACTATTGCTCGCGCGCGCTCAAGCTCGGCTATTTGACCCCGAACGACATCGCCCGGGTCAAGGCGACGCGCGGCGCCGCCTATCAGAAGAAGAAGGAGCGCGAACGCGCGACCAACGACTTCGAGTCGGCGCTCGCCCAACAGCCGGAGTCGGCGGATATTCTCATTTTGCGCGGCGTCAATTTCGCGCAAGGGAAACGCTGGGAAGCGGCGATCGGCAGCTTCAGCCGCGCGCTCGAGCTCGAGCCCACCAATACGATCGCCTTCTATAACCGCGGTCTCGCGCTCTTGTACCGGCGCGACTACGTAGGCGCCGTCGCTGACTTCGACGCGGCGATCCGCGGCATCCGCGCCTTCACCGCCGCCTATTACAACCGCGGCCTCGCCCATTTCTATGCCGGGCGGCCCGAGCCGGCGATCGCCGATTTCACCGAGGCGATCCGGCTGCGACCTGATTTCGGCGAGGCGTTCAACAACCGCGCCCACGCTTACGAGGCGCTCGGCGACAAACGCCGCGCGGCCGCCGACATCGCCCGCGCGGTGCAACTCCGACCCGACGATCCCAATATTCTCGCCAAAGCGCGCGACCTGAAGCGCAGTCCATGAGGAGGTGCCGATGACCAGTCGCTTCACGACCCTCGATCCCGGGTGGCAATGGGATGACACCGCGCCGCTGCCGCAGGGCAAGGCTTACGGCAACATGGTGTTCGTCTCCGGCCAGATCGCCCGCCACCCCGACGGCCACGTCGTCGGCGTGGGCGACATTCGGGCGCAGACGCGGCAGGTCTACGCCAACATCGCGAGCGTCCTGGCGTTGGCCGGCCTGAGCCTCACCGACGTCATCAAGCTCACGACCTTTGTCACCGATCCCCGCCATCTCGTCGGCATGTGGGAGGTACGCCGCGAGGTATTCGGCGACCTCGCCCACCACCCGGCGACGACCTCGATCGCCGTTTCCGCGCTCGCCGATCCCGAACTCCTGATCGAGGTCGACGCGATCGCGATCAAGGGTTAGGCGCCGCGGGTTCTCTACTTCTCGGTCATTGTCCAGACGCCGTCCCAGTCGGCGGGCGGCGGGTGATCGAGATAGTGATCGCACCGCTCGAGATAAATCTCGCTCGGACGATCCGTCCC
Source organism: Rhizobium sp. Q54 (assembly GCA_945903685.1). Taxonomy (GTDB): domain Bacteria; phylum Pseudomonadota; class Alphaproteobacteria; order SHVV01; family SHVV01; genus SHVV01. The sequence continues at coordinate 7,174 of CAMDOQ010000010.1, forward strand.
GCACGCGGCGAGCGCGGCCGCGAACCGGGTGCGCGCTTGGCTAAAGTCGCGCCGGCGGAACGCCGTGAGCCCGGCCGCGAATGCGTCGAGCGTCTCGGCCATGCGCGGAAAGGTCTCGGCGGTATGGTGATCGAGCGCCTCGTAGAGCGCGACCGGCTCGGTCTTGCCCTTGACCCGGATCAGGTCGATATCGCGGACCTTGACCGGAGTCTTGAGCGCGCGGCGGGTGAAGTCGGAGATCAGGAGCTTGGCGCCGTAATACTTGGTGACGCCTTCGACCCGCGAGGCGAGGTTCACCGAGTCGCCGATCACGGTGTACTCCATGCGCTTGGCCGAGCCGATGTTGCCGACCACGACTTCGCCGGTCGAGATGCCGATGCCGATGTCGATCGGATCGCGGCCGGCGGCGACGCGGCGGGTATTGAGCGCGCGCAGCGTCACCAGCATCTGGTTGGCGGTGGCGACCGCATTGTCGGCGTCGAGCGGAGTGTTAAACGGCACGCCGAACAGCGCCATGATTGCGTCGCCGATGAACTTGTCGAGCACGCCGCGACGGCCGAAAATCACGTCGACCATCTGCTCGAAGTACTCGTTCAGCATCGCCACCGTCTCGCGGGCGCCGAGCGCCTCGGAGACGGTGGTGAAGTTGCGGATGTCGGCGAACAGGATCGAGACCGCCTGCGACTTGCCGCCGAGTTCGGCCTCGCCGCTTGCCATCATCTGATCGGCGATCTCGGGCGAGAGGTAGCGCGCCATCGTCGATTTGATGCGCTTTTCGTCGGAAATGTCCTCGAGCACCAGCATCGATCCCAATGCGGTGTTGGCGGCATCGAGCAGCGGCGCGACCGAGAGGTTGATCGAGGCCGGCTTGCCCGTGGGCAGCGCGAGGTCGTGATCGACCACGATCTCGCTGCGGCCGGTTTCCGCGACCCGGCGCAGCGACGCCACCACCCACGGATTGTCGCGGCTGAAGCGTTCGAGCGCGTTGGCGCCGACCATGTCCTCGCGCCGGCGCTTCAGGATGGCGAGCGCGCCGTCGTTGGCAGTCAGGACCTTGAAGTCGGTGTCGATGGTCAGGATGCCGTTCGAGGTGCTCTTGAGGATCGAGTCGGTGTAGTTCTTCTCGTTGAGAACGTCTTCGAACAGCTTGGCGTTCTCGAGCGCGACCGCGATCTGCGCGGTGAACGCGCGCAGCCGGATCTCGTCGCGCTTGGTGAACATGCCGCTGCGCTTGTTGAGCACCTGGGTGACGCCGATCCGCTCGCCCGCCTTGTTGGCGATCGGAACGGCGAGAATGGTGTTGGTCTTGTAGCCGGTGCGGACATCGATGTCGGCGTTGAAGCGCGGGTCGGTGTAGCCGTCCTCGACGTACGCCGCTTCGCCGGTTCGGAACACGGCACCAGCGACCCCGACCCCGGCATAGAAGCGGATTTCGTAGCTGCTCACGCCTTCGGCGAGGCGGGCGTAGAGCTGGTCGGTCTTGCGGTCGTAGAGGAAGAGCGTGCTGCGATCGGCGTCGAGCCACTGGGTGGTGGCGCCGATGATGCGGCCGAGCAGGGTATCGAGGTTGAGCTCGCCGGCGAGGTCGTGCGAGAGCTCTAGAATCCGCACCTCTTCGCGCAGGCTCTCGGTCATCAAGTTGAAGCCGCGGTAGAGCTCGGCGTACTCGTCGGTGACCGTAATCTTGAGCGTGTTGTCGAGCCGGCCGGTCGCGACCTCGCGCATCGCGCCGATCAGCGTACCGGCCGAGCGCGACACCTCGTTCGCGGTCCACACCGACATCAAGAGTGCGCCGAGAATGCAGACGAACACCACGCCGACCACCCACTGGAATAGCGGCAGCATGGCTTCGAACTGGAACTCGATGCCGAAATCGGCGAACAGGTTGCCGACTTTGAACAGGATCGAAAATGCGAAGAAGAACAACGGCAACGCGGCGACGAAGATCGAAAGATAGAGCAGCTTGTTCTTGAGGCGGATGGCGTAGAGCTTCTTCTCGTGCTCGCTCTCCATCGCGTCGCAGTAGGCCCACAATTTCTCGACCACCCGCTCGATGTCGCGCGAGATCGAGAAGTACTCGAAGATCGCGTGCGCGGGCGATGCGAACAGGAAGGCGATCGCTGCGCAGGTGGCGATCTGCCAGCCGGCAACCCCGGCGTCGAAGAAGCGGTTGATGGCGGCGAGCGCGATCACGATGCCGACCGCAGCCGCCGGGCCATGGATCAAGGTGATGCGATTGAACGCGAACGATGGCAGGTTGAGGCTGCACATCAACGCGGCCGAGGCCTCGGTGTTGGTCGGCCGCTTGCCGGCGTCGATCAGGCGCAGCGCGTGACCGAGCGGCCGGTACTGGCGGGCCATGATCGCGACGTCGATCAGGACGTAGAACGCCACCACGAACGGCGTCGCCGCCGCTACCAGCTCCCATTGTCGCGGCGTGAACTCGATGCCGAGCACGAACAGGAAGAACACGACCACCACCGACGTGATCGAGCCTTTGAGATAGATCGCCACCAGCTTGCGGAACGTCTCGCGCGCAAACTGCCCGGGCGCGGTCCCTTCGCCCGTCTCCGGCGGACCGGTCAAGCGCTCACTGGCCGTGCTCACGGCGCCGCGACCTCGAGTCGGATCATGCGTGGACTATCGATCTACCTATTGTAGTTCAAGCACTTAGCGCCATATTGCGCTCCCGGTAGTGACCCGGCAAGGGCGTCTGGGGGCCTAGGTCGGCGCACCACGCCGCTCGACAGCGCGCAGTGCGAGCGCGCCCACGATGATGAGGCCGCCGAGCCCGACATAAAGCGTCTTCACCTCCGACCAGCCGCCGAAGGCGACTACAATCTCGGCCAGGATCGGCGGGCCGATCAGGTTGCCGGTCGAGGCGCACTGGACGATCAACCCGGTCACCGCGCCGATCTGGGCCGGGGTCGGCGAGTGCGCCGGAATACTCGCAAAAATGACGCCGGGAATGAGCCCGGCGGTCGCGGCGTAGACCATCAGCAGGGGAAGGCGCACCGCCAACGGCAGCCCGTCGGCGAAAATGCCCTGCGGAAATAGGGCGATTCCGAGCCCGGCCACGGCGATCAGGTGCCAGGCGCGGATGCCGCGCACCCGAATTAGCGTACCGCCCAAGATGTTGGCCGGGATGAAGATCGCGATGAAGACCGCAGTCAACATCGCCGCTCCGAACACCGAGCGCTGCATCTGGTCGATCCACAGCGTCGGCATCCAGGTCATGATCGAGAACGACGCGAAGCTTTTAACGAGCAGGATGGTGGCAAGGAGCCACGGGCCGGCCCCGGTTAGGGCGATCCTGACGTCGCGCCAGCGCGCAAGCGTGGCCCCGGTCGCCGCAGCGCCATCGGAACGCGTCGCGCGGAGAAAAAGCACGAGCACGGCGCCGCAGAGGACGACGTTCATGCCCCAAAACGGCCGCCAGCCATGGCGCTCGAGGATGTAAGACGCCGACAGCAGCATGACGATCATGCCCATCGGAAAGTACGCGCTCCACACGCCGAGCGCGAAACGGCGGCTCCGCTCCGACGTCGCCTCGACCACCATTGGCGTTCCGGCCACGACGATCGCGCCGTAGCCGATGCCCTCGAAGAAACGGCTCGCCAGCAGGACCGCGCCCGAAGGCGCGAGCGCGCCGCCCAGCGTTCCGAACAGGAGGCAGAGGATGCCGGCGACGATCACGCGGCGGTGGCCGAGCCGGTCGGCGACGATCCCGGCCGGGATGCCGATCACGGCGCCGGTCAGATTGATGATCGAGGCGGTCCAGCCGCCGGCGACCAGGCCGAGGTCGAGATCGGGGCGGATCAGCGGCAGCGCCGGTCCGACCTTGCCGACCTGGATCGACGACAGCGCGCCGACCGCGACCATCGCCCACACGGCGAGCCAGCGCGTCGAATCGGGCGCGGCGTTAGCGGCGCCGGCGGTCACGCGTCCTCGCGTCGGTCACGCGATCCGCTTTTCCATCCACTGGGCGACGGCGATCAGCCTGTCGTCCTGGCCGTAGGCGCCGATCACTTGCACGCCGACCGGAAGCTTGTTGCGTCCGGTATGGCCGGGAAGGTTGACGCTCGGCGCCTGTAGCAGCGACCAAATCCGCCCGAATAGCGGGCTGCCGGTCGATTCGAGCCCCTTCGGCGCTTCGCCGGGCGCACTCGGCGCGAGCAGCGCGTCGTAACTGATGAACAGATCGGTCAGCATCTGGCGGCAGCGGTTGCGCTGCAGCAGTGCCTGGCTGTAGCTCTCGTAGGTTACCGCTCGGCCGGCCCCGACGATGCCGATCAGACGTTCGCTCATGCGGTCGCGATGGTTCTCGTATTCGTAGGCGAGTGCGCGCGCGACTTCGAAGCACATGACTTGATTGTGGAGGTCGACCAGCTTGTCGAACGGCTCACGCATCGGCACCTCGTCGACCGTCGCGCCGGCCTTGCCGAGTTCGGCGACCGCCGCTTCGACGGCGCGTTGGCTGTCGGCGTCGGCATCATCCCACTGCGGGGTTCGGAACAGGCCGATGCGCGGCGGGCGGCGCTGCGCGCCGGGGGTCGGTTTGGCGTTGACCAAGGCGGCGCGCACGAGCTGACAGTCGGCGACCGAGCGCGCGAAAACGCCGAGCGAATCGAGCGACTGGCCGAGCAGCTTGACGCCCTGCAGCGCGAACTCGCCGCAGGTCGACTTGTAGGCGACGGTGCCGCAGAACGACGCCGGCCGGATCACCGACGCGGCGGTCTGGGTGCCGAACGCGAGCGGTACCATATTGTCGGCAACCGCGGCGGCCGAGCCCGACGACGAGCCGCCGGGCGTATGCGCGGGGTTGTGGGGGTTGACGGTCTTGCCCGGCGTATAAGTCGCGAACTCGGTCGTCACCGTCTTGCCGAGAATGACCGCGCCGGCGGCGCGGGCGAGCGCGACGCACGCGGCGTCAGCTGCCGGTCGATGATTGGCGTAGATCGGCGAGCCGTAGCAGGTCGGCAGGTCGGCCGTGTCGATGATGTCCTTGATGCCGATCGGGACGCCGTGGAGCGGGCCCTCGGCCGGTTGACTGTCGCGCTGGCGGGCTTCGGCGAGCGCCTTGTCGGGGTCGACGTGGATCCACGCGTGCACCGTTTTGTCGCGGGCGGCGATTCGCTCGAGGCACGCTTCGACCAGCCGCTCGCTGGTCAGGGACCCGGCGGCGATCTGGGTGGCAGCTTCGGACGCCGTTAGTTCGTTGAGGGGACGCGGCATGATCGACGACGACTGCCCTTACGGAAGACACGGGACTGTACCAAGTCCGCACGTCTGCGACACCCGCATTGGTGCGAGGCCTTCGCAAGGCGACGGGCGGGTCGGGGACGCGCCGTGTATCCTGATGGGCGGGTCGCCGCCCGATGGACTCGATAGAGAAAACGCGATGAACGAACGATTGTTGACGCGGCGGCGTTTGCTGGCGGCGGCCGGGGCAATGGCGGCGACCGTCGGATGGCAGGGTCAGCTTTCCGCCCAGGCCCTGCTACCGACCCCAGCCCAGACGACCGGGCCGTTCTACCCGGTCGCGATACCGGCCGACGCCGATGCCGACCTCGTGGTCGTCGCCGGCGGTGTGCCGTATCGGGGCGGTGAGACCGTCGATCTGGCAGGGCGCGTGCTCGACCGTAACGGTGTAGCCCTTGGCAGCGCGACGATCGAGATCTGGCAGTGCGACGCGCGCGGCTATTACCATCACCCCAACGACCGCGGCGGTCGGGCCGACCCGGCCTTTCAAGGGTTCGGGCGGGCCGCCGCCGACGCCGCCGGGCGTTATGCGTTTCGTACGATCAAGCCGGTCGCCTACAGCGGCCGGGCTCCGCATATCCATGTGCGTGTGCTGGCGCCAGGGCGGCGGCCATTCGTCACGCAAATGTACGTAGCCGGCGATCCCGCCAACGAGCGTGACGCACTCTACGCGCGCGCCCGGCGCGAGGCCCCGGGGGCTACCATCGCGGTCGACTTCGACCCGACGCCGGGCTCGGCGTCGGCGCGCTGGCGCGCTACGTTCGATATCGTGCTCGCCTGACCCGGCCGCCGGTTCACAAGGCGTGGCGCAGCCGATAAGGTCGGACACTCGGGGTGCTCACGCGAAAGGTGTGTCATGGCTGGCGAAAAAGTCGATCTCACGTTCACGATCAACACCGATATGGAGGAGATGCTGAAAAACGCCGCGCAAAAGTACGAGCTGCCCGACATGTCGAAGGCGCTTCGCGTCATTCTCGACTACGTGATCGAAGACGGGAACTGGGACGAGATTTTCGGCAAGGTCCGCTGCAGCCGCTGCGTCGGCGGGCCGCTCGGACGCATGTACTGACCCGGACGCGTCGACCGAGGAGGGTGCCACGGCTGAACGCTCGGACCACGCCACGACCTCCATCGCTGTGCCCGCCGGGGACCGGTTCGAAGATCCGGTCGCGTCCTGGCTGATCGATGAGGCGTGGAAGCTTCCTGGCGTCGCCCAAGTGGTGCAAGGAATCGCCGAGCGTTTTCTCGCCACCGGCCTGCCGCTCAAGCGACTCAATTTCATCGCCACGACGCTTCACCCCGAGCTGATCGGCCGGACCTACACCTGGACTCGCGGCGCCGCGACCATGGACATTGTCGACGCGACCCGCGCCGACGCCGCCGGCGACGCATTCGCCAAGAGCCCTCTGGTGCCGGTATTCCGCGATCGCGTCATGATCCGGCGCCGCCTGACCGGACCGAAGGCGCGCGTCGACTACCCGATCCTCGAGCGGCTGCGCGACGAGGGCGGTACCGACTACGTCGCGCTGCCGGTCGAGTTCTCCGGCGACCATATTTCAGCGGTCACCGTGCTGTCCGATCATCCCGACGGGTTCAGCCGCGCGGACCTCGACCGCATGGACCGGTTGCGGCCGCTGTTCGGCCGCGTGGTCGAGGTGTTCGAATTGCAGACGCTGTCGCGCAACCTGCTCGACACCTATGTCGGCCGCAGCGCCGGCGCCCGCATTTTGAACGGCGAAATTCTCCGCGGTTCGGGCGAGACCATCAACGCAGCGATGCTGTCGTGCGATCTGCGCGACTTCACGCCGCTCTCCGACACGCTCGCCCGCGATACGTTGATCGCAGTGTTGAACGCGTTCTTCGAGCGGATCGCCGCCGCGGTCGACGCGCACGGCGGCGAGGTTCTGAAATTCATGGGCGATGCCCTGCTCGCAATTTTTCCGGTAGCACCCAACGGCGCGCCGGCCGCGGCCTGTACCGCCGCGTTGGCGGCTGTGCGCGACGCTATGGCGGCGCTCGAAACGCTCAACGCGACGCGGGCTGAGGCTGCCGGCGGCCCGCTCCGCTACGGTTTCGCGCTTCACGTCGGCGAAGTCATGTACGGCAATATCGGCGCTAAAGGCCGGCTCGATTTCACGGTGATCGGGCCGGCGGTCAACGTTGTCAGCCGGCTCGAAGGGCTCGCCGGGGACCTCGGCCTCCCGATCGTGCTGTCGAGCGCGTTTGCCCGCGAGGTTCGCGAGCCGACCGTCAGCGTCGGCCGCCACGCGCTCCGCGGTATCAAGGAACAGCAAGAAGTGTTCACGACCCCCGACGCGACGCTTGCCCGGGCGATGAACGAGCTGTGGCGAGACAGCGGGTCGTTGCCGGCGTAACTTGTTTACGAACCCCATTCGGCTCGCTCCGCTCGCTTCCTCCCCCTGCAAGCAGGGGGAGGGGTTGGGGAGGGGGCGCTAGAGGCCGAGATACGACTCTTTGACCTTGGGATTTTCGCGCACGCTTTCGGCGCTGCCTTCCATCTGCAGCGAACCGTTCTCGATCACATAAGCGTAGTCGGCGAACGACAACGTCGAACGGACGTCTTGTTCGACAATGAACACGGTCACGCCTTTGGCGCGCACTTCCTGGATTTTCTCGAACACCTGTGCCACGACCTGCGGTGCCAAGCCGAGACTCGGCTCATCGAGCAGCAGGAGCCGCGGCTCAGCCATCAGGGCGCGCGCGATCGCCAGCATCTGTTGCTCGCCGCCGGAGAGCGTTTGACCGGCTTGGCTCCGCCGTTCCTCGAGGCGCGGAAACAACCCCAGCATCTGCTTGGACAACTCGCCCTGGCGGCCACGCACGCGTTTGATATAGGCGCCGATCTTCAAATTCTCCTCGACCGAGAACTCGGGGAAAATCAGCCGCCCCTCGGGCACCAGCGAAATGCCGCGTTCGACGCGCACGCTCGAGGGTTCGCGCGTAATGTCGGCACCATCGAAGCCGAGCGTTCCCGCGGAGACTGGGATCAGGCCCGAAACCACCCGCATCAGCGTGGTCTTGCCGGCGCCGTTGGCGCCGATCAACGCCGTGATCGAGCCGCGGCGGACCGTGAGGGAGACGTTCTGAAGAACCTTGACCTCGCCGTAACCGGCTGAGACCTGCTTCAGTTCGAGGAGGGCGTCGGTCACTTCTTGGTCCCGAGGTAAGCCGAGATCACGGCCGGATCGTTGCTGACCTGAACCGGTGTGCCCTCGGCGATCTTCTCGCCGTGATGGAGCACGATGATGCGTTCGCAGAGCTGCATGACCGCGCGCAGCACGTGCTCGACCATGACGATGGTGAGGTTGAAGCGCGTCTTGACCGCGCGGATCATGGCGACCGCCTCGTCGACCTCGGTCGGAGTCAGGCCGGCGAGCACCTCGTCGAGCATGAGAATCTTGGGCTCGGTCGCTAGCGCGCGTGCGACTTCGAGCCGCTTGCGCCCGGCGAGGGTGAGGTCGCTCGCGAGGACGTCGGCGCGGCCGCCGAGCCCGACCTGGTCGAGGATCGCTTTGGACCGTTCGCGCGCGATCGTTTGCGAGCGCTCCTGGCGGGTACCGAACAGCGCCCCGATCTCGACGTTTTCGAGCACGGTCAGACTCGGGAACGGCCGCACGATCTGAAACGTGCGGGCGATACCGCGCCGGCTCACCATGTCGGGCTTGAGCCCGTCGATCCGCTGGCCGTCGAACGTGATGGTGCCGGCGCTCGGGCGTTGGTTGCCGGCGATCATCGCGAACAGCGTGGTCTTGCCGGCGCCGTTGGCGCCGATGATGCCGACCAGTTCGTTGGCGGCGACGCTCAAGGTGACGCCGCGTACGGCAACGACGCCGCCAAAGCGCTTCTCGAGGCCCTCGGTCTGGAGAAGCATCGCCAGCCCCTAGCGCGCGACCGCGGCGGCTCGCCGGCGCGTCGCCTGCACGATGCGGCCCCAAATGCCGTCGGGGGCGCCGAGCACGAAGGTGATCAGAACGAGGCCGATCAGGATTTGGTAGATCAGCGGGAACTTGGCCCACAGGATTTCAGACAGCACCGACAGGAATACGACCCCGAACAGAGGCCCGCGTGCGTCGTCGCTGCCGCCCATGATCGCCATACAGATCATGGTGAGCGAAACCTTGGGATCGAACACCTGCAGCGGCTCGAAATAGCCGCCGCGCAAGACGTAAAGCGCGCCGACGACGCCGGGGATGATCGCCGACAGTACGAACGCCGTGAGCTTGTAGCGCGTGACCGGAATGCCCATGGTCTCGGCGGCGTCCTCGTCCTCGCGAATTGCGCGCAGGCCGGCGCCGAACCTCGAGCGGCTGACGAAGTAAGCCAGCAGGAAGGCGGCGAGCGCCAGCGCCCCCATCAAGTAATAGAGCGTGTAGGTGTCGGGCCCGCCCAGCATCAGGCGTCCCGACTTCGAGAGCCCGGCTTCGATGTTGATGACGACAAACTTGACCAACTCGGCAACGCCGAAGGTCAAGATCACGAAGTAGGGGCCGCGCACGCGTAAGCACGGATAGCCGACTACGAGCGCGAGCACCGCCGCGGCGGCCGCCGAAACCAGCATGCTCGCCCACACCCGGACGCCACCGATCATCATGCCGGCGATCTCGATTTCCTCGGGCCATACCATCCACAGCGCCGCCATCAGGTAGCCGCCGAGACCGGCGAACACGACGTGGCCGAACGAGAAGTAACCGGTCATCCCAGACAGCACGATCCAGCTTTCGGTGTAGGCGACCCACATCAGGAGCAGGATGCCGAAACCGACCAGATAGTCGCTGACCATCGCCGGCCACAGTAGAACCAGGGCGATCAGCACCAGCGCGATCAGGCCGTGGCGGCCCCAGAGCTCGTTCATGACCTTCGTCATCGCGCCACCACGCGTTTGCCGCCGAATAGCCCTTGTGGCCGGAGCAGAAGGACCAGAATGAGGACCCCGTAGATCAGGATCGAGCGGAAGTTAGGGCCAGTGATGGCGATGCCGAAGGTCTCGAGCACCCCGAGGATCATGCCGGCCGCCAAGCTGCCGAACAGATTGCCGAGCCCACCCAGGATGATGATCACGAACGCCGCGATCGTGTAGGGGAAGCCCATGAACGGCCAGATCTGTTCGTACATGCTGACCAGGCCGCCGGCGAGGCCGGAGAGGGCGAACCCCAACATGAAGCTATAGAGGAAGATACGTTCGATATTGATGCCGACGATCTGCGACGCGGTCCGGTCCTGGATGAGCGCGCGCAGCGCCAAGCCCACCAGCGTGAAACGGAAAAACGCGACCACCGCGACTACCAAGATGAGGGACAGGATCAAGGTGGCGAGGCGATTGGCGGTGATCGCGGCGTTGCCGATCTGCAGTACTTGGTCGAGATACTGGAAGCCGCGCGGATTGGTGGTGAAGAGGGCGGCGGTGCCGTTCTGCAAGATCACGGCGATGCCGAAGAACACCAGGAGCGAATTGGCCTCGGCGCGGTCGAGCAGCTTGCTGCTCGCCATCACCCGCTTGAAGATGAACTGATAGAAGATCGCCGCCAGCAGCGCCGACAGCGCCATCGCCAGGAACAGCGACAGGAACGGGCTCAAGCCGAACAGCGTGAACATCCAGAATGCGACATAGGCGCCGATCATGGCGAGATCGCCATGGGCCACGTTCAACATCCGCATGGTGCCGTAGATCAGGTTGAGCCCGACCGCGACCAGCGCGTAGATCGAGCCCGTCACCAGGGCGGCGATCAAGAGCTGACCGCTTAGCAGCACATCCATGCCGTGTCGTCCTCCTCCCGGTCGCGATGGCTGGGCGCTCAATCCGATGCGCTCGAGCCCTCGGAGCCCCTCAGCGCCGCACGTCTACGTTGGTATCGCGCCGCCTCCCGTGCGGCCGCGTCGTCGGCCTTGCGTCGAGCAGGGCCGATGCGCGCGAACATTGCCGCCCACCTCCCACGCTGTCAAGGAAACGACGCGGCCGGCGACCTGCCGGCGGTCGGTCAGGCCTTGAACCCCATCTGACCGAACACCAGCCGCCACATCAGGCTGCCTTTGCGGTCGATCTGGTTGGTGATCGAGAAGTGGTGGGTCCCAGGAACCTCGTGGAACTCGCAGGCGATACCCTTGGCGCGGCACATCTCATAATAGTCGCGCGACATCTGCCGCCAGCCGATCGGTTCGTCGCCGCCGACACAGATAATGTAGGGGACGCCGGGAAGCGGCGGGTGCGTCATCGGGTTGGTATCGCGCGCGATCTCGGGCGTCATCCGGATCTGCTCGTTGGGCGTGATGTGGAGAACCGGCGCTGTATCCATGACGCCGGTAATCGCGACCGCGCCCTTGAGCAGGGTGGGTGGCAGCTTCTCGTTTTTCTCCCAATCATAGGCGATCGCCATTCCGACCAAGTGGCCGCCAGCCGAAGAGCCCGACAGGTACATCCGCTCCGGGTCGCCGCCATAGCGCTTGATGTTGCGGTAGGTCCAGGCGATGCCGGCCCGCGTTTGGCGGACGATGTCGGCGACCGTGACCTTGGGGCAGAGCTCGTACTCGAGCATCACAACCGTGACGCCGGCGTCGTGAAACGACGTCGCCAGGCTCGAGACGTCGCTCTTCGCAACTGCACGCCAATAGCCGCCGTGGATATAGACGTGGACCGGGGCGTTCGCGCGGTCGGCGGGGAAGATGTCGACCGTCTCGCGCGGGCCGGCGCCGTAGGGCACGTCGGCGTGGTGCTTCAAACGCTTGCGCACCTCGACGCTTGCCGCCGAGCGCTCGGCCAAGAGCGCGTCGACGTTGCCTAACGCGACGCGCGGGTTGAACTGCGCCTCCATCTCATCGGCGCGAAATTGCTTGTAGACGTAGTTGACGGCGGTCTGGCTCATCGGACGGTCCTCACCGGCCGCTGCCGCCCGGCACCAGCGTGTCGGGGCGGGCGAAGCCGGCGCGGTCCAGGATGTCGCGGATATTGGGCGGGCGTTCGAACGCACCGGGGTGCTGGTCGCTGCCCGGCTCCTTCAGCCGTCCCATGCCACGGATCGCATGCTCGAGCCCGGGCGGCGTGATCACCCACATCAGCTTGAGCTGGCCTTTGCCCTCGTTGACAAAGCCGTGCTTTACGAAGCGGCCGACATAGACCAGCGAGCCCGTCTCGACCTTGTGCGGCACGCCGTCTAAAAAGGCGGTGCCGTGGCCGCCCCACACGAACAGGAGTTCGTCCGAGGCCCGGTGGCCGTGGTCGCGGAGCGCGCAGCCTTCGTCGATGTACTGGAATCCGACCGTCATCAGGTTCGAAGGAAAGGTCTCCGGCGTGATCTTGAGTGTGACCTGGCCGCGCGCGGGCTCCGGCTGCCAATGGGTTTCGCCTTCGTGCTCGGCCCAGACGCCGCACGGTCCCTGCGCCGGCAAGCCGCCGGCCGGTTGTTCCTTGGGTTGAATCGCGCCCATGACTTCCTCCGCCCATAAGTTGATCGAGCGATTGTGCCACGGCGCTTGAGCGTCCGCAAAAGTTGGCTAAGATGCGCGGCCGAACGACCAAAGCGGTCGCAACGAACCAGCGGGGAGGATGTCATGGTGAGGAAAGCAGCGGTGCTCAACACCAGCGGCCGGCGAGTCTCCAGCGCTAAGGTGCCCGAAGGCCCGCCCGGGTCCTACTCGCAGTGCAAGCGGGTCGGTAATCACGTCTACCTCTCTGGTCAGATCGCGATCGACAAGCGCGGAAAACTTGTCAGCAAATCGGACCCTTACCTGCAGGCGCGCCAGATCTTCCAGAACATCAAGGCGCTGATGGAAGCCGCCGGTGGCACGGTCGACGACGTCGTCAAGATCACTATGTACACCACCGATATTCGGTTCCAGCCGGCGATCTGGAAAGCGCGGCGCGAGGTGTTCGCGGGCGACTTTCCGGCCTCGACACTGGTCGGCGTCGCGTCGCTGTTCGACCCCGACAATCTGGTTGAGGTCGAAGCGATTGGTTATATTGACGACAAGCCGCGGCGCCGAAGGCGTTAACGCGGATCACGAAGAAAAGCGACGTCGCCGCGCGCGTTCGGGGAGGGAAGCAGGCATGGCCAAGCACATCCGTTGCGGCTCGCTGTTCACGGGCCAGACACCCCGCGCCGAACGCGACCAGACCATCGTCGTCGCGGGCGATCGGATCGCTTATGTCGGCGCAACTCAGGCAGCGCCCAAACCGGCCGCCACCGACGCTGTCGTCGACTATGGTAATGCGTTCGTGACGCCGGGTCTGATCGACGTTCACGTCCATCTTTCTTACGGCAACGCCCACAACGAAGAAGACCTCGACCTCTATGCGCCGGTCGAGTTCCGCGCGATCCGCGCGATGATGGGCGCGCAACAGGTGCTGGCCGCCGGCTACACCTCGCTCGCCGACCCCGCGATCACCGGCCGCGTCACCATCGCGGTGCGCGACGCGATCAACGCCGGGCTCTATGTCGGCCCGCGCATCTCGTGTTCGGGCCGGCAGATCACGCCGCGCCAAGGCCTCGCCGACTACTACCCGACCTGGATCGGCGTGCCGGAGACCTCGGTCGGCGTCCTCGTGCGCAACGTAAAGGAGGCGATCGAGGAGATCCGTGCCGAGGTCAAGGACGGCGTCGATTTCATCAAGATTGCGGCCGACGGCTTCTACGTCAATCCGCAGACCGGCGAGCTCGGCGGCTGTTTCGCCCAGGACGAACTCGATGCCATCGTCGCCGAAGCACACCGGCTGGGGAAGAAAGTCATCAGCCATGCCCGCGGCCGCGAAGCGACGTTGCAGTCGGCCCGCGCCGGTTGCGATGTCATCTTCCACGCCTTCTACATCGACGACGCCGCGATCGACGTCTGTCTTAAGAAGAATCTGGTGCTGTGCCCGACCTTCGCCTTGATGGTGAACGGCTATGAGTTCACCCAAGCCACGGACGGCAACCACAAGCACCGCGACCTCATGAAGCGAATCGTCGATGAGGGGGTGCCCAACCTGATGAAAGCGAGGAAGGCCGGCGTCAAGTTCCTGGTCGGTACCGATTCGGGTTTCGCCATTACGCCCTACGGCGAGTGGCACGCGCGCGAGCTCGAGTTTTACGTGACCCTCATGGGCTTCACGCCGGGCGAAGCGTTGCAGGCAACCACCGTGAACAACGCGACCATGCTGCGCGATCACGCCGATGTCGGCGCGCTCGCGGTCGGACGCTATGCCGACTTCGTCGTTCTCGACAAGGACCCTTTGGCCGACATCCGCGTGCTGCAAGACAAGAAGAACATCCGCGCCATCTACAAGGGCGGCGAGCCGGTCAAGGTGCCGAAGCACGTGTTCGACCCGGCCAAGGTCAGCCGGTTCTCGTACGACATGTGGCGCGACATGTACACGCAAGCGCGGGTCAAGGAAGTTCCCACCCGCTCGATCGCAGCGGAGTAGGAAGCGGACCGCGAGCCGGTCCGCACGAACAGCAACCAGGAGGATGCCGACTAATGCAGTGGATCAATTCGAGCGACTCGCACATTCTCGAGCCCGAAGGTTTGTTCGAGAAAGCGCTCGGCAAGCGGTTCAAAGACACGCCCCGCTACCTCAACAGCTACAGGGGCATCAAGGCCAAGTTTTATTTCACCGGCTACGAGTACATCCGGATCGATGAGATCGTCGAAGGCGGCGCCGATCCCGCGAAGCAGGCGCTTCAGCAAGAGATGATTCGCGCGTCGAAGGACCCTTACGCCCGGCTCAAATGCCTCGACCGCGACGGCGTGTGGGCCGAAATCCTCAACTCGACCTGGATGCTCTACACCATGCGCGCGCCCGACGACCGTATGGTCGAGGCGTGCTGCCAGGTCTACAACGACTGGATCGCCGAGCACGCCAGCGCCGATCCTCGCCGTCTCTACGGCACCGCCATGATCCACATGGCCGACGTCGGCTGGGCAGCGAAGGAGTTGAAGCGCGTCGCCAAGAAGGGCCTGCGCAGCGTCCTCATCAACTGCGACACCCGACCCGACTGGCCGCTCTATCAAGAGAAGCACTACGACCGCTTCTGGGCGGCGGCGCAGGAAGCCGACATGCCGGTCACGCTCCACATCATTACCGGCAACGTCAGGGACCTGTTCACGTTCCACGGCGATGAGCGCAAGAAGATTCCGGGCGAGACCATCAAGCTCCTGCAGGAAGCGGGCCCGGTGGTCGCCAACGAATTCATCTTCGGCGGCATCATGGATCGGTTCCCCAAGCTCAAGATCGTGTGCTCCGAGTTCGAGGTGTCGTGGCTGCCGTACTGGATGTTCCGCGTACATCAACTCCAGCACGCGCTCGGGCCGGCCATGAATATCAAACTGCCGAAGAAGCCGGTCGAAACCTATTACAGCCGTATCTTCCACGGGCTGGTCGACGATTCCGAGTTCAAGCTGGTGTGGAAGAAGCTGCCGCTCAAGAACATCGCCTGGGGATCGGATTTCCCGCATGCGCGCTGCACCTATCCGAACAGTCAGAAGGTGGTGAAGCAGGTGTTCAAGGGCCTGCCGCAGAAGGTGGTCGACGACCTCACCTATTTCAACGTCGCCAAGTACTACAACATGGCGCTGCCGAAGAGCCGGGAGATCAAGAAGAACGGGCTCAAGCTCGCCGCGGAGTAGGCGGGCGAGAACCAGTCGCATCCAAAGGGGCGGCCGAAGCGGGTCGCCCCTTTTTCTTTGCGCGATGAGCCTGCATAATTCGCGAAACGGAGGACGGACCATGACCAAGGAATGGATCATCTCGAGCGACTCACATGTGCTTGAGCCCGAAGACCTATACAAGCCGATTGCGCGTAAGTACGGCGACCAGCTGCCGGGCTATCGCAACAAGCACCTTGGCAGGAGCGGTAAGTTCTACTTCACCGGCCTCGAATACATCCAGGTCGACGAAATCATCGAAGGCGACGAGACACCGGCTAAGAAGAAGCTGCAGGACACCTTGATCCACGCCTCGATGGATCCCTACGCGCGGATCAAGTGTATCGACCAGGACGGGGTGTGGGCCGAGGTGCTCAATTCGACCTGGATGCTCTACACCATGCGGGCCGCCAACGACCGCATGGTCGAGGACTGCTGCCGCCTTTACAACGATTGGGTCGGCGAGATGGCCTCGGCCAACCCGACGCGGCTCAAGGCGACCGCGATGATCCACTTGGCCGACGTCGATTGGGCGTGCCGGGAACTCGACCGCGTCGCCAAGAAGGGTCATGTTTCCGCGCTCGTCAATTGCGACTCGCGGCCCGACTGGGCGCCCTATCGCGACAAGAAGTACGACAAGTTTTGGGCGCGCTGCGAGGCGCACGGCATTCCGCCGACGCTGCACATCATTACCGGCAATATCCGCGACCCGTTCACGCTCTTCGGTAAGGAGCGCGAAGAGTTGCCGCGTTTGACGCTGCAGATCCTCTCCGAATCGTTCCCGGTGATGGCGAACGAGTTCATCTTCGGCGGCATCATGGACCGCTTCCCGAAGATGAATCTCGTGCTGTCGGAGTACGAGGTGTCGTGGATCCCCTATGTCTTGTTCCGCATGTATCAGATCGAGGGCCCTTTCGCCGACGCGCTCAAGTTCAAGTTGCCGAAGCGCAAGGTCGACGACTACATGAAGCGGATCTGGCACGGCTTCGTCGACGATGCGTTCGTCGAAGCGGCGGTCGGCGCGGTCGGCTCCAAGAACCTGATGTGGGGTTCGGACTTTCCCCACGCGCGCTGCACCTACCCCAACAGCCAGAAGGTGGTGCAGAAGACCTTGGCCAAGCTCGGCAAGAAGGCGATGGACGATCTCGCCTATTTCAACTGCGCCCGGCTCTACGGCATCGATTTGCCGAAAAGCCGCAAGGTACCGGCCAAGGGGTTGAAGCTCGCGGCCGAGTAGCGCGGCCGCGTTTGGCTTTGCCTCGCGCGCGGCGGTTCTGTTATGAATCGCCGCGACTTTCGCGCGTCGCGGACTGCCCCGGGGAGGGGCCCGGGGCGCGTTCAATAGACCCGCTCACGAGGAGGAGTTGATGGCGAAGAAAGCCAAGGTTCTCAAGTTCAAGCCCAAGGCCCAGGCGGCCAGGAAGAAGCCGGTGCAATGGATCATCTCCGGCGACAGCCACGTGCTCGAGCCGCCGGATCTGTTCGAGAAGCCGTTGGCCAAGAAGTACGGCGAGCAGGTGCCGCGCTACTTGAACGATGCCATGGGCATCAAGGGCAAGTTCTACTTCACCGGCCTCGAGTACATCAAAGTCGACGAGATCGTCGAAGGCGACGACTCGACGCCGGCGAAGAAAGCACTCCAAGAGGAGCTGATCGCTGCGTCGATGGACCCCTATGCGCGCCTGAAGTGCATCGACAAGGACGGGGTGTGGGCCGAAATTCTCAATTCGACGTGGATGCTCTACACCATGCGCGCCAAGAACGACCGCATGGTCGAGGATTGCTGCCTCGTCTACAACGACTGGATGAACGAGATGGTGTCGGCCAACCGCAAGCGCTTGCTTGCGACCGGCATGATCCACATGGCCGACGTCAACTGGGCGGTCAAGGAACTCGAGCGGCTGGTCAAGCGCGGCTTCAAGAGCGTGCTCATCAACTGCGACACCCGGCCCGAATGGCCGGCCTACCGCGACAAGCACTATGATCGCTTTTGGGCGGCGGCGCAGGCGGCCGACCTGCCGATCACGCTCCACATCATCACTGGCAACGCGCGCGATCCCTATACGCTGTTTGGCGAAGACCGTGGTTGGGCGTGGCGCTCGACGCTTGACGTCTGCTCGGAGGCCGGCCCGGTGGTCGCCAACGACTTCATCCTGAGCGGGCTGATGGATCGCTTCCCCAAGCTCCGGCTGATCCTCTCGGAATTCGAGGTGTCGTGGCTGCCGTATTGGCTGTTCCGCATGCGCGGGCTGCAGACCCAGATCGGGCCGGCGATGCGTCTGCCGCCGATCAAAAAGCCGATCGACGAATACATGGAGCGCATCTACCACGGCTTCGTCGACGACGCCTATGTCGACCTCGCGGTTCAGGCGGCATCGCACACAACGATGATGTGGGGCTCGGATTTCCCGCACACGCGCTGTACGTATCCCAACAGCCAGCGCATCGTCAAAGAAAAGCTCGGCAAGCTCGGCGACAAGAAGATGGCCGACATGTCCTACTTCAATGCCGCGCGGCTCTACGACATCGAACTGCCGAAGACACGCGCGATCGCGGCCGAGTAACCGCGCCTCGTTCGAATGACCCCCGCCGCGCCGCGCGGCGGGGGTTTTCTCTTGCGCCTACTCGGCCGGTTTCGCCCGCCACGCGGCACCGGCGCGGCCGAAGCGGAACACGGTGCCGAGCGAAGCCAGGAGAAACGCGGCCGTCAACCAGAACACCCAGCGCGGGTCGCCCTGGTCCAACACCCAGCCGAACAGCGGCGGCATGACCGCGCCACCGAACCCGAGTCCGGTGGTGGCGAAGCCGAACACCTTGCCGGCCGAACCCTCCGGCGTCATCCGCCGCAGCATGAGGTCGCGGGCCGGTTGCACCATGCCGGCGCATAGTCCGGCGGTCGCCAGCGTTATCGTCAGCGCGAAGATCGAAAGCGGCAGGCTACCGATCGCGAGCGTCGCCGCCGCGCCGACGATGAAGCCGGCGGCCGCCAGGAGCGCCGGCTGCCTCATGCGATCGACATAGAGGCCGCCGACCAGGATTCCGATCGGCGAGCCGATCAGGAACCCGCTCAACACCGCGTTGGCTGTCGCCAGCGGCAGGTCCCACCCCACCACCAGCGCCGACACAGCGAACTGGCGGAGCGCGCCGAACCCCATCGCGATCATGACGAAAAAGACGAACGCCAGCAGGATCGCCGGCGAGAACAGGAGCGCGATACCGTCGCGGATCGAGGGCGTATCGGCACCGGGCGCTGCGGCGCTCCCTCGTTCTTCGCGAAGTGCCGCGCGCTGCCATACGATCAAGGCGGCGATCGCGACGCTCGCGAGTCCGGTGATGACCATCGCGGTGCGCCAATCCCAAAGGGCCGTGAGGGCGATCACGATCCCGGGCGCGATCGCCCATCCGATGTGACCGACGAAGGTGTGGATACTGAAAGCGCGGCCGATCCGCTCACGCGGGATCGACGCCGACAGGATTGCGTAGTTGGCGGGGTGAAACACGGTGTTGGCGAAGCCGGCGAGGCCGTAGAGCAGCACGACCGCCCAGAACGAGGACGT
Organism: Rhizobium sp. Q54; assembly: GCA_945903685.1. Taxonomy (GTDB): domain Bacteria; phylum Pseudomonadota; class Alphaproteobacteria; order SHVV01; family SHVV01; genus SHVV01. The sequence goes on from CAMDOQ010000010.1 coordinate 26,625, forward strand.
GAATCCGATCGCCGCGATCGCGAGGCCCATCGCGATCAAACCGCCGACCAGGAGCCGGCGGCCGCCGATGCGGTCGACCAGAAATCCAACCGGGGTTTGGGCGAGGCCGGTGACGATCGCATAGGCGGTCGCGGTCAACCCGAGTTCGGCATAGGAAACGCCGAACTCTTCTTTGAGAACCGGATAGAGCGGTGGCAGCACCAAGACGTAGAAGTGGCTCATCAGGTGACCGGCGCTGACGACGCCAAGCGCGCGACGTTCGGTCGGCGAGAACGACAACAATGGCAAAGGGATAACCTCGCAAAAACGGACTGCGAGTGTAACGCGGTCGCATCGGACGCGGCACGCGGAGTCTTTCGCCTTGCAATCCAATCATCTTTTGCTACACCACGAGCCCCGACCGAAGAGCGTAGTCCTTGGTCCAGTCCGCCCCGACGCGCGATCACCGCACCGTCCAGATCAATCGCATCCTCGGCGGCGCCCAGCGTCTGTTCGTCGCCCACGGTTACCATGCGACGACACTGGCGCAGATCGCGAAGGAATCCGATCTCAGCAACGAGAGCTCGCTCCACTACTATTTCAAGAGCAAGTCCGAGCTGCTGTTGCGGCTGTTCGTCCGTGTCGAGGAGGACGTCCTCAATCTGATGGCGCAGCGGGTCGCCAATGCCGGCCCGTCAGCCAAGGAAATGCTGGTCGCCTTCCTCGATACCAAGGTGCTGTTGAGCCGCACGTACTTGAGCGACGCGCTGCTCCGGATCCTGATGTCGCTCGAGTTCCAGAATCCCGACGACAAGCTCTGCCAGGAGGTCCGCAAGATCCACCGCCTGATCCAGCGCACGGTCGAGGGCGTGATCGAGTTCGGCAAGCTGCGCGGCGTGTTCCGCACCGACCTCGAGACCCGCGAACTGGCGGCAGTGATCGTCGGCGCTCACGACGGCATCATGCTCGAGCTTCACCGCATGGCCGGTGCGGTCGACGGGGAGGCGTTGGTCAAGTCGCTGCAGTTCTTGATGCTGCGCGGCCTCGAGGACAAGACGGTTGCGCTCGGCGAAGGCGAACTGCTGCGGCCGTCGTGGCAGGCGCCCGGCACCCACCCTTAGACGGTCGGTGCGGCTGCCCGGCCGGCTTCGGGCAACGGGTATTTTAAGCCGTTGCCGCAGTTGAATAGCACCGCCTGCTCGTTGCGGCCGATCCGGCCGGACGCGAGCGCCTGGGTATAAGCCGCGACGGTCGCCGCGCCTTCCGGACAGAGCAGCAAACCTTCGTCGGCGCCGATCGCGGCGCGCGCCGCGAGGATCGCGTCGTCGTCAACCGCGACCGCGAACCCGCCGCTTGCGCGCACCGCATCGAGTATCAGGAAATCGCCGATCGCGGCCGGCACGCGGATGCCCATGGCGACGGTCGCGGCGTCACCCCATGGCTCGGCACGACGCAGGCCGGCGGCATAGGCGCGGACGATCGGCGCGCAACCCGCAGCTTGCACTGCGACCATTTTCGGCCGTTTCGATCCGATCCACCCGATCGCCTCGAGTTCGGCGAACGCTTTCCACATGCCGATCAAGCCGGTGCCGCCGCCGGTGGGGTAAAAAATCACGTCGGGGACCGTCCAACCGAGTTGTTCGGCGAGTTCGAGCCCCATCGTTTTCTTGCCCTCGATGCGGTAGGGCTCTTTCAACGTCGAGACGTCGAACCAGCGCCCGGCGCGGGCCCCTTCGCCGACCAACTTGCCGCAGTCGGTGATGTAACCGTCGATCTTGCGAACGTTGGCGCCGTGCGCTGCGATCTCGCGCAGCATCAGGTCGGGCGTGTCGGCTGGGCAAAAGACGTCGATCGTCATGCCGGCGCGACGGCCGTAGGCGGCAAGCGCGGCGCCGGCGTTGCCGTTGGAGGGGATCGCCATCCGGGTGACGCCAAGCTCTTTCGCCATCGCTACCGCGACCGCAAGCCCGCGCGCCTTGAACGAACCAGTCGGTAGCCGGCCCTCGTCCTTGACCAGCGGCGAGTGCGCCAAGCCGTGGCGGGCCGCGAGCGTGGCGAGCGGGATCAACGGTGTCGCGGTTTCGCCGAGCGTCACGATGTTCGTTCGCACGCGCACCGGGAGGAGCTCGCGGTAGCGCCAGAGATCGGGTGCTCGCTCGGCGAGTGCGCTGCGGTCCCATTCGCGCCGGATCCGATCGAGGTCGTAACGGACCAGGATCGGGTAGCCCTGGGGCGAGAGATTGTGAAGCCGATCGGCCGGCAGTACCTCGCCGGTCATGCCACAGGCGAGGTGGGTAACGTAGGTCGGCCGTTCGACGGCGAGGTTAGTTCGATCGAGCATCGACGCCGCGGCGCGTTAGTGCTGGAACTGCTCGTTCAAGATGCGCTCTTCGAGATTATGTTCGGGATCGAACATGAT
>CAMDOQ010000011.1 GCA_945903685.1 Rhizobium sp. Q54
AACGTCGCGAGCTCGTGGGTGCAGGCAGCAGCGCAGTTCCGTTTCGGCTTGAGGCTCGCCTGTCCCAAGCTGCTGAGCCCGCCGGCGCGGTTGTTGACGTGGGCGCGCGAGCAGGGCGCCGACATCACGCTCACCGAAGATCCCGAGCAAGCGGTGCGCGGTGCCGACTGCGTGGTGACCGATACCTGGCTGTCGATGCGCGACGATCCCAAGGAGGATCGCCACAACGTACTCGCGCCTTATCAAGTCAACGAGCGGCTGATGGCGCTGGCGCGCGAGAACGCGATCTTCATGCACTGCCTGCCGGCGCACCGCGGTCAAGAAGTTACCGACGCCGTGATCGACGGCCGCCAGTCGGTGGTGTGGGACGAAGCCGAGAACCGCGTCTACGCGCAGAAAGGCATCCTGTCGTGGTGTTTGACGTGAACGCCGACGCGGCGAGCGCCACCACCGACGACGTCCTCCAGCCCTTCCAACTCGATGCGTTTCGCGTCCGCGGGCGGGTTGCCCGGTTGGGGCCGGCGATCGACCGACTGCTCACCTGCCGTCCGTATCCGGTCGAGGTCGCCGAATTGTTGGGCGGCCTCGTCACCGCCGCCGCGCTGCTCGCGTCCTCGCTCAAGTTCGACGGCGTGCTGACGGCGCAAGTGAAGTGCGACGGTCCGATCTCGCTGATGGTTGCCGATTTCGCGACGCCTGGCGCGATCCGCGGCTACGCCCGATTCGATGCCGCCGCCGTGACCAAGGCCGCGCTGGCCGCCGAGAGCTATGCCCGGCCGGTGCCGACGTTGCTCGGATCCGGCCACCTCGCCGTCACCGCCGACCACGCCTCGACCGGCAAGCGCTATCAAGGCATCGTCGCGCTGGAAGGAGCCATCCTCGACGACTGCATCAGCCACTACCTCGAACAGTCGGAGCAGCACCGCACCTTCGTCCGGCTCGCGACCCGAGCGCCGACCGATGATTCGGCGGCAGCTTGGCGTGCCGGCGGCTTCTTGATGCAGCAGATGCCGGCCTTCGGGGGCGTCGGCGCGGCCGATCCGGCCGACGCGTTCGACCCCCTTGCCGGGTGGCGCGAGGCGCTCGCCTTCGCGACTACCGTGCGTACGGCCGAGCTCATCGATCCGGCGATTGGACCGCAGCGGCTGCTGCATCGCCTGTTCCACGAGCCCGGCGTTCGCATCTATGCGACCAGCGCGCTCGAGCACCGCTGCCGGTGCGGGCGCGAGCGGGTCCGCGACGTGCTCGCGAGCTTCGAGGGACGCGACATGGAAGAAATGGTCGTGGGCGGCGCCGTTACTGTCACTTGCGAGTTCTGCAACGCCCGTTACGTCTTCGCTCCCGACGAGCTCGGGCTCGGCGCCGACGCTTAGTTGCCGAGCCGCCCGCCGGTCTGCGATAGTCGCGCGCGGCCGAGGACGAAGGAGGATCGTACCCGTGTGGTCACGACGATGGTTACTGGCGATTGCCGCAGTGGCGGCGTTGCCGCTCGGTGCCTGCCAGGTACCGGCTCCGGCGCCGACGCTGCCCGAACTCACCTATGCGCATCTGGGACCGATCCGGCTCGACGTCGCGCGGATCGAAATCGTCGACGACTACCTGCCGCCGCTCCGGCGTCCAAACGTCGAACACGAATTCCCGATCCCGCCGGCTGACGCTGCGCGGCGCTGGGTCAATGACCGCCTGCAGGCGGCGGGGCGCCAGCGCACCGCACGCTTCTTTATCCGCACCGCGGCGGTGATCGAAACGAAGCTCGAACGGCGCAGCGGCCTGGCCGGCGCCTTCACCACCGACCAGAGCGAGCGCTACAACGCGACGCTCGAGGTTGCGCTCGAAATCCGCTCCGAGAGCGGGCAGCGCGATGCCTATGTTGAGGCGCGCTCGGAAAACACCCGCACGGTATCGGAGAAAGCCTCGATCAACGACCGCGAGCGGGTCTATTTCGAAATGACCGAGTTCTTGATGAAGGCGATCAACGCCGAGCTCGAGGCGCAGATCAACCAGCACTTCGGCCGCTTCCGCCGCTAGGCGGCGCTACGCCTTCTACCGCGAGCGGCGCTACTCCTCGATCGTCCGCGCGTGCGGACCAATCATCGCCAGGAACTCGCGCCGCGTATTCGGATTGTTGCGGAGCGCGCCCAGCATCCGGCTGGTGACGAGCGTGGTGCCGGTCTTGTGGACGCCGCGGGTGGTCATGCAGTGGTGCGTCGCTTCGCATACGACTGCGACGCCGCGCGGTTGCAGCACTTCCTCGATCGCGTTGGCGATCTGGGCGGTGAGCTTCTCCTGCACCTGCAAGCGACGGCCGTAGACCTCGACCAGCCGCGCCAGCTTCGAGATGCCGATGATCCGTTTGTCGGGGAGATAGCCGACGTGTACGAGGCCGATGATCGGGGCGATGTGGTGCTCGCAGAACGACTCGAGCCGGATATCGCGCATGACGACGAGTTCATCGTAGCCGTCGGTTTCCTCGAACGTGCGCTTCAAGATATCGACCGGGTCTTCGCTGTAGCCCTGGAACCACTCTTCGTAGGCCCGCACCACGCGGTCGGGCGTGTCGAGCAGGCCTTCGCGGGTGGGGTCATCGCCCGCCCATCGGAGCAGCGTGCGGACCGCTTCTTCGGCGTCTTCACGGCGCGGGCGGGTCGCCGCTTGGGTGCCGGAAGTCTTGATGGCGGTGGCCTTGGCTTCGGTCACGGTACTTCTCCAGGTCGGTCGGCGGGCCGCGAACGGCCGTTAGTTCTTGCGGGTCGGTGTCGCGAACGGGCTGTCGAGCGAGAACGCCGGGATCTTGACGTCGAAGGTATCGCCGTTGGGACGCTGCATCTGGTAAGTCCCCAACATGATCCCGGACGGGGTCGAGAGCGGTGTCCCGCTCGTGTACTCGAACGCCTCGCCCGGCTTCAAGACCGGCTGTTCGCCGACCACGCCGGCGCCGCGCACTTCCTGGGTCTGGCCGCGCGCGTCGGTGATGCGCCAATAGCGGTTGCGCAGCTGCACGGTGTCGGCGCCCTTGTTCTCGATCTTGACCGAGTACGCCCAGACGTAATGGTTCTCGTCGGGCGAGGATTGGTCCTCGAGATAGAACGGCTTGACCGTGACGACAATGGAAGCGGTGGTTTCCTGATACATGTTGCGAGCGGTTCGGCGTGTCCGCAGACCGGAATATCGGGTGGGTGCTCGGGTTTGTCCAGCGCCACTAGGCCGCGGCCAGCGCCTGGGCCAGATCGTCCTTGATGTCCTCGACGTCCTCGAGCCCGACCGAGAGCCGGACCATGCGATCGCTGATGCCGAGATGGGCGCGCTGCTCGGGCGTCAGGCGCTGGTGCGTTGTGGTCGCCGGATGGGTGACCAGGCTTTTGGCATCGCCCAGATTGTTGGAGATTCGCGCCAACCGGAGGCGGTTCAAGAACCGGAACGCACGCTCCTTGCCGCCGTCGACCTCGAAGGTGACGACCGAGCCCGGCCCCGACATCTGGGTACGGGCGAGATTGTGCTGCGGGTGCGAGGCGAGCGCCGGGAATCGCACCTTGGCAACGCCGTGCTGACGGTCGAGGAAATACGCGACTGCGGTCGCGTTTTCGCAGTGGCGCGCGACCCGGAGGTCGAGCGTTTCCAGGCCTTTCAGCAGCACCCAGGCGTTGAACGGCGAGAGCGACGGGCCGGTGTGGCGGAGATAGGGGACGAGCTGGTCGTTCACGAAGTGTGCGTCGCTCAAGACGACGCCGCCCATCGCCCGGCCCTGACCGTCGATGTGCTTGGTCGCCGAATAGACGACGATGTCGGCGCCGAGCGTGAGCGGCTTCTGCAGGATCGGGGTTGCGAACACGTTGTCGACGATCAGCTTGGCGCCGACCGCATGCAGGATGTCGGCGACTGCGCGGACGTCGATGATCTCGAGTCCGGGGTTGGACGGGGTTTCGATGAAGGCGCACACGGTGCCGGGGCGGACCGCGCGCCGCCACTGGTCGAGGTCGGCGCCGTCGACCAGCGTCACTTGGACGCCGAAGCGCGGCAGGATCTGGTCGATGATGTAGAGGCACGAGCCGAACAGGGCGCGGGCCGCGACGACGTGGTCGCCGGCCTTGAGCTGACACATGAGCGCGGCGTTGACCGCCGCCATCCCGCTCGACGTCGCGCGCGCGGCCTCCGCGCCTTCGAGCAGGACCATGCGCTCCTCGAACATGCCGACGGTCGGGTTGCCGTAGCGCGAATAAATGAAGCCGTCGTCGGTGCCCTTGAAGCGGGCCTCGGCGGTCTCGGCGCTGTCGTAGACGTAGCCCGACGTCAAATAGAGCGCTTCGCTGGTCTCGCCGTGCGGCGAGCGCACGCCGCCGCCATGCACAAGCTGCGTCTGCGCGCGCCACGCAGGCTTCGTCGGACGCTGGTTCGTTTCGTTCGGCATCGCTGCCTCCAACAAAAAACCCGGCGCGCCGGCCGGGTTTCGCACCGACCTTTTAGCGATTTCTTTAACGTGGTTCGCAAGCCGGCCGGCTCAAATCACCACGGAACGGCCGGACTCTTAACGGCTGGCGGCGGCCGGGTCAAGTCCCGGCGAGGGTAGGTGAGGACCGTACGGGCTGGTGTCGCGGTGGGGCGCTAGCGGCTGCAGGAACCGCCGCCCAAGACGCAGAACTTGGCGCAGTGCGGGTGGTTCAGCTTGACGACTCCCGCCGCGCTCGCGAGCGTCGTCCCCATCTCGAACGTGGGGTCGTAGGGGAGCAGCGTGCACGGCACCACCACCGGGCCGGCCGCGTCTTTGCGTTTGACCACCATGCGCGAAGTGGCGCACATCATGGCATCGGGGCTGACGTTCAAAATCCTCCAACAAGCTGTCGTGATCTCGGGCACATCGATCCGGGCGTCCATCTCCGGGAACAGCACCAAGGTTCCGGGATCGTCGGCGTCGATCGCGATGCCGCGGGCGGCAAAGAGCGCGGCGTAGCCGCGCCGGAGCGATGCTTCGTCCTCGCCCCAATAGGTACGGCCGGCGACGTGGACGCGAAATCCGTGACCCGTGAGCCAGACCAGTCCGTCGATCGTTTTCGCGAACGACCGCGGCCCGCGCTCGGCGTCGTGGCGCTCGGGCGTGTAGTGGTCGAGCGAGACCCGGATCGTAAGCTTGGCGCCGAAGCGTGCGTGCAGGTCGCGGAGCGGCCGCTCGAGCTTGCGCATCGGCCGCATTGCGTTGGTGAGCACCAAAACCTCGAACCCGCGCGCGAGGCTGGTATCGATCATGGCGACGATCGCCGGGTTCATGAACGGCTCGCCGCCGGTGAAACCGATCGTGCGTACGCGAATCTTATCGCGCGCGATTTCGTCGAGATAGCCGACCGCTTCGGCGAGCGTGAGGTAGGCCAGGCGGTCGTTGGTCGGGCTCGATTCGATATAACAGTTGGCGCAGGTCAGGTTGCAGAGTGTACCGGTGTTGAACCAGAGCGTTTCAAGTGCGCGCAAGCCGACGCTCGCCCGCTGCTCGCCTTTGGCGGTCGTGTCGGGGTCGCGAAACTTGGCCGGATCGAGCGGCTTGATCTGGAGGGGTACGGTCGGGGCGTTCATCGCGGACTGATTTGATTTCGGCCGAAGGTGCGACGACCGCCCGGCCGCGTCAACGTCATAGCGCTCACCGCCAATCACGAATGCGCCATTTGGCGGCGGCTTCGCAAGCCCCGGCTCGCGCGAGGGGGTTTCGCGCCGCCGCGGCCCTGCGTAATATCGACCTGCGCCGGGCAAGCGGGTGTAGCTCAATGGCAGAGCAGAAGCTTCCCAAGCTTACGACGAGGGTTCGATTCCCTTCACCCGCTCCAACTTCAATGCCGCAGGCTGCGGAGGCTTAGGCGGCCGGTTCGGCGCGAACGCCGATCAGTGCCGCAGCGCAGCCGCTGGGTTGATCTTCTTCCGACGTTTTCCTGCGACGGGTTGATAGGTCCCGTCGAACGCTTTCGCGATCACGGTGCGCAGCGCATCCTCGTTCACCGGTTTCTCGAGGCAAGCAATGTCGGGAAACTGCTCGGCGAATTTCGGCCCGAACCGGTCGGACACGAAAATCATCCGCTTGCCGGCCTTGGCCAACGCTCCCACCAGTTCGACCACACGCCCGCGGACGTCGAGATCGACGATCGCGCCGTCGGTCTTAACCGCACCGAGCCGATCGATTGCCTCCGCGACCGAGAATGCGCGCCCAACCGCGGCGACACCGATCTCATCGAGGAGAAGTTCCATGTTTTCGACGGCGAGCAGTTCTCTGCCGACGATGAACAGACGCGGTCTGGTACTCATGAACGGTCCACGAAAAGCGGTAGCAAAGTGAATTATCGTACGATAATCCTATTTATTTACAAAAGATTAAATACTTATCCTCGTGTGAAATATGAGAACGAACTTGTTGGCGCGCGATAGCGACCTCGGCGCCTAACTGATACGCTGTCGACGTTCGCAGCCGCCCCGCCCCTCCGGGTCACACGATGGCTCCTGACTTTCTGCTCGACGGTCCGGTAAAGGGCAGGATCGTTGCGCTTGCCCACGGTGCCGGCGCACCGATGGATAGCCCGTTCATGGCGGCGTTCGCGCAGGGCCTCGCAGCCGAAGGGTATCGGGTTGCGCGCTTCGAGTTCCCCTACATGGCGGCGCGGCGTACCGGCAGGAAACCGGGACCCGACCGGCCCGACGTGTTGGTCGCGACCTGGAACGCGGCGATCACAGCGCTCGGCGGCGGGCCTAAGGTCTCGATCGGCGGCAAGTCGATGGGCGGGCGGATCGCGAGCATGGTCGCCGACCAGGCCGGCGCGCGCGGGTTCGTGTGCCTGGGCTACCCGTTCCACGCCCCCGGCAAGTTGGCGGCGGCCCGGATCGCGCATCTCGAAGGGCTCAAGACCCGAGCGCTCATCGTCCAGGGCACGCGCGATACCATGGGCACGCGCGACGAGGTGTTGAAATATCCGCTGAGCCCGACGATCGCGCTCCACTGGATCGACGACGGCGACCACAGCTTCGTGCCGCGAAAATCCTCTGGAAGAACCGAGGCTGAAACCTGGGCCGAGGCGATCGCCGCGGTCGCGCGTTTTCTCGCCGCGCTCCGCTGATCGGTATCGTTCCGACGCCTACGTCTTGCGCGCGAGCGTATTGGGCGCGACGCCTTCAGGCCGCTTGCCGCGCTCGGCGGCTGGGCCGATCACCAGTGCGTCGTTCAATAGCTTGAGCGTGCGCCGGTTGGCCACGTCGGCGGCGCGCGCGTCGTATTTGAAGTATTTGGTGCCAACCCGGGCGAAAGCGTGGTCGAGCCCCGGATAGCTGTGGATCGTCACCAACGGGTGACCGGCGAGCCCAGCCTTGATCGCGGCGTTGTCCTCTTTGGGAAGGGCGGTGTCTTCCTCGGCGATATGCAACATCAGCGGCTTCTTGATCGCGCTCTTTTCCGCCAGGTACTTGTGGATGTCGACACCGTAGTAGCCGACTGCGGCATCGATATCGGTCCGCACCGCCGTCAAGTAGGCGAGCAATCCGCCGAGGCAAAAGCCGAGCGCGCCGACCCGGCCGTTCGCGCCTGACACGGTGCGCAAGTGCGCGATCGTCGCCCTGATGTCGGCGATCGCCTTGTCGCGGTCGAGCCCGTCCATCAGCTTGAACGCTTGGTCGAGTTCGGCCTGGCTCGCGTCGGTCAGCTGGACGCCCAACCGCTGCCGCCAATAAAGATCGGGGCAGAGTGCGAGGAAGCCGAGCTTGGCGTACTCGTCGCAAGTGTTACGCATGAAGCCGTTGACCCCGTACATCTCCTGGAGCACCAGGAGCCCGGGGCCGCGGCCGCCGCGCGGCGTTGCGTAGTAGGCGCCGAACGATCCGTCCGGGCCCGTGATCGTGATCTCCGATCCCGGCATGACGCGATCCTCGCCAGCGCTACTCGGCGGCTAACCGCCGCGCGTCGGCCGGAACTTCGAGGCCGAACAGGCCGGCGCAATTGAGCCCGGCCGCCTTGGCGACGACGCGTTCCGGCACGTTCGCCATCCGCTTCTTGATGATGTCGTGGCTGTTGGGGAAGGTGTTGCGCGGGTGCGGGTAATCCGAGCCCCACATAATCCGGTCCTCGCCGATCACGTCCCAGGAGCGGTCGAAAAAGAGATCGTCGGTAAAAGCGATCCACAAGTTCTCGGCCACGTATTCGTCGATCGATTTCTCGACCCGCGGGATGTTCATAGCGTCGCCGAGCGGGCCCTGCATTTGGCGGCAACGGTAGTACCAGTAGGGGAACCACGAGCACTCGTACTCGCCGGTGAGAACTTGCAGCTTGGGGAAGCGATCGAAGATGCCGCCGAAAATGAACTCGTTCACCAGTGCGTACTGCTCGTCGCCGAACACGGCGAGGAAGTAACGCGGGCCTTCTTCTTGCTCCTCCTTGGTGATGAAGCAGAAAGGATCGACGGTCTCGCCGGTGCCGAGGTGGAGCGTGATCGGGAAGCCGTGCGCGACCGCTGCAGCCCAGAAGATGTCGTAGTTCTTCTTGCGGTAGGGCGCGAAGGTGGGCGGCAGGTCGGTGTTTATGATCGCGGTGCGGAGGCCTTTCTTGGCCACGCGTTCGAGCTCTTTCACCGCCCATGCCGGATCGTGCATCGGGATCATGGCCGAGCCGACCAAGCGTTGCGGGTCGTACTGGCAATATTCGGCGCAGTAGTCGTTGAAGACCTGGGCGCAGTCCTGCAGCACTTGGGTGTCCGGGATCCGCATTGCAAGCAGCATGTTGGTCGCCTGGATCAGCTCGGCACGGACGCCGTCCAGGTCCATGAGTTTCATGCGCTCGGCCGGACTCGAGTTGGCGGCGAGGACCCGCTCGGCTAAATCTTTCGGTAGATCGCTGGTCGAAACCGGAGCGGTCGAATCGGGCGTGTCGCCGGCGTTCTCCTGGCGGAGGTCACCGATCCGCATGTAGTCGCGGCCCAGGAAAATGAAATCGCCCGGCACGCCGCGCGCGCTGTTGGTGCGGTGCGGTACTTTGTCGCCGTGTTTCTTCCCGAGCGCTCTGCTCCACAAGTCGTAGGGCTCGATGATGTGCGAATCCGACGACATCACGTATTTGAGTTCCATGGCGTCCTCCCCAGGGCGTCGCGCGGCGACGCGATGCGGCGCGCGTTGGCACCGCTTGAACGGCCGGTGGTCCGGCTCACCGCGAGCGAAAAGGTAACAGGGGCGCCTTGGCCCGGCAAATGACCGGCGGTCGTTGCCCGGACCGGTCGGCGGTCGGCTAGCGACGGCCCCACTGGATCGAAGACGGCGACCACAGCTTCGTTCCGCGTAAATCCTCGGGCCGGACCGAAGACCGGGCCTAGGCGGCCGCGACCGCGGCCGTCGCGTCCTTCCTCAAGTCGCTTCCGGCGTCAGACGAACCCCGGCGGTAAGCCGAAGAATTGGTAAGCGTGGGGATGATCCGGGTTCGCACCCGCTAGGCGCCGATCAGTCGCGAGAACTCGGCGGCGAGATCGCCTACCCGGTACGGTTTGCGAAGAATCCGATGCTCCGCTTTGTCGGCTCCAAGCCGCTCGGCGAGCGGATACCCCGAGGTGAAAAGAACCTTGAGATCGGGTCGCTGCGCGAGTGCCGCGCGCGCGAGGGCAAAACCATCGATGTTTCCCGGCAGCGCGATGTCGGTGAAAAGGACATCGATCGGTTCTTTGGCGAGCAGCGCCAAGGCCTCTGCCGAATTGCCCGCGCCGATCGCGACGTGGCCGGCCGATGTTGCGGTCGCGATCGCGACATCCCGCAGGCCCTCGTTGTCCTCGACGACGAGGATTCTTGCGGCTCGCGTTGCCACGATCGGCGCTGCCGGCCGCCCGTCGACAGCCGCTGCCGTCTCCGCGGTTTCGCGCCGCACGTACAGCGCGACCGACGTGCCTTTACCGGGCGCACTCTCGATCTCGACGTGTCCGCCCGACTGCTGCATGAAGCCATAGATCATGCTGAGGCCGAGCCCGCTGCCTTTTCCGATCTCTTTGGTGGTGAAGAACGGTTCGAACGCCCGGGCGCGTACGTCCTCGCTCATCCCCGTTCCGGTATCGGAGACGGTGATGCGCACATAGTCGCCCGCGAGGGTCGAGCTCGGCGCCTTTCGCCCGCCGCCGATGGCGATGTTGGCCGCGGCGATCGTCAGGGTGCCGCCGGTCGGCATGGCATCGCGTGCGTTGATCGCGAGGTTGAGAAGGGCGCTTTGCAATTGTGTGGAATCGGAACGCCCGAGCCAAAGATCGCGGGGGAGTTCGGTCGTGATCTCGATCGCGGGTCCCAAGGTTCGGTGGAGGAGCGTCGTCATGCCCTCGATCTGCTCGCGAATATCGAGCGAACGCACCTCGATCTGTTGGCGGCGCGAGAAGGCCAGCAGCTGTTGTGTGAGCGATGCGCCGCGATCGACCGCCTTGAGCGCGACCGCGAGCCGCGGTCGGAGTTCGGGTCGGTCGGCTAATTTCGCCTCGATCAACTCGATGTTTCCAGAGATTACGCCGAGCAGGTTGTTGAAATCGTGGGCGATGCCCCCGGTCAATTGGCCGATCGCTTCCATCTTTTGCGCTTGGTGGAACTGGGTCGTGACCCTGACGTTTTCGAGGGTTCGTTGCGCCACCTCGATTTCGAGGCCGTCGCGTACCGCCATGAGGTCTTGGTTCATGCGCTCGAGCTTGGTGTTTGCGGTCGCCACCGCTTCGGTCAGGGCCACGAACGACTGCCACAGCGCAGCGAATGTAAGCACAGCCGTCGCGGCTATCGCGACGAGGTACACGCTCGCCTGAAAATTGCTGGGTCCGAACAAGGTATCGAGAGGACGCACCAAACCCCATATCGGCGCTCCCACGGAGAAGTAGAGGGCAAGAAAAAACGAACACGCTCAACATCAGACGATCGCTCAGCGACCACTGGGCGCGCGGCGTCCGCAGGATTTCGTACGCGGCCAAGCCGGCGAAGACGACGACGAACACTGCGTTCGTCGCGAGGCGGATGTTGACGTCCTCCCAGAAGAAGACGCGGATAACGAGCCAAAGCAGTATGACGCTGGCCTCGATCGCCGGTTGTGGGGGTCGCCCGGCGGAAACGCGCGCCGCGCGCCAAAACATGGCGGCGCCGACGCCAATAAGCCCGTTGGCCACCAAGATCGATAGCAATTCGGGGACGACGGGAATGGCGCGCCGCAAGCCAATGACACAATACGCGAGCGCCAAAGCGTAGAAGGACGCGGCGAAAATTCCGGCGATGCGGCGGCGTCGATCGGCTGCCCACAGCACCGTCAAGCCGATGGCGAATGCCAGGATCGTGACGCTCGCAAGGACGTTAAGTGTCAGGATGTCGAGCATCGGCCGGTTGCGTTTCGACGGCTCGTGGCCGAAGCGGAGGTCGCCAATCGGCGCTAACGCCTGCGCTTAGCCTTCTTGGCTGACTTCGCCGCCACGTTCGCGGCGGGCTTGTTCTTGCGGAACGGCGTATAACGCGCCTTGACGCCGCGCTCGATCGCCGCCGCCGGCAAGCGGCCAACGCCCAGGCGATAGCGGATCATCTCCAAGAGCCGCAGCTCTTCCTGCTCGAGCTTACCGTCGGCGACCGCGATCTCGCAGGCGATCGCGTAGGCGGTCTCGCGCAACTCCTGCGGCAGCGAACGGCCGATGAAATTCAGCACTTTTTCGAGGCCGTCCTTCTCATTCAGCATGTCGGCGCAATCTTTGGCCGCCATCGGCAGAAAGTCCGACGTGTAGCCTCGGAACGCTGGGATGGTGCGAACGATGTCGCCCATGGTGCGGAGCTCGGCGTCCTTCATAAGGCCGTCGGATGCCGAGACCAGAACCATCGTGTAGATGAGCGCGGTGTGTTCCATGGGCCGCCCGTTTTTCCTTGTGCGCGCGAACCATAGAGAAGCGGACGTAGCGCGGCAAGGCTTACCCGCCGATCCAGCGGCGGCGGCTGGACAGGGCAAGCGCTAACCGGCACCGTAAGCCGCGGGGGAGACCGGTGGAGAAACGCAAGCAACACATCCGCTTTTGCACGACCGCCGACGGCGTTCGCCTCGCCTATGCGACGACCGGTTCGGGTCCGCCGCTGGTCAAGGCCGCCAACTGGCTCAACCATCTCGACTTCGACTGGGGCAGTCCGGTGTGGAACCACATCCTGCTCGGCCTTTCGGCTGGCCGCACCTTCGTTCGCTACGATACGCGGGGCTGCGGCCTGTCGGACTGGGTCGTCGCCACGCTCTCGTTCGACGCCTGGGTCGCCGACCTCGAGACGGTGGTCGATGCCGCGGGGCTTGAACGCTTTCCGTTGCTCGGCATCTCGCAAGGTGCGGCGGTCGCGATCGCCTATGCCGTGCGTCATCCCACGCGCGTCAGCCACTTGATCCTGCATGGCGGTTTCGCGCGCGGCCGCCTGAAGCGTGATCCGACGCCGGCGCAACGCGAGGAGGCCGACATGCTGGTCAAGCTGGCCGAGCTCGGCTGGGGCAAAGAGAACCCGGCCTTCCGCCAGTTCTTCACTACCCAGTTCATCCCCGGCGGGACGCCCGAGCAGCACGCCTGGTTCAACGAGCTCGAGCGGGTCTCGTCGTCGCCCGAAAACGCCGGGCGCTACATGCGGGTCATCAATGAGATCGACGTCACCGCGCTGGCGCCGCGGGTCGCGTGCCCGACGCTGGTGACGCACGCGACCAAGGACGCGCGGGCGCCGTTCGACGAGGGGCGGCTGATCGCGAGCCTGATCCCCGGGGCGCGGTTTTTCCCGCTGGAAAGTCGCAACCACGTCCCGCTCGAGGCTGAACCGGTGTGGCCCAAGTGGCGCGACGAGGTGATCGCCTTCATCCGTGCCGACGGTGGCGCCGACTGCGGGTTGTTCGCGGCGCTCACCGCGCGCGAGCGCGACTTGACCGAGTTGATCGCCCAGGGGCGTGACAACGCGCAGATTGCGGCCGTCTTGGGCCTGAGCGAGAAGACCGTCCGTAATCACATCACCAGCATCTTCGCCAAGCTCGAGGTCGAAAACCGTTCCCAGGCGATCGTGCGGGCGCGCGAAGCCGGGTTCGGCGGCGGCTGACCCCGCCTGGGACTACGGTCCTAGGCGATCGCTCCTCTGTCCGTCGCGGTGCGACGATCCAGGACCTGGGTCCTACGGACGCGCCAGCGCGTTTTTCCGACAATGGCTCCCTACCAACGAGGTGAGCCATGACCGTCGAATTCGCCAGGATCGCCGTCCCGACAACCGCCAGAGCGACGACCATGCCGGACCGGTTGCCGCCGATCGTTCGCCGCGCCAACGGCGCGATCGATACCGGCCACTACGAACGTGAGGCGGTCGCGCTCCGTGGCGCCGCGCTCGATCGCCTGATCGCGGCCGCGGTGGTGTGGCTCCGGCGCTAGGGGCCCAGGAACGCGCGGGTCGCGGCGACAGCCGCCGCGAACCCGACCCGCTCGACCGCGACGTTCTCCGGGAACGCATCCAGGAGACGCGAGGGCGTCATGCGATCCAAGAGGATGAACACGCCGGTATCGCCGGCGCGCCGGATCAAGCGTCCGAACGCTTGCTTCAGCCGCAGGCGGACGATCATCTCGTCGTAATACTTGCCGCCGAAGGCCTCGCGGCGCGCGCGGTGGAGGATGCCGGGCCGCGGCCACGGCACGCGATCGAACACGATCAGACGAAGCGAAGGCCCGGGCACATCGACCCCGTCGCGGACCGCATCGGTGCCGAGCAGGCAGGTATCGCGCTCGGAGCGAAAAATATCGACCAGGGTGCCGACGTCCATCGGGTCGATGTGCTGCGCCAGGAGCTTGATCCCGGCTTGCGTCAAGGGATCGGCGATCTTGGCGTAGGTGCGTCTTAGCCGCGCGATCGCCGTAAACAGGCCGAGTGCCCCGCCGCCGGCGGCGAGAAAGAGTTCGCGATAAGCGGCGGCGATCTGATCGGGCTGGTCGCGCGGGACGTCGGTCACGACGAAGACGCGGGTCGCGCGCGCATAGTCGAACGGCGAGGGCACGCTCACGCGCTTGGCCGGGAGCGGCAAGTGAAGCGTGCCGGTGCGGATCTCGGCGGTCTGCCAGGCGGTGCCGTCGGCTTCGACCGGAAGCGCGCGATCGCGCAAAGTGGCCGAAGTGATGACGACGCCGTGGGCGCGTGCCAGCACGGTACGCGCGAACGGGAGCGTCGGATCGAGCCAGTGGCGGTAAAGCCCGACGTCGAAAATCCGCCCGCCGGCGCGTTCGACCGCGAACCAATCGACGAACGCCTTGTCGCCCGCCACGTCCCCGTCTGCGGCGGTGGCGGTCGGCGCCGGGGCGGTCTGGGCCGCTGCGACCGGCGCATCGTCGACGAGCGCTTCGAGCATCCCGAGCCAGGCTGTGAGCATCGCGCTCCGGAACGCCAAGCTCCGCATCGCCGCCTCGATCTTGAGCCGGGTCGCGCTCTCGAGATCGGCGGCTTCGGCGTCGAGCTTGGCAGCGAGCGCCCGGTTCAGGCGCGCGAGCGGGCGGTTGAGCGCGCCTAGGCTTGCGGCGAGCGCGACGACTGTCCGGCGGAGCGGCTCGCTGAGCGCGGCGGCCTCGGCTTCCTCGCCGTAACCGGTTCCCGCCGGCCCGGCGCTGCGCGCCGCCACGTGCGTCGCGGCCGCGGCGAGGAAAGCTTCGGCGGCGCCCTCGGCCCGGCCTTCGGTTATGCGGGCCAGCCAGCCCGGCCCGGGCAGCACGCTCGCCGCTTTCATCGCTTGCGCCAGGTCGGTCGCGGCATCGGCATCGCCGGCAATCAGATCGCCGACCCGCCGCTCGAGGCCGCGAATCCGATTCTGGCGCCGGCCCTCGCCGCGAAGCCAGCGCCGGAGTTCGCTCATCTCGGTCCCGGAAAGATGCGCCGCGTACGCCGAATCGGCGGCATCGAACAGGTGATGGCCCTCGTCGAACACGTACCGCGTCGGGATGCGCGGGTCCTCGTCCTCGGCCGACCCGGCTTGGGCCAGAACCAGGGCGTGATTCGCGATCACGATATCGGCGCGGCGCGCGGCCCGGATCGAACGTTCGGCGTAGCAGCGGTTATAGTGCGGGCAGGCGGCGTAGACGCACTCGCCGCGGTGGTGGGCGAGGCCCAAGGTCGGAGCGAAGCCCGCGAGGTCGGCGAGCCAGGCCGGAAAGTCGCCCGAAACGATGTCGCCGTCGCGGGTCGCCTCGGCCCAGCGCGCGACCAATCCCAACGCGACGGCGCTACCGCCCAACGCGGCGCGGCTCGCCGCCTCCTCGAGATTCAAGAGGCAGAGATAGTTCTCGCGGCCCTTGCGGACCACGACTTTCTGGCGCTTGACCGCACGCTGCGGATAAAGCCGATCGAGCTCCTGATCGATCTGGCGCTGCAGGTTCTTGGTGAAGGTCGACACCCAGACGGCGCCCTGGTTCTTTTCGGCCCACACGCTCGCTGAGGCGACGTAGCCCAGGGTCTTGCCAGTGCCGGTACCGGCTTCGGCTAGGACGACGTTGGGAGCGCCGGCTTGGTCGCGCGGCGCGAACGCGGCGGCGGCGGCTTTGGCGTAACTCACCTGCTCGGGCCGCGCTTCGGCGTCGACGCCGACGAGTTCGCGGAGCCGATCCTCGGCTTCGGTCGCGGCCACCGCGTGGTCGCCCGGCGGATCCGGCGGCGGCTCGACCTCCCACGCCGGAAGCCGCGTCCACACGTCGAGCCCGAGCCCGGTGGCGCCATGGGCTGCCGGTTGATCGAGCGCGATCCCGATCGCGCGCGCGAGCGGCTTTGCCCACGACCAGCCGCCCTGCGCCATCGCCGCAATCAGCCGATGCCCGGCCGGGTCGCGCACGCCGGTCTGGGCTTGGGCGAGCAATGCTTCGACCGTGCGCAGCAGCGCTATCGCTTCGCCGGCGCGGTCGACGGGAGGGGTAAGGTCTAAGGCCGCGGCCACGCCGGCCGGGGTCGGCACCGCGAAGGTCGCCGGGCGGACAAAGGCGAACAGCTCGAGCACGTCGAGCGCCGGAAAACGCGCCCCGCCGAGGTAGCGGGCCTGGAGCGCGGCGTAACAGAGGAGCGTCGGCCCCGCGGTCGCGCGAACCCGCGCCTCGGCGTGAGCCAAGATCTCGACCTCGCCATCGGGCGTGAGCCAGAGCGCATCGCGGGCGTCGGCGATGAGGACCGGGACCGGCGGGAGCAGGGCCGAAACGGCGTGCATGGGGCGCCAGTATAGGCTGGGCCTCGCGCGATGCCTCTTCCCTCGCCCGTCGCGGGCAGGTAAGGGATGCCTCCTCATGAACCCTTCCGACACCGATCTCGTCCGCGCCGCCAAGGCGTGGCCCTTTGTCGAGGCACAAGGCCTGCTGGCACGCTTGGGCGCCGCCGCGCCGGCCAAGGGCTACGTGTTGTTCGAGACCGGCTACGGACCGTCGGGTTTGCCCCATATCGGCACCTTCGGCGAAGTCGCTCGCACGCTGATGGTGCAGCACGCGTTCCTTCAGCTCTCCGACTGGCCGACGCGTCTGTTCGCGTTCTCCGACGACATGGACGGGCTCCGCCGCGTACCCGACAACGTCCCCAACCGCGACATGGTCGCAGGGCATCTGGGAAAGCCACTGACCGCGATTCCAGATCCCTATGGCACCGCCGAAAGCTACGGCCACAACATGAACGGCCGGCTCAAGGCCTTCCTCGATCGCTTTGGATTCGCCTACGAGTTCAAGAGCGCGACCGCCTGCTACAAGGCCGGCTTGTTCGACCCGACGCTCACGCGCGTCCTCGCGAATTACGCGGCCGTCCGCGACGTGATTTTGCCGACGCTCGGGCCCGAGCGGCGCGCGACCTATTCGCCGTTCCTCCCCGTCTGCCCGCGCACCGGCATCGTCCTGCAGGTGCCGATCGTCGCCTGGGACGTCGGCGCCGGTACCGTGAGCTACCGCGACGACCGCGGCCAATTGACCGAGGTGCCGGTCACCGGCGGCCACTGCAAGCTGCAGTGGAAGGCGGATTGGGCGATGCGCTGGATTGCGCTCGGCGTCGACTACGAGATGTCGGGCAAGGACCTGATCGATTCGGTCCGGCTGTCGAGCCAGATCTGCCGCGTCCTGGGCGGCACGCCGCCGGCCGGGTTCACCTACGAGCTGTTCTTGGACGAGAACGGCGAGAAAATCTCGAAGTCGCGTGGCAATGGCCTCACCATCGATCAGTGGCTGCGCTATGCCTCGCCGGCCAGCCTCTCGCTTTACATGTACAACGCGCCGCGCAAGGCGAAGCGGCTCCACTTCGACGTGATTCCGAAGACGGTCGATGAGTATCTGACCCACCTCGAAAAGTACCCGGGCCAGGCGCGCGACCAGCAGATCGCGAATCCGGTCTGGCATATCCATAGCGGCAACCCGCCGACGGCGACGCTGCCGATCACGTTCGGAATCCTGCTCAACTTGGCGAGCGTCGTGAATGCCGATGCGCCGGCGATCCTATGGGGCTTCATCAGCCGCTACGCGCCCGATGCCAGCCCGACGACCCAGCCGATCTTGAACGAACTCGTCGGCTATGCGGTTTCCTACTACCAGGACTTCGTCAAGCCGGCCAAGCGCTACCGGCCGGCGAGTCCGGCCGAAGCGGCGGCACTCGGCGATCTTGCCGCGACGCTCGGCCGCTTCGCCCAGCCCGCCGATCCGGAAGCGATCCAGTTCGAGGTCTACGAGATTGGCAAGCGCCACGGCTTCGCCGAGCTGCGCGCCTGGTTCAAGGCGCTCTACGAAGTGCTGCTCGGCCAGAGCGAAGGCCCGCGCATGGGCTCGTTCATCGCGCTCTACGGGGTCAACGAGACCATCGCGCTGATCCGTCGCGCGCTGGCGGGCGAGGACTTGGCGAAAAGTAACGCCTAACCCTTTCGTTGTACGTTTGACGCGTAACGTAAAAAGACCCACAATGATCCATGATCCTAAGCTTCAAGGATCGCCGAACACGCGCTTTTGCGACAGGAACTCGGATTAGGGAGTTTGAAGGTTTTTCCGATCAAGCGCATAAGCGACTACGCATCCTCCACCTCGCCAAGGACCTTCATACGTTGCGAGCGTTGAGGAGTAATCGACTCGAAGCGCTGAAGGGAGATCGGAACGGGCAGTATAGCGTTCGTGTTAACCGGCGCTGGCGAATCTGCTTCGAATGGCCCGATCGTTCACCAGGACCGATCAATGTCGAAATCGTCGACTATCACGACTAACCCCGGGGTAAAGCTCGCAGGCCCGCCGATTCACCCCGGCGAACTTCTTTCGGACGAGTTGAAAGCACTCGGCGCGAGCGCGTCTGACGCCGCCCGTTCGCTTGGCGTCCCGGTCAATCGGATCACGGAAATCCTCCGGAAACGCCGAGCTGTTACCGCCGACACAGCGCTTCGCCTCGGTCAGTGGCTTGGCAGCGGTCCCGAAATCTGGATGGCGCTGCAGCAGGACTACGACTTGCGCTTTACCCGCAAACTTATCGGCAACGACTTGAAGCGCATCCCCCGTCGAAAAGTGGTTCGCCACACTCGTTTGGTGTCGGCTGCTGCTTAAAGACTCGGCCATCGGTTGCATCTACCCCGCCGTGATCGGCGCGTAGCCGGGCTCTCCGGCGATCCGCCCGAGCCACGCCCGGATCGCCGGGAAACGAACCAAGTCGAACTCGCCTTCGTGCGCGACGTGGGTATAGGCGTACAGCGCGAGGTCAGCGATCGATAGCGCGCCGCCCACGAGATAAGGCGCGACCGCCAGGCGCTGCTCCATGACGCCGAGCGCGGCGTAGCCACCCTCCATCTTCTTCGCGCGTTGCCGGAGCTTGTCGTCGTCGAGCCCGGTGTAATGGAGCCAGAACCGCATCACCGCGATGTAAGGCTCGTGGCTGTACTGCTCGAAGAACATCCACTGCAACGCTTGCGCGCGCAGCAAGCGGTCGCTCGGAAGGAAGCGGCTGCCGTCGGCCAAGTAGAAAAGGATCGCGTTCGATTCCCAAAGTACGGTGCCGTCCTCGAGCTCGAGCGCGGGGATGCGGCCATTCGGGTTCTTGGCAAGAAACGCCGGCGTGCGCGTCTCGCCCTTCAGGATGTCGAGTTCGGTCAAGCGGTACGGCCGGCCGAGCAGGCGCAGCAACAGCCGGACCTTGTATCCGTTGCCCGAAGCTAGATAGTCATAGAGGTGCAGCATGGACGGACTCCGGACGATGCTGGCGGGTAGGGGTAGGCGAGCGGCGGAGCGGCGTCAATGTGCGGGCGGTTCAAGCGATCGGTTACCTGGGCCGAGTATTACGCCTATCTCGCGCTCACCGGCGCGGTGCCGAACGCACCGCCCCGCTACAACGTCGCGCCGACCGATCCGGTTTATGCCGTACGCCGTGCGTCTGCCGGCTCCCCCGAGCTCGTCACGCTCCGCTGGGGCTTGATCCCGGCGTGGGCCAAGGACGCCAAGGGCGGCGCCATGATGATCAACGCCCGCGCCGACACCATCGCGGAGAAGCCGGCTTACTGCGAGGCGTTCGTGCAGCGCCGTTGCCTGATCCTGGCCGACGGTTTCTACGAGTGGAAGCTCGAGGGCAAGATCAAGCAGCCCTACCTGATCGCGCGCCACGATGGCGGTCCGTTCGCGTTCGCGGGTCTATGGGAGCGCTGGCGGCCGCCGGGCTCCGGCGGCGAGCCGATCGAAAGCTGCACCATCGTCACCACCGACGCCAATGCCCTGCTCCGGCCGATCCACGAGCGTATGCCGGTGATCCTCGATCGCGCCGACCACGACGCATGGCTGGGCGCGGCCGATCCGGTCGCGGCCAAGGCGTTGCTCAGGGCCTACCCCGACGCCGAGATTGCCGTGACGCGGGTCTCGACCCGGGTCAATTCGGTCAGAAACGACGATGCCGCGTGCGCCGAACCCGAGCGGATGCTGCTTTAGCCCGATCGCTCCTGCGTTGGCCCGATCGCTCAATCGACCATGACGCCGTGGCGGGTGCGAGCGGGCTCACCGACCGGCGGCCGGCCAGCCTTGAGCAAGCCCTCGCGAAGCCGCGTCATCGTCCAATCGGGGTTGGCGGCCAAAAGCCGGGCGGCGTAGGCCGCGAGCCGCGCGGCCGCAATACCGGTGCCCGAGCCGAGCCCGCGCTGTCCGGAAAAGTCGATCACCGCGACGTCCTCGGCGGCGACCGCCAGGTGAACCGAGCGCGGGCCGTAGTTGGCGTTGCCCAAGAGCCGCCCGCGCTTGTCGGCGGCGGTCACGACGATGACGTTGGGGAGCGCGAGCGTCGCCGGTGGTTCGGCGGTCACGTCCAGGTTGCGCCCGCCCGGCCCGGCGGCGGCGATAATCAGAAGATTGGGTCGCGCCTCGGCGGCTTCGATAAACGCGTCCCAATCGCCTTCGGCCGCGGCGGCATAGGAAATCACGACAATGCGGGCGCCAGCGGTGTCGGCGTCGCGGACAAGGTCGGCCATGAGCCCGAGGTCGGGAAACGGAAACCGGTAGGGGACGATCCGCGCCCGGGGCGCCTCGGCGACGATCACGCTCGCGGTCCGCGTCCCCTGGTGCATCGGATAAAACGCCGAGCGCCGGGTGTCGCTGTCGAACGGGTAGGGGTCGAGGTCCCAAAAATCGTAACCGAGCGCGCGGCCGTTGCTGTCGCGGGCGAGCGCGGCGGCGATCGGCGGCAGCAGGTAGTTGACGCCGGTGTCGACCACGGCGATGCGGACCCCGCCGGGGTCGGGGGCCGTGGCGGCCGGGACCGGCGGATTGAGCGGCGAGCTCGCTCCGGTCGGCTCGAGCTCGGCGTCGAGGACGATCATGCGATCGAGCTGCCCGCGCCTGTCGTAAACGAGCCGCCGCGCCTCGATCACGGCGCAGTCGAGCCCGGCCAGGACCGAGAGCACCGGCAGCAGCCGATCGCCGGCAGCCAACTGGAGCTCGGCCGAAATATGGCCGCGGGCATCCGGTGGTACCAGCCGGGTGACTTCGATCATACCGTACGGCTTGAGAGCGAAGCTCCGTTGCCAACCGATCGGCTCGGCGCGGTCGCGCAGGCCCTGCTGGTGGATCAAGCCGACGTCGGGTCCAAGCCGGCCAGCCATCTGCCGGAACGTGTCCCCAGGATAGGCGCACGGTGCGCGCACGGCGGCGGCGAGCCGCGCGATCAGGTCGCGGTTGGCATCGAAGGCTGGCTGGGCGCCGGCGGTTCCGGCGACAAAGCCCGCGACAACGAGGACGGTGAAGAGAGAAACAACGCGCATGGCGGCAGCGCCAGCCGATAATACGGCGGCGGCTTGCCGCGCAAGCAGCTATTTTATGCGGTACCGCGACCACTCCGCGCCACTTCCTCGAAACCCAGCGATGCCGTGCTCCCGTTTCACCTGATCCGACCGTGGCTTTTTGCCCTCGATCCCGAGCGTGCGCACGCGCTCGCGCTCGCCGCCCTGGCGTGGGGTTTGGCCGGCCGGACGTCGCCGGCCGCCGATCCGCGGCTTCGCGTCCAGGCGTTCGGGTTGGACTTCCCGAACCCGATCGGGCTTGCAGCCGGGTTCGACAAGGACGCCCGCGTCCCCGATGCGGCGCTCAAACTCGGCTTCGGTTTCGTCGAGTTCGGCTCGATCACGCCCGAGCCTCAGGCCGGCAATCCGCGGCCGCGCCTCTTTCGCCTGACCGAGGACCGTGCCGGCATCAACCGCCTGGGGTTCAACAGCGACGGTCTCGCGCGCGCGGCGGCCCGGCTCGCGGCGCGGCGCGGCCGCCCCGGCATCGTCGGCGCCAACGTGGGCGCCAACAAGGATAGCGCGGATCGGATCGCCGACTATGTGGCCGGATATCGGGCGCTCCACGCCGATGTTGCCTACGTCACCGTCAATGTGTCCTCGCCCAACACGCCCGGTTTACGCTCGCTCCAGAGCCGCGCCGCGTTGAGTGACCTGCTCGATCGGCTCCATACCGCGCGCGCCGAAGCGGTCGCTGCTGGCGCCCGCCCGGTGCCGATCCTCGCCAAGGTTGCGCCCGACCTCGACGCGGGTGAGCGCGCGGCGATCGCCGAGGTCGCGCTCACCAAAGGTCTCGACGGACTCATCGTCGGCAACACCACGATCGCGAGACCCGAAGGTTTGCAGAGCCGCCATCGCCACGAGACCGGGGGCTTGAGCGGGGCGCCCTTGTTCGCGCCCTCGACCGCGGTGCTTCGCGATTTCTACCGCCTGACCGGAGGCCGCCTGCCCTTGATCGGGGTCGGCGGCATCGGCTCGGGCGCCGATGCCTATGCCAAGATCCGGGCCGGTGCGACGCTGGTGCAACTTTATACCGCGATAATCTATGAGGGCCCCGGCTTGCTCGGGCGAGCTAACGCCGAGCTCGCCGCACTTCTCGACCGCGACGGCTTCGCCTCGGTCGCGGCGGCGGTCGGCGCCGACGGATAAACCCCCTCTCCCTCGCCAGAGGGGGAGGGAGGGGTGGGGGTCCGCCTCACCCCCTCCTGTCCTCCCCCTGCAAGCAGGGGGAGGGGGCAACAAGACAAATCGCGAGCTGTGCTAACGTCCGCCCCAACGCGATGTGGTTCGCACACCTTTTCCTGATCGGCTGCTATGCCGCGCTCGCCGCCATCGTTGCGCGCGAGCTGCCGGCGTTTGCGCCCGACCTCCCGCCCTACGGCACCTATGCCGCCGCGGCGTTCGTGTTCGTGGCGGGGGCGCTCGCCCACATCGCGGCGGCGCAAGTCACGGTCAGCCGGCGCCTCGGCCGCGACGTGCGTGCGCTGACGGCGGCCCACGACGCGCTGCGCGGCTCGACCGAGGCCAAGATCGCCGATCTCACCGTGCTCGCTTCCGACGGCGACGTCGCCCGCTCGAACGCCGAGATCGTCTCGGAGATGCGGGTGCTGCGGAGCCTGCTCACCCAACTCAACGTCAAGCGCGGGATGCGGGCCGCCAACGCGACCGGCACCGCCAAGCGCGACGTGCTGTCCAATACCACCCAGCCGCTGCCTTTGATTCAGCCGAAGTCGCTCACCGACGCCGAGGTCCTCGAAATCACGAAAAGCGCGCTCCGCGAGAACCGGGTCGACCTTTACCTGCAACCGGTGGTGCGGCTGCCGCAGCGCGACGTCCAGTTCTACGAGACCTTCTCGCGCATCCGCCACGAGGACGGCAGCGTCATTCTGCCCGAGCGCTACATCGCGGTTGCCGCCGAGCAGGGCTTTATCTCGACGATCGACAACCTGCTGCTGTTCCGCTGCGTCCAGCTGGTGCGCCGCGCGCTTCGCGACAACCCCAATCTCGGATTCTTCTGCAACATCTCGCGCTGGTCGCTGTCGGACAAAGAGTTCTTCCCGCAGTTCGTCGACTTCCTCGAACACAACACCGAGCTCGCGCCGGTGTTGTTCTTCGAATTCGGCCAGGACGATCTGAGCGATCCCGACGTCGAAACCAATCTGGCGCGGCTGGCGCGGCTCGGCTTCGGCCTCTCGATCGACCGCGTGCGTTCGCTGCACATCGACATCGGCCTGCTGGCCAAGCGCGGAGTCAGGTTCCTCAAGGTCGGTGCCGACACGCTGATGTCGGCGCGCCACCAGGCCGACCTCCCGGTCCATATCGAAGATTTGAAGCTCGCGATGAAGCGGGCCGGGATCGCCTTGATCGCCGAGAAGGTCGAGACCGAAGCGATGGTGATCAGCTTGATCGAACACAACATCGACTTCGGCCAGGGCTATCTGTTCGGCGAGCCCAAGCCGAGCCGGTTCGAGCATTAGCGCACGATGACCGACGCGATTCCGATCCTCGACGGCATCGGCGGCGTCGCGTCACGCTATCGCGCCGCGATCCTCGATCTGTGGGGCGTCATCCACAATGGGGTCGCCGCGTTCCCGGCGGCGGTCGCGTGCCTTGCGCGGTTCCGCGCAGCCGGCATCCGCACCGTGCTGCTTTCGAACGCGCCGCGGCGATCCCAGGAGGTCGTGCGTCGGCTCGAAGAGCTCGGCGTCCCACGCCAGGCCTACGATGCGATCGTGACCTCGGGCGATCTGACCCGCGCCGCGCTCGAGCGCCGCGACGATCCGGTTCACGGCGCCTTGGGCCGCCGCTACTTTCGATTGGGTCCTGAGCGCGACTGGGGTCTCATGGCAGGCATGGCCTACGACGTCGTACCCGATTTGGCCGACGCGACCTTCATCGTTAACACGGGGCTCTTCGACGACGACCGCGAGACGGTCGCCGATTACGACGCGTTCCTGGCCGAAGCGCGGGAGCGCGGGTTGCCGATGATCTGCGCCAACCCCGACCTCGAAGTACAGCGCGGCACGCAGCTCGTACTCTGTGCCGGCGCCCTCGCCCAAGCCTACGAGGCCCGCGGCGGTCGCGTCGTCTATCACGGCAAGCCCCACGCCGCGGCCTACGCCGCTTGCTTTGCCCTGTTCGCGGGCATCGCCAAGAACGCGGTATTCGCGGTCGGCGATTCGCTTCTGACCGACATCGCCGGCGCCAACCGCGCCGGGATCGATGGCTACCTGGTGGCCTCCGGAATCCACGGTGCCGAGCTTGGGCTCGCGCCCGGCGAAGCGCTCGACGGCGCCAAGCTTGCCGCCACCTGCCGTGCCCACGGTGTCCGGCCGACGGCCGCGCTCGCACAGCTCGCTTGGTAACATTTTGTCATAAGATCGACCGATAAACGGTTGTCTTTTCAGGGAAAATAGATCAGTATTTTCCGTGAGACCGGCGCCGCCAGCCGGCTAATCGACAATCAAGCCAACGCGCTTGCCCTTGGGGAGGGGTCGCCCGATCACGGGAGACTGACCATGCGCGCTGGTACCAGCCTTCGTCTTGTCGCCGCTGTCGTCCTTGTCGCCATAACGTCCGGCTGCATGGGCGCGATCATCGGTGCCCCACTCTTGGATCACGCGATCACGGCGACCTCGGCAATCATGACCGCGTCGTCGGGCAAGGGCGTTGCCGAGTACGCGCTCGATGCCGCGACCGGCAAGGACTGTCGCATCTTGGAAAGCGCCCTCCGCCAGGATCGGAAGCTCTGCGAGACACGTGGGGCGCCGGCGACCGCCAGGGATTTTCGCGGCCTCGATTCGCTGGGCGCGATCGGGATCGATACCGCGCGTTCCGGCGATGCGCGCCCGCCGCGGAGCCCGGATGATCCGCCGGAACTACGGGTGTCGACGACCGCGGTGGCGATGACGCCGGCGGTCGCGGTGACGCCGATCTGGTAGCAGTCGCTCCTCGACGCGTTCAGCGCATCGTCGGCATCGCGAACTCGGCCTTGCTGCGGATCCCGGTCGGCCAGCGCGAGGTCACGGTCTTCAAGTGCGTGTAGAAGCGCACGCCCTCGGGCCCGTGCACGTAGTGGTCGCCGAACAGCGACCGCTTCCAGCCGCCGAACGAGTGAAACGCCATCGGAACCGGGATCGGGACGTTGACGCCGACCATGCCGATCTTGGCGCGGCTGACGAAGGTTCGCGCGGCATCGCCGTCGCGGGTGAAGATCGCGGCGCCGTTGCCGTACTCATGGTCGTTGGCGAGGCCTAAGGCTTCGTCGAACGAACCCGCGCGCACCACCGAAAGCACCGGCCCGAAAATCTCGTCCCGGTAGATTTTCATCTGGCGCGTAACGTGGTCGAACAGCGTGCCGCCGATGAAGAAACCGTTCTCGTAGCCCTGGAGCTTCAAACCGCGGCCATCGACCCGAAGCTCGGCGCCCTCGGCGACGCCGTGGTCGATATAGCCTCGGACTTTTTCCAGATGCTGGCGGGTAACGAGCGGGCCCATTTCGGACTCGGGATCGGTGCCGGGCCCGACTTTGAGCGCGCGCACGCGCGGCTCCAGCCGTTCGAGCAGCGGCTCGGCCGCGCTGCCGACCGCGACGGCGACCGAGACCGCCATGCAGCGTTCGCCGGCCGAGCCGTAGGCAGCGCCGATCAGGGCTTCGGCCGCCTGATCCATGTCGGCATCCGGCATCACCACCATGTGGTTCTTGGCGCCGCCCAGCGCTTGGACGCGCTTTCCGGCCGATGCCGCGGTCTTGTAGACGTACTCGGCAATTGCGGTCGAACCGACGAACGATACGGCCGCCACGTCCGGGTGATGGAGCAGCGCATCGACCGCTTCTTTGTCGCCGTTCACGACGTTGAAGACGCCGTCGGGCAGCCCGGCCTCGGTCAGCAGTTCGGCCATGCGAAGCGCAGTCGATGGGTCGCGCTCCGAGGGTTTCAAGACGAAGGTGTTGCCGCAGGCGATCGCGACCGGGAACATCCAGAGCGGCACCATGGCCGGGAAATTGAACGGCGTGATGCCGGCGCAGACGCCCAAGGGCTGGCGCATCGACCACGCGTCGATGCCCCCTGAGCCTACGCTTTCGGTGAACTCGCCCTTCAAGAGCTGCGGGATGCCGCACGCGAACTCGACCACTTCGAGCCCGCGCGTGATCGAGCCCTTGGCGTCGGGAATGGTCTTGCCGTGCTCGGCCGTGACGATCCGGGCGATCGCATCCAGGTTGGCGAGCAGGAGCTCGCGGAACTTGAAGAGGACGCGGGCTCGCGACAAGGGCGGTGTTTCGGCCCACGCCGGGAACGCGGCCTGCGCCGCCTTGACCGCGCCGTCGACCTCGGGCGTCCCGGCGAACGGCACCCGCGCTGTTACCTCGCCGGTCGCCGGGTTGAAAATCTCGCCCATGCGGCCGCTCCGGCCCGGGACGCGCTCGCCATTCACGTAGTGGTGGAGGGTGGTCGCCATTGGGGGCCTCGTCGGGGGGCGGTGTTCGCGGGCTTGTTCGTTAGCCCGCGACCTTAGCGCCCCTCCCCCGCGCGGACGAGGGGGCTGTCGCTGCGGCATGCGCTCCTCCCCTTTCGTAGCAGGGGAGGTGGGGAGGGGGTCTGTTGTCGCCAACCCCCACCCGGCGCTTTGCGCCGACCTCCCCCTGCAGCGCAGGGGGAGGGGATACTTTAAAGGCGGGCGCTAAAACGAAACCGCCGGCCCTGCGGCCGGCGGCTTTAACTCGGCGGTGTCGAGCGGGCGCTAGACCTGCCGCTCGACCAGCATCTTCTTGATCTCGGCGATCGCCTTGGCTGGGTTGAGGCCCTTGGGGCAGGTCTTGGTGCAGTTCAAGATCGTGTGGCAGCGGTAGAGCCGGAACGGATCTTCCAAATGGTCCAGGCGCTCGCCGGTCGCCTCGTCGCGCGAATCGACCAGGAAGCGATAGGCCTGCAGGAGGATCGCCGGGCCGAGATAACGATCGCCGTTCCACCAGTAGGAGGGGCAGCTGGTCGAGCACGAGGCGCAGAGGATGCACTCCCAAAGTCCGTCCAGCTTTTTGCGCTCGGCCTGCGATTGCTTGCGCTCGCGGTCGGGCGGGGGCGGCGTCGTCGACTGCAGCCACGGCTTGATCGACTTGTACTGGGCGTAGAACGTGGTGAGGTCGGGCACCAGGTCCTTGACCACCGGAAGGTGCGGCAACGGGTAGACCTTGACGTCGCCTTTCACGTCGGAGATCGCCTTGGTGCAGGCCAGCGTATTGGTGCCGTCGATGTTCATCGCGCAACTGCCGCACACACCCTCGCGGCACGAGCGGCGGAAGGTCAGCGTCGAATCGATCTCGTTCTTGATCTTGATCAGGCCGTCCAGGACCATCGGTCCGCAGCTGTCCAAATCGACTTCGTAGATGTCGACCTGCGGGTTCTTTTTGTCGTCCGGGTTCCAGCGGTAGACCTTGAATTTTTTGAGGCGCTTGGCCCCCGCCGGCGCGGCGTGGGTTTTGCCCGGGCGGATTTTCGAGTTCTGCGGCAGGGTGAATTCGGCCATGGTGATCCCTCGGGTGATCCGGTTCCGGTAGCGCTCAGTACGTCCGCGCCTTGGGCGGGATGTACTCGACCTCGTCGGAGAGCGTGTAGGTGTGGACCGGCCGGTAGTCGATCGACGTTTTGCCGGTTTTCTTGTCGTACGACACCAGCGTGTGCTTCATCCAGTTCGGGTCGTCGCGGTCCTTGTAGTCCTCGCGCGCATGGCCGCCGCGGCTCTCCTTGCGGTTGGCGGCCGAGTGCATGGTGCAGATCGCCTGCTGCATCAGGTTGTCGAGCTCGATCGTCTCCATGAGGTCGGAGTTCCAAATGAGCGAGCGGTCCTTGATCCCGATCTCGCTCATCGACTGGCGCACTTCCTCGAGCTTCTTGACGCCTTCGTCCATGACCTCGCCGGTGCGGAACACCGCGCAATTGGCCTGCATCACCCGCTGCATATTGAGGCGGATCGCTGCGGTCGGCAGCTTGCCCTTGACGTTGCGGTAGAAATCGAACTTGGCGACCGCCTCATCACCCGCGTTCTTGGGCAGGTTCTTGTGCGAGGTGCCGCGCTTGACCAGCTGCGCGGCGCGGATGCCGGCGGCGCGGCCGAACACGACCAGGTCCAAGAGCGAGTTCGAGCCCAAGCGATTGGCGCCGTGGACCGAGACGCACGCCGCCTCGCCGATCGCCATCAGGCCGGGGACGACGTGGTCGGGGTTGTCGCCCTTCTTGATCAATACCTCGCCCCAGTAGTTGGTCGGGATGCCGCCCATGTTGTAGTGGACGGTCGGGATCACTGGGATCGGCTGACGCGTCACGTCGACGCCGGCGAAGACGTGGGCGCTCTCGGAGATGCCGGGAAGCCGCTCTTCGAGGATCTTGGGGTCCAAATGGTCCAAATGCAGGAACACGTGGTCCTTGTTGGGGCCGACGCCGCGGCCCTCACGGATCTCGATGGTCGAAGCGCGGCTCACGACGTCGCGCGAGGCCAGGTCCTTGGCGTTCGGTGCGTAGCGCTCCATGTAGCGCTCGCCCTGTGAGTTGACGAGGAAGCCGCCTTCGCCGCGGGCGCCCTCGGTGATCAAGACGCCCGAGCCGTAAATCCCGGTCGGGTGGAACTGGACGAACTCGACGTCCTGCAGCGGCAGGCCGGCTTCGAGCACCATGGCATTGCCGTCGCCGGTGCAGGTGTGGGCCGAGGTCGCCGAGAAGTAGGCGCGGCCGTAGCCGCCGGTCGCCAGGATCACCAGGTGAGC
>CAMDOQ010000012.1 GCA_945903685.1 Rhizobium sp. Q54
GGCCGACCAAGTTGAACTGTTGGAAGATCATCGCGCAGCGGGCACGCCAACCGCGCAAAGCCCGGCCCGTTAACGCGCTGATCGGGAGGTCTTCGAAGGCGATCCGCCCGCCACTCGGCTCGGCTAAGCGATTGATCAGCCGGAGCAAAGTGGACTTGCCCGCGCCGGAGGGCCCGATGACACCGACGAACTGGCCGCGCGGGATCCGCAACGATACGCCGGCGACGGCAGCGTTGCTGCCGAACTGCTTGGAGATGTTCTCGATGATGAGCATCCGACCCCCGTGTTCCCGCGCAATGGAGTAGCGCGGTTGGGGGTCATCGAGATGACAGTTTCGCTAAATCTTTCTTGTCGAATTGTGACAGAACGCTGACAACGCGCCGTTCAGACCGGCGTTTGGCCCGATCGTCGTGCGAGCCGAACGGAAAACGCCGCAGCGCGGCGAACGGCGCCCGCGCAGATGGCTGGAAAAAGAGCGCGATACCATCGACCCGCACCGGCGCGCGGGTCAACCGATCGAACGTCGCTGCGAGCGAGTTGAGCAATGCGGCTCGTCCGGGTTGGTTCATCCGCTCGGTCAGCGTCAGGTGAAACCGAAACTCTTCCATGACGTAGGGATATCCCCAGCGCAGCAGCAACGCGCCCTGTCGACGGGTGAGCGTGGCGGCTTGCCGTCGCGTCGTTTCCGCGGCTGACGGCGGCGCGCGGAACCGGTCGAATACGGACACGCAATCGCGCGCGAGAGCATCGATCGCAGCTGACGGTTCATGGAGCGTCAAGGCAATAAACCCGTCGACGTCGGCGACGCGGAGCGGGGGCGCAAAGAACGCCGCGCGCGATCGCGCGAAATCCTCGCACGCCGAGACGAGGTCGACGGGCTCAAAGCCGTGCGCGAGGCGGAACGGCGGCTTTAGCGTCGCGTGAAACCCATACCGCCGCGGCGCTTCCGTTAGCTCCCGCCACTGTGGCCGCCCGAGCGCGGGCGGGAGGTTGGGTTCGACCGCGGCGCCGGTTACTGCGTCGCGGCCGAGCCAGCTCGACCCGGCGCGCCACAATGCGCCGCGGGGGTCGGGCGTGAAATAGATGGCGTAGCGGCCCTTCAACCGTGTTCACCGTTGAGCACGCAGGCCTCGAGGTGAGCGCGAAAGTGTTCGAGCGTCGGGATCGGCGCGTCCTGGACTTTGGCGTTGTCATCCCAGCGGCGGAGTTGGGCCGCGCAGCCGGCGAGGGGCTGACTGATGAACTGCTCGACCTCGGCCGCGGTGAAGGGGCCGCCCTGAACACCGAGGCTACGAACCGAGGCGGGCGAAAGATGCGCAAGATAGCGCGGATCGGTCGCCGTCAAGTATCGCTTGGCCGGCACGTGCAGGAGAATCGGGATTGTTACCTCGGAATCGAACCAACTGCGCAGATGGTTGGCGGCGCGTACCTCGTGATGGGCGTCCTCGCTGCGTTGGATCATCGCGCTGCGCGCATCGTCGTTCAACAGGTGGCCAATGTCGTGCAGCAGGGCGGCGACGACGAGCGGCGACGCGACGCCCTCGGCTTCAGCCAGGATCGCACATTGAACCGCGTGCTCGTACTGGGAAACCTGTTCGTCGCCGTAGCCGCGATCACGGCCTTTCTCGAGCAACGCGATCAACTCATCCACGATGGTCATGTTGGTTCCTCCGCCAAGATCACATAACGCGCTGTCCAAGCCGCCATACCTCGCGCACGACCGGCGCTTGACCAATGAGAGTGACGCGGACGAAGTCGGCCCGTTGCCCGACTGCGATTTCGCCGCGATCCTCGAGTCCGACCATCCGCGCCGGGTTTCGCGTCACGGTGGCAATCGCCGCAGGAAGATCGAGGCCCGCGTCCTCGGTCAGCCGGAACGCTCCGTAGATCAGGCTCATCGGGACGTAGTCGGAGGAAAGCGCGTCGAGCAGTCCGTGCTGCGCCGCTTCGAGCGCCGACAGGTTGCCGGATTGGGAGCGGCCGAGCACGACGTTCGGCGCACCGAGGATCGTGGTCATGCCGCGCTTGCGAGCCGCCGCTGCCGCCGTCAGCGTGGTCGGAAACTCGGCGACGGTGAGACCAAGACCGACTGATTCCTCGACCTGATCGACGGTCCCATCATCATGGCTGGCGAGCGTAATCGACCGGTCACGACAGAGGCGAGCCAGCCGCACGCGGTTGGGGGCCGCAAAGTCGCGCTGCTGCTCGATCCGCTTGGCGATCACGGCGTCTAGTTCCGCCTCGCTCAAGCCGAAGGTGCCGCGGTAGTACTCCCGAAACTTGTCGTCCTTGACGAACTGGCGCTGGCCGGGCGTGTGATCCATGAGGGACGCAAGCTTGAGCCTGGGGTCGTCGGCGTGCTTGGCGAACTCATCGACGACCTCGGGGTCGCCGACCTCGCAGCGTAGGTGAAGGAAGTGCTCGGCGCGTAACGCGCGGGCGCGCTCGGCCTCGGCCAGCGCTGCGAGCGATTGCGGGAGAAGGTCGCGCCTGTATTCCTTACCGATGTCGTAGCCCACCCCGATCGCGTCGAGGACGGTGGTAATGGCGCTCGCCGACACCTGAGCGTCGTGAGCGACGATAGCGGCGGTCGAAGGCCAAGCGACGCCGGGTCGCGGCCGCAGGTGCCGTTCGAGGTTGTCGGTGTGAAGCTCGACCAGACCCGGAATCAGGTAATCGCCGTTCCATTCGAGCGCGCTCGCAAGGGCGCTCGCGCCCGGCTGGACGTCGGTGATGACGCCGTCGCGCGTGTGGAGAGTGCCGTAAACCGCCGTTTCGGCGGTGACGATACGGCACTGGCTGACGACGAGTTCGCGCATCACGCCGCCCTTTGCAGATCGGCGAGGTCGAGGGTCCGCGTGCCGACCTCGGCGCGGACCTCGCGGTCGTGAAAGATACCGACCATGGCGGCGCCGCGGTTGCGGGCCTCGACGAGGAGGGCGACTACGATCGCGCGATTCTCGGCATCGAGCGAGGCGGTCGGTTCGTCGAGTAGATAGATCGGGTAGTCGACGACAAACACCCGGGCCAGGTTGACGCGCTGCTGTTCGCCGCCCGAGAACGTCGCTGGCGGCAAGCTCCAGAGCGGGGCCGGAATGTTGAGTCGCAGCAATAGCGCTTCGGCGCGAGCGCGGGCGACGTCGGCGTCGAGCCCGAGCGCCACCAGCGGTTCGGCCACCAGATCGCGCGTCGTGACTCGCGGGATGACGCGCAAGAACTGGCTGACATAGCCGATCGCTCGACGGCGGACATCGAGCACCTCGTGCGGCTGGGCGGCAGCGAGATCGACCCAGCCGCCGCCGTGGCGGACGCGGATCGAGCCGCGCTGCGGCCGATAGTTGGCATAGAGGCTCCGCAACAAGGTCGACTTGCCGATGCCCGACGGGCCGGCAAGCACCAGGCACTCGCCGGCGTCGACATCGAAGCCGATGTCGGCGAAGACCGGGATCGTCGCGCCGCGAGCGTGGAGAACGAAGGTCTTGGCGAGCTCTCGCACCTCGATCATGGTCGGCTTCGGATTCGACATCGTCACACCGGCAGGATCGAGGACACGAGCAGTTGGGTGTAGGGGTGCTGCGGGTCGTCGAGGACTTGATCGGTCAAGCCGTGCTCGACGATGCGGCCATCCTTCATCACCACCAGGCGATGCGCGAGCAAGCGCACCACCCCGAGATCGTGCGTCACCAGGACCGCGGCGATGCCAAGCGAACCGACCAGCGAGCGTAAGAGATCGAGGAGCGTTGCTTGAACCGAAACGTCGAGGCCGCCGGTCGGTTCGTCGAGAAACAGCAGGCGCGGCTTGGTCACAAGGTTGCGCGCAATCTGGACGCGCTGCTGCATGCCGCCCGAGAAGGTCTCGGGGTATTGGTCGATCCGCGCCGGATCGAGTTCGACCCGGGTCAGCCAGTCGCTGACTTCGTTCCGGATCTTGCCATAGTGGCGCGCCCCGACCGCCATTAGGCGTTCGCCGACATTGCCTCCCGCGCTAACCTCGAGGCGCAGGCCGTCGCGCGGATTCTGATGAACGATTCCCCAATCGGTACGGAGCAGGAGCCGCCGCGCCGGTTCGGCTATGGCATACACGTCGACCTCGCCCTCGTGGCGCGTGCGGTAGAGGACGCGGCCGGCGGTGGGCCGCAACTGCCCGGCAAGGCAGCGAAGCAGCGTCGTCTTTCCGGCGCCGGACTCGCCGACAATTCCCAGGACTTCGCCCGGACGCAGGACGAAGCTCACGTCGGCACAAGCGAGCGTGGCCCCGAAGCGCTTCGCGAGGTTCTCGACCCGCAGCAGCGGCTCGGTCATGACGCCCCCGACGCGGTCGCCGCCAGCGCGTCGGGCGCGGCCCCGCGAAAGCCTTGTTTGCGCCGATCTTCGCAATAGTCAGTGTCCGAGCATACGAAGACGCGCGCACCTTGATCGTCGACAATAACCTCGTCGAGGAAACTGTCGGTCGCCCCGCACAGCGCGCACGCCTGCGCCCAACGCTCGACGGTAAACGGATAGTCCTCAAAGTCGAGGCTCTTCACCTTGGTATAGGGCGGGATCGCATAGATACGCCGCTCGCGCCCGGCGCCGAACAGCTGCAACGCCGGATTGTTGTCGAGCTTGGGATTGTCGAACTTGGGGATCGGGCTCGGCGACATGATGTAGCGGCCGTTGACCTCGACCGGGTAGTCGTAGCCCTTGGCGATGCGGCCGTAGCGCGCCACCTCCTCATAGAGATTGACGCGCATCGCGCCGTACTCGGCAAGCGCATGCATACGCCGCGTCTCGGCTTCGCGCGCCTCGAGCCAGCGCAGCGGCTCCGGGATCGGCACCTGGTAAACGAGGATCTGGTTTTCGGCGAGCGGCGTCTCCGGCACGCGGTGACGGGTCTGGATGATGGTCGCTGCGGAAGTCTTCTCGGTGGTGCGGACGCCGGCGACGCGATTGAAGAACTTACGGATGCTGACGGCGTTGGTGGTGTCGTCGGCGCCTTGGTCGATGACTTTGAGGACGTCGGCCGGCCCAATCACGCTCGCCGTGACCTGAATGCCGCCGGTGCCCCAACCGTAGGGGAGTGGCATCTCGCGCGACCCGAACGGAACCTGGTAGCCGGGAATGGCGACCGCCTTGAGCAGCGCCCGGCGAATCATGCGTTTGGTCTGCTCGTCGAGGTAGCCGAAGTTGTAGCCCTCGGTCGTACCAGCCGCGGGCGCGACCTGGAGCGGGGAGGACGCGTTCACTCTGCGGCCTCCGCCTGGACTTGCCCGCACTCGACCCGCATGCCGCGCACGAGTACCAACTCCGACTGGAAGTCGACGTAGTGCGGTAGCTTGAGGTGCTCGACAAAGCCGGTCGCCTGCACGCTGTCGGAGTGGTAGAGCACGAACTCCTGGTCCTGCGCCGGCGCGACTACCGTTTCGCCGAGCTCCTGGGCGCGCAACGCGCGATCGACCAGCGCCATCGCCATCGCCTTGCGCTCGGCGTGGCCGAAGACGAGGCCGTAGCCGCGCGTGAACTGAGGCGGTTGCTCGGCCGAGCCCTTGAACTGGTTGATCATCTGGCATTCGGTCAGGTCGACGTCGCCGAGCTCGATCGCAAAGCCAAGTTCCTCGGGCACGTATTCGAGCGCGACGCGACCGACCCGGAGTTCGCCGCAGAACGGGTGGTTGCGGCCGTAGCCGCGCTGGGTCGAGTAACCGAGCGCGAGCAGAAAGCCTTCATCGCCCCGCGCCAGGTTCTGCAGCCGGACATCGCGATCGGCCGGAAAATCGATCGACTCGCGGGTGAGGTCGCCGACCGGCGCATCGCCGGCATCGGGGACGACTGGTTCGATCAGCCCCTCGCGCTCGAGCAGTTCGCCGATCCGCGGGAGCTTGCCGGCGAGCGGCGTGGTGCTCACAGGAGCCTCCGGCCGAGTGCCAGCCGCCGCGAGCGAAAAGTCGAGCAGGCGGTGGGTATAGTCGAACGTCGGGCCGAGCACCTGCCCGCCCGGAACGTCCTTGAAGGTCGATGAGATCCGGCGAACGACCCGCATCGCGTTAGTGTCGACGGGCTCGGCCGCGCCAAAGCGCGCGAGCGTCGTGCGATACGCGCGCAGCAGGAACGCCGCTTCGATCAAGTCGCCGCGCGACTGCTTGATCGCAAGTGCGGCGAGATCGCGGTCGTAGAGCGAGCCCTCGCCCATCACGCGGTCAACCGCAAGCGTGAGTTGTTCGACGAGCTGGGTGGTGGCGAGTTCGGGCGTCGCGGGGTCGCCGCGGCGCGTCTCGGCCAACATCCGGTGCGCGTTCTCGATCGCACGCTCGCCGCCTTTGACGGCTACATACATCGGTTAGGTCTCCACAGTCGTAGTGCGGGGCAAGGCGACGAAGCGCGCGCCCGCGGTGAGAAAAACGTCGACGCCGCGCGGAAAGGCCCGGTGATTGGTTCGCCACTGGTGCCAGAAGTCGGGAGCGAGGCCGTGAACACCCAACGGGCGGCGGCCGAGGATCCCGGGGCCGGAGAGCATGAGCGGCCCCGTTCCGGCGATCGACTCGACTTCGACGATCAAGGATGTCGAGCGATCGGGGTACTCGTCGGTACCGAGAGCGAAGGCGGTTAGGGGAGGAAGATTGGTTGAATCGGCGACGATCGCAAAGGCCGCATCCGCGGTTTGCGCGGCGAGCGGGGCACCAGTGTGAAATCGCACGTAGTCGGCAGCCGACTGCGCGGCGCGATCGAACCAGACGAGAGTCTCGAAGTCGGCGAGCGTCAGAATGAGCGCGCCGGCAGCGCGCGACAGGGGTGCGGGCGGCGCCAGTACAATTTCGGTTCCGACCACGGTGCCGGGGCGGGCCATGGCTTCCAGCGCTTGGCGGAACACGCGCTGGCTTGCGAGCGCCGGCTCGGCGAGACCGGCCGCGGTCGGTATCGTCAGGGCCGTCATTCGGAGCCCTCGCGGGCGACAGTGAAGAAGTCGACGCGGGTCGCCGCCGCCTTGCGCGCCGTGGCGCTCTCTTTGGCGACAAGCGCGCCGCGAACCGGGTCCAATAGATCGCGCTCGATCACGGTGCGCCGCGCCGGGTCTTGTAGCAATGCGTCGAATAGAGCGGCGTACAGGGCTCTTTCACGGTCGCGGCCGAGCGCGTAGCTGGTCCCCGTGAGCCCATCGTCCAAAGCGACCGTACACCGTGTCACCGTCGCTTCGCCGACATTGAAGCGCTGGCCGGTACCGCCCGCCCGTCCGCGCACCATAATGAGCCCGGTTTCAGGGCCGCGAACGCAACGGTACCCGGGCTTCGGGTTGAGCCCGGCCCAGGCTTCGGCCAAGGCAGCCGCCGGCGCGCGCGCGAGGGTGCCGAGCCAGGCCTGACGGTCGGCAAGAGCTGTAGGCGCGCGTTTTGTTTGACGATCGCTCATCGGTTACATATAAACATCTATACGTTTATATGAATAACGCTCTCACTCTTTCGCGGCAACGACGGAACCGTGAATTTTTAATGACAGATGCCGAGCGGACCGGTCATGACCATCGCGCGCGGTAGCGGCGTCTCGGTGTGGCGCCAGATCCAGCAGGAACTGGCCGACGAAATCACCCGCGGTGCGATCAAGCCGGGTCATCAACTGCCGACCGAAGACACCCTGGCGACGCGCTTTGCGGTCAACCGCCACACGCTGCGTCGGGCGGTGGCGGCGCTCCGCGATGCGGGCCTGGTCCGGATCGAGCAGGGACGCGGCACGTTCGTTGAGGAGGACGTGGTGCCGTACGTCATCGGCCGCCGCACGCGATTCTCGGAGAACGTCGCTTCGCTCAAGCGCCAACCGGGCGGACGATTGATCCGTGCGGTCGAGCGGCCCGCCGACGCGGCGATCGCTTCCGCCCTCAAGGTACGCCGCGACCGTCCGGTGATTACCTTGTCGATCTTGCGCGAAGTCGATGATCGGCCACTCGCTTTTGCGACGCATCACTTCCCCGCAAACCGTTTCGCCGGCATCGACGCGTTGTTCCGCCAGACCAAGTCGCTCACCGCCGCGCTCGCGCGGATGGGCGTTGCCGACTACTTCCGCCGCAGTACGCGCGTGACGACGCGGCTTCCGACCGCCGATGAAGCGCGCCTCTTACAGCAACCTGCCAACACACCAGTCCTCGTTACCGAGAACATCAACGTCGACAATGAGGGGACGACGATCGACTACACGATCGTCGTTTACGCCGGGCAGCGCGTCGAACTGGTGGTTGATACCTAAACCTGCCGTTCGGCTACGAAGTGCCAGTGCCAGGAGCCCGGCGTACGATGCTCCCGCTCGACCAGATATGTAATGGTGAAGCCGCGAAACAGCTCGTGCACGCCCGCTTCGTCGCAGTAGAAGTGAGGATGGGCCTTGTCCTCCTCGCCATCGATGACGTAGGTGTCGGCCGCGATGCATCGCCCGAGGCCATACTTGGCGTTGCGCTTGGAGAGCATCGTGCCTTGGAACGGTGCCTTTTGCCGCGTGACTCGCTTGACTTCGCTAATGACCGTCGCCAGCACGTCGGGCGAACCGTGATAAATCACGTTCCACGCCAGGACATAGTCGAAGCTGGCGTCGCCGTAGGGGAGCGCGGTCATCAGGGCGCGGCGGAAGCGGATGCGCAAACCGCGCCGCTCCGCTTCGGCCTCGGCTTCGGCCAGCCCACTCGGACTGCCGTCGGTCGCGTCGACTTCGAAGCCGGCGGCGGCGAGGAAGAGCGCATGTCGTCCGATACCGCAACCGAGGTCGAGAACGCAGCGAGCGCCGCGTGTTTCGAGCACCGGTACGATCGCTTGTACGTCCGGATCGACCGTGCGCCACAGAGCGCGCTCATCCTCGCGCTGCCAACGCTGATCCCACGCGACGTGGGCGGTCGCGGTTTCGGCAAGATCGGTGTCGGCCATGACGGTCAGCCTCCCGCGATCACTTGCTGGCGAAGCAGGCTTGAGAGCCGTTCGACCGCGACAACGAGCAGGAAGATGCAAACGATGATCGTTGCAGCCTGGTCGTAGTTGAAAAGATCCATCGCAACCTTGAGTTCGATACCGATGCCGCCGGCGCCGACCAGCCCGAGCACGACCGAGGCACGCGTGGTCTTTTCGAGCGTGAAGAGGGCGGTATTGATGAAGGACGGCACGCAGGCCGGCACCACGGCCGAGAAAACGACGCCGAGCCGGCTCGCGCCGAGCGCCGTGAGCGCCTCCTGCGGACCATGGTCGGCTTCCTCCATTGCCTCGGCGAAGAAGCGGCCGCAGAAGCCGATCGTGTCGATCGCAAGCGCGAGGGTTCCGGCGAACGGGCCAAGACCGACGGCTATCACGAAGAACAGCGCCCAGATCAGGTCGGGAACGGTGCGGAAGAACGCGATCAGCGCGCGCGATGCGTGGTAGACGAGCGGGTGCGGCGAAAACCGCCGGGTCGCGAGGATCGCAAGCGGCAAGCTCAAGATCAGACCGAGGGCGGTGCCGACCAACGCCATGGCGAAGGTCTCGATCAATGCCCGTAGAATTTGCGGCAAGCGCGAGAGGTCGGGCGGGAACATCTGCGCCAGCATGTTGGCGATGCCGGGCAACCCGCGGATAAACCCATCCAACGATGCCTCGACGCTGTCGATCGCCGCGACTAACACCGCGAGCGCCGCGACGTAGAGAAGAAATGCGAGAACGCCCGGCGGTTCGAAGCGGCGCGGCAGTCCTTTCGGCGCGACGGCTTGCAGCGTCATCGATCGTAAATGGCACGCAGCGCCACCGAATCGGCTTGCGCGGCAGGCGCATCGATGACCAGCCGTCCCTCACGCAGGCCGAGAACGCGATCGGCGTAGTGGGTCGCGTGGCGCAAGTTGTGCGAGGTGTAGAGGAAGGTGAGTTTTTCGCGCTTCAGAAGATCGACGAAGAGCTGCATGACTTCCTCGCCCGCGCTTGGATCGAGGCTTGCCACTGGCTCGTCCGCAAGCACGAGGGCGGGCCGCTGCATCAGCGCACGGGCGATCGCGACGCGCTGCGACTGGCCGCCGGAGAGCGTGTCGACCCGCTGGGCAGCGAAGTCGGCGAGCCCTACCTGGGCGAGGCAGTGAAGCGCTTCCTCGCGGACCCGTCGCGGCGCGACGCTGTGAAACCAGTAGGCCGGCCCGCTCGCCCTCGCTTGCGCGCCGTGAACAACGTTAGTCAGCGCCGAGAGGCGGGGGACCAAGTTGTGGCGCTGGAACACGAAGCCGACGCGCGCCCGCAAGCGGCGAAGCGCGCGTCGATTAAGCGTTTCGGCTTTCTCGCCGAGCAGCGTGATCGAGCCTTCGTCCGGCTCGATCAAGCGCAGGCAACAGCGCAACAGCGTCGACTTGCCGGCGCCGTTCGCGCCGATCAAGGCGACTGCCTGCCCGCGCAACACGTCGAAGCCGATGCGGTCAAGGATGCGTCGCTCACCGAAATTCTTAGCGAGGCGGCGCACCGAGATGTCGCGCGGACCCGGTTCGGCCGCAACCGCGGCGGACTCAACGGCCACGGCCGCGACCGCGGTCGCCGCAGCCTCATGTTCGCGGAGCGCGAGCGAGGTCATCAGTTGCCGACGAAGTCGGCGTACTCGGGCTGGCCGATCGTCGCGTACATCGAGCGGACGTAGTTGTAGTCGGCATCGCGGATGTTCGGGAGGAACTTCATGCCGAGATACTTCTGGTTGTCCTTGCCGACGAGGATAGCGGCGATCAGCTCTTTCTGGTGCGAGGCGAACCCGGCACGCACCTTGTCGACAACCGCTTTGTCGACGTGAGTACCGGCCAGCATCATGTCGTTCGGAAGGTCGGGACCGCGCGCAATGACGCGAAAGGCGCCGGGTTCGAACGCTTTCTCCTTTTCGCGGATCTCCAGGAACTTGCCGTAGTTCATACCGACCCCGGCAATGTCGCCGCGCTTCAGCGCTTCCCACGCGACGTTGCGGCTGATGTGGGTGACTTGGATGTCTTTCTTGACGTCGAGCCCGTGATCGGCGAGCGCCTGGATCGGGCCCAAGTGATTGGAGGTCGAACCGATGTCGCCCAAGGCGACTTTCTTGCCTTTAAGGTCGCTTGGCCGCACGAACGGGCTGTCGGCCATCACGATGACGCCGGCGAAGTAGTCGGGGCGCGAAAAGCCGATCACCGGATAGGCTTTCGACCGCTTCGCGAAGACGACGTACTCGGCTGGGCCGGTGATGACGAAG
This sequence comes from Rhizobium sp. Q54, assembly GCA_945903685.1. GTDB lineage: Bacteria > Pseudomonadota > Alphaproteobacteria > SHVV01 > SHVV01 > SHVV01. The sequence continues at coordinate 11,167 of CAMDOQ010000012.1, forward strand.
TCAATGCGCTTGGCGTTGAGCGCCTCGACCGCCGCGGTGCGGTTGTTGACTGGATAGAAATCGACTTTGTATCCGGTCGCGCTCGACAGAATTTCGCGGAACTTGCCGAACTCGGTCTGCAGCATTTCGAGGCCGGAAATGTCGGTGACGGCAAGGCGGATCGTCTCGGCGGCCGACGCCGACGCCGCGGTCACCGCAAGCGCGATGCCGGCGATGGCGGACCGAAGCATGGTGACTTTCATGGTGGTTGTCTCCTTGTGGTCGGGCGGGCAGCCCCCAACCGAGTTCTAAGTCATCGGTGTGACCCGCCGGTGACGAGGCGGTGACAAGCCCGCGAAAAACCGTCGACCTCTCCGTCGAGTCATCCAAGAAGCGGTCATGGATTTGTCATCGGTGCATGCTAGGGAACAGCCCATGGCGAAAACGGTCCTATCCGGCGGCACCGTCCTCTATCCGAACGGCACGCTTGGAGCGGGTGACGTCGTCATCGAGGGCGCCTTCATTAGCGCGGTTGCGCCTCAAGGCGCCGCCGGCCTGAACGGCCATACGCGGCGGGTCGACGTCCGCGGCCACCTCGTGCTCCCGGGCATTGTCGATATCCACGGCGATGCGTTCGAGCGTCAGCTGATGCCGCGCCCCGGCGTCGCCGTCAGCCACGATATCGCGTTGTTGGACACCGACCGGCAATTGGTCGCGAACGGCATTACCACGGCGTTCCACGGGGTGACGTTGTCGTGGGAGCCGGGCTTGCGCAGCCACGAGGCGTGCCGGACCATGATCCGGGCGCTTGATGCGCTTGACGGGCGGCTTTCGTGCGACACCCGCCTGCACCTTCGCTTCGAGACTTACTGGCTCGATGCGCTGAACGAGGTCGAAGACTGGATCGGGGCCGGAGCGGTCGATCTCTTCGCATTCAACGATCACACGCCTGAAATTCACCGCAAGCGCGACGATGGGCGTATGGCGTTGAAGTATGTCGAGCGAACCGCGCTCGATGCCGACGCTTTCCGCGCTCTGGTCGAGCGCGTTTATGCGCGCAAGGAGGAAGTACCGGCTGCGATCGAGCGGATCGCCGCGGCTGCGCGTTCCGCCGAGTTGCCGATGCTCTCGCACGACGACGATAGCCCCGAGACGCGCACCTACTATGCCCGCCTAGGCGCCTCGATCGCCGAGTTTCCGAAGACGCATGCTACCGCGGCGACCGCCCGCTCGCTTGCCAATCCGGTGGTCATGGGCGCGCCCAACGTCATGCGCGGCGGCAGCCATATCAAGGCCGTCTCGGCGACCGCGCTCGTCGCTGAAGGCCTCTGTACCGTGCTCGCATCGGACTACTACTACCCGTCCCTGCTGCAAGCGGTGTTCCGCTTGGTGCGCGACGGCGTCCTCGACCTCCCCGAGGCGTGGAATCTGATCGCGCGTAACCCGGCCGCTGCCGTCGGCCTCGACGATCGCGGCGTGTTGATGCCTGAGCGCCGCGCCGACATTGTCGTCGTCGACACGGCCGCTGACCGAATTCCGCGTGTCGCCGCGACGTTCGTCGCTGGCGAGCTGGCTTTCGCCGGCTCGCCCGCCTTTACGGCGTGAGCGGAGTCCTCGTACTGGTTGTCGGCCCGAGCGGTGCGGGCAAGGACACGTTGTTATCGCTGGCGAAGACGCGCCTCGCGAACGACCCTCGCTTCGTGTTCTCGCAGCGCTACATCACGCGGCCGCTCGATGCCGGCGGCGAAGATCATCTCGCGATTTCGCACGAAGAGTACTGGCGGCTCCGTCGCGGCCAACGCTTCGCACTCGCCTGGGAGGCCAATCGACTGTGCTACGGGCTCCCCCTGACAGTCGTCGACGACCTCGCCAGCGGACGGGTCGTAGTCGCCAATGTGTCGCGCACGATCGTCGACGAGGCGCGGATCCTTTTTTCAGCGGTGCGCGTCGTCGTCATCGACGCACCGGCCGAAGTCCTGGCCGAACGGCTGAGTCGACGTGGCCGCGAGGACGCGACGGTCATTTCCGAGCGACTTGAGCGCGCGTCAGGCTTGCGCCCGCGCGGTCCCCAAGTCGCCACTATCGTCAATGACGGGCCGATCGAGGCAGCGCTTGGCGCCTTTCTCGTGGTGCTTTACGACACGGCTGCACGGGTGACCTTGATGGCTCGGGATCCGGTGGCACCGTCTGCCGCCGCAGCGGTTGCGGTCGCCAAGCGGGACCCACCGCTCTAGATGGCCTCGCAAGGTTACGCCGCGACCCGGCCGATCGCCGCCGAAGCAATCGGCACCGCTTTCCTTCTGGTCGCGATCGTCGGTTCCGGCGTCATGGCCGAACGGTTGGCCGACGGAAACGACGGGGTGGCGCTCCTTGCCAATACGGCGGCGACGGCGGCCGCCTTGGTTGCGCTCATCCTGATGTTTGGTCCGATTTCGGGCGCCCATTTCAATCCGCTGGTCACGCTCGCGTTGGCGTTCCGTGGCGACATCGTCAAGCGAGCGGTGCCCGGCTACCTCGCCGCGCAAGTGGCAGGGGCGCTCGCCGGCGTTGCCGCCGCGCATGTCATGTTCGATCTGCCGCCGTTCACGCCCTCGGTCACGGAACGTTCGGGCGTTGCCCTGATATTTGCCGAAGTGCTCGCGACCGGCGGGCTGGTGGGGCTCGTGCTGTCGGTGTCTCGAAGCGTACCGCGGGCGGTACCCTTGGGCGTTGCCGCCTGGATCGCCGGCGCCTTTTGGTTCACGTCGTCGACGTCGTTCGCCAACCCGGCCGTCGCGCTCGCACGCTCGCTGACCGATACGCCAACCGGTATCGCGCCAGCCGACCTACCGGGTTTCGTTGTCGGCGAAGTCATAGGGGCGCTCTTAGCCTATTTTCTCTTTCGCTGGTTCGCCGCCGCGGGCGAGAACCGGCGCTGACTGCGGTCGGCTAGGCGGCGATCGCGCGCAGCGGCGCCAAGTTGTCGCGAAACTGCTCGGCGCTCAGTCGCCACGACCGCCCTTCCGCGAACTCGCGGCACGCCGTCCCCGAAAGCGTAAGGGTCTTGAGCGCGGCCGCGCGCAAATCCATATCGAGACAGCCGACCGCCGGATCGGTGATGACGTCGAGCGGTCCGCGCACTGGAAACGCCGCGACCGGCACGCCGCACGCGAGTGCCTCGAGCAAGACGTTGCCGAAGGTATCGGTCAGGCTCGGGAAAACGAAGACGTCCGCATCGGCGTAGAACGCGGTGAGTTCGTCATCGTACTTGGCGCCGGTGAAGACCACCGCGGGATACTCGCGCCGGAGTTTGGCGAGTTCGGGGCCGTCGCCGACGACGATTTTGGTTCCCGGCAAGTCGATCGCGAGGAAGGCGGCGATATTCTTCTCGACGGCCACTCGTCCGACATAGAGGAAATACGGACGCGGCCGCCCATGGTCGCGCTTTGGTTGGGGCCGGAACATCGTCAAGTCGACGCCGCGCGTCCAGAGCGCGAGGTGGCGGAACCCGCGTTCGGCCAGCTCCGTGCGCAAGCCCGCGGTCGCGACCATCGTCGCCGCCGCGGCGTTGTGAAAGCGCCGGACGACCGCATAGGTGAGTCCGGCGGGCACCGGAAAGCGTGCGGCGAGGTACTCGGGGAAGCGCGTGTGGAACGACGTGGTGAAGGCGTAGCCGCGCATCCTGCAATAGCGCCGCGCGCTCCAGCCAAGCGGACCTTCGGTCGCGAGGTGAATCGTGTCCGGTTTGAAGTCGTCGATTAAGCGGCGCAGCCGCCGCCCTGGTGCAAGCGCCAGGCGGATTTCCGGGTAAGTCGGGCAGGGGACGCTTTGGAAGCGATCCGGGCCGAGGACCTCGACGACGTGGCCGGCGCGACGCAGTTCATCGCCGATCGCAAGCAAGGTCCGGACGACGCCGTTCACCTGCGGCAGCCAGGCGTCCGAAACGATCAGAATGCGCATACCGTCTAGGACGCTAGCGCCAGTGCGGGTACGCGTTGCAACTCGGCATAGCGCAAGACTTCGAGGGTGCCGTCGGGATGCTCGACGAGCGCCGTCAGGCTTTCGACCCAGTCGCCTGAATTGCAGTAAGTCACGCCGTCGATCGTCTTGATTTCGGCGTGGTGGATGTGGCCGCAGACGACCCCATCGGCACCTCGACGTTTGGCCTCGGCGGCGAGCGCATGCTCGAAGTTCGAGATGAACGACACCGCGTTCTTCACCATCCGTTTGAGGTAGGCCGAGAGCGACCAGTACGGATAGCCGAAGGTTCGGCGGAACAGGTTGAACCAGCGGTTGGCGGAAAGGGCGAACTGGTACGAGGTATCGCCGAGAAACGCCAGCCAGCGCGCGTACTTGACGACGCCATCGAATTCATCGCCGTGGATGACGAGGAGCCGCCGCCCGTCCGCAGTCTCGTGGAACGCGTGCTCGGCCATCTCGATGATGCGGAAAATCCCGGACCCGCAGTACCCGCGCGCGAATTCGTCGTGGTTGCCGGGCACATACACGACGTGGGTGCCGTTTTGTGCCATCCGCAACACGGTTTGGACGCAGCCGTCGTGATCGGCGTCCCAGTACCAGTTCTTCTTGAGTTGCCATAGGTCGATGATGTCGCCGACCAGGTAGAGTTGCTCGCACCGCAGCGAGCTTAGGAACGATCTTAGCGCCTTGGCTTGGCAGGTCCGCGTGCCCAAGTGCGTGTCGGATATCCACACACTTCTGAAATAACGAGGCCAACTCAGAGTATCCATGGCCGTGACCGTGACGTTGCCTACCAATATTGTGTGGATTATTTATCCACAGGTACTGTACTTTGTCCCGTGAACTTTTATTTACATGTAACAAATCGGTAACAGTACTAACCGTGACAAGTAAAAGAAGCGGCGCGACTGGCGTCGCCGCGGCGACCGGTGCGTCTCGCCGTATCCTCGTCATTTTCAACCCTGCTGCCGGATGGCGCCGCCGCCCGAAGGTCGAGCGCGCCGTGAAGTCGTTACGCGCACGCGGGGCGAGCGTGGAGGTTGTTGCGACCGCCGGACCGGGCGATGCCGGCCGGATCGCCGCGGCGGCAGCGGCTGAGCGGTACGATGCAATCGCGATCGCGGGCGGCGACGGCACCATCAACGAAGCGGTCAACGGGCTCATCGCTGTTGCGCCGGAGCGGCGACCGCCGCTCGGCATCATCCCGGTCGGCACCGCCAACGTACTGGCACACGATCTGGGAACGGCCGACATGGAACCAGCGCTCGAGGTGTTGATCCGCGGTGAGCCGCTTGTGGTCCACCCCGGCTGCGCCAACGGGCGCCGTTTCATGATGATGGCCGGCGTCGGGTTCGACGCGCGCTGCGTCCGGCGAGTCGACCCGGCGTTGAAGAGGCTGATATCGAAAGGCGCTTACGTGTGGGCTGGGATCGCAGAGATCTGCACGGACACGCGGCCGTTCTATCGAGTTCTCGTCGATGGCACCGAGCATCAAGTCGGCTCGGCGATCGTCGCGCGCGGCCGCCACTATGCTGGCGGCTACGTTTGCGCCAAACGGGCGCGCTTGGATCGGGCAGCATTCGAGGTGTGCCTGCTTAGCGGCAATCGACGCCTCGACATCGTGCGCTATGCCGCGGCGATCGCCGCCGGTGCGATCGAGGGGTCCGCCGGCGCCGCATTTGTCGCCGCCCGGGCCCTGCGCGTCGAAGGACCTTCCGGCGAACCGGTTCAGGCCGATGGCGATATCGTCGCGACGCTCCCGGTCGACCTCACGATCGACACCGACGCGATCCGACTGCTCCACGCGCCCGCGGCGATGGCCGAGTGAAACGTAGAAGCCCGCGTCAGGTTGCCTTTCGCGCGCGATAACGGCGGATGAACCGGAGTCCGAGCACATAGCCGGTTGCACCGCCGAGTACGGCGTAGGGGAGCGATCCCAGCAGCATGACGAGACCAAAGTCGCGGAGCAGAATCGTCGCGTAGGCGACCGTTTGCGCTCCGAAACCGCCGGCCTCGGGTAGCGCGACCGCGAGCCGGGCGGCGAACGCGCCGTAGTCGAGCGCAAGAGCCTGGCCGAGGATCGCGGCGCCGGTCGCGTGAAAGGCAAAATAGATCAGCGGAATCGTCAGTGGATTGGTGACCGTCGTCCACGCCGCGGCTATCAGCCAGCTGAACTGCCATCCGGCCAGCCGCGTAGCGGCGAACCAGATCGCGCCGAGCAGGATGAGCTGGAAGCCGTCGGTCGGCGTCAACCCGAGTGCAAGCCCGATCGCGATACCGCGCGCCCCGTACTCCGGCGGACGACGCGAACGCTTGAGCGGGATGAGAAGGTGGAAATAGGCATTTCGGCGCAAGCGCTCGAACAAACGGCGACGCGGCAGCCGACCGGATCGGTGCACCATCATGCCCACCGCGCCGACGCCTAAGGCAAATCTGTTGCGGCGTTGTGACAGATGAACTCGCCGTCAGGCCAATCCGGCGGTTCGCGGGCGACGCCGAAGCTAACGATGATCCCAACCCCTTCGCCTGGACCGCCGATCCCAACGCGTCTCCGCCGCTGTCAAACGGGGGAAGCAAACGTTAGAGTCGATCTACTAGCGTCCGGCAGTACGACCGTTGGGACCGTGGACGAACTCGCACAATCCGCGCAGCTGATCGGCGAACGCCTGTTCGGGCGCAAGGCCTTGAATGTCGTTCGGCGCGATCCCGTGACGATCGAGATCGACTTCAGCGACCAGCCGACGATCGCGCGCCGCTGCCGCTCGCCCGAGGCCGCCGCAGTCGAAGCCGAGGTCGCGACCGTGCTCGGCTCGAACGGAGCGCCGGTGCCGAAACTCCTGGCGTGCGAGGGGCCGTGGCTGTTCGAATGCGCCGAGCCGGGCGCGAGTCTGGCCGAGCGGCTGACGAACGCGGTCGAAGCCGAGGGCGAGCGCTGGCTTTACCTCGCGCTCCAGGCGTTGACGCGGATTCACTCGGCGGCGGCGGCGACCGGCTTGGCCGAGCGCGCTTTTCCGATCGGCGCGAGCGCAGGCTGGCTCGACGACATGGTGGTGGCACCCGAGCGGCTCGGCGCGTTCCTCGCGATCCCGTGCCCGCCGTTCGATCGCGCCGGGGCGCGCGCCGCGCTCGACGTGAAAGGGCCGTCGTTCATCAAGTGGGACGCCGAGCCCACGACCGCGCTGGCGCGCCCCGATTGGTCGGTGGTATGGCGCGGCTTCGCCCATTGCGGCCGGCGCAACCGGATCGACGACGTGGTCGCGCTCCTGACCGACGAGCGCGTGCCGGATTGGCCGACCGCCGAACGACGCCTGATCGAGCGCCAGACCAAGTTCTTCGACGAACGTCACTATCCGGAAGGCGCCGAGGCCTATCTGCGCCTGGCCGGCGTCCTCAGATCGACCGTGCGGCTCTCCGGCCTGATCAAGGAGATGCTGAAGCAGGGCGAGTGGAACTATCTCGCCGGCCATGGCTTTCAAGGGCGCCCGCCACCGGCCTTTGCCCACCTCTGCCGCCGCGCCGCGCGCTGGGCCGAAGCGGTTCCGCTGACCCAGCCGCTGGCACCGTGGTGGCGCGAGGTCGGCTATGCGCTCTTGGGCGAGCGGGCATAAGGGCGGTGGGGTTGGCGAGGGTTACCCCTCGCCCCCTGTGATCAGCCGGGTCGAGCGCTTGAAGGTGAGGTAAGCCCAGAACCATTGCACGGCGACCGCGATGCGGCTGCGCATCCCGGCCAGGAACAGGACGTGGACCGCGCCCCAGAACCACCACGCGAGGGGCCCTGAGAGCTTGAGCCAGCCGAAGTCGGCGACCGCGGCCTTGCGGCCGATGGTGGCAAGGCTGCCCTGGTGGCGGTAACGGAACGGGCCGGGCGTCGGCCGGCCTTCGATCCGCGCCCGCACCACACGCGCGACGTAGTCGCCGCCCTGCTTGGCCGCCGGCGCCAGGCCGGGCACCGGTTTACCGTTCCAGCCGCTCGAGGCGGCGGTGTCGCCGATCGCGAAGATCTCGGGGTGGCCGGCGACCGCGAGATTCTCGCCCACCACGACGCGGCCGGCCTTGTCGGCCTCAGCACCCAGCCACTTGGCGGCCGACGAGGCGATCACGCCGGCGGCCCAGAACACGGTCTTGGACGGCACCCGCTCATCGCCGATCATGACGCCCTCGCCATCGACCGCCTTGACGCGGCCGTTCAAGCGCACTTCGACGCCCAACCCTTCGAGCGCACGCTGGGTCGCGGCCGAAAGCTCCTCCGGGAACGCCGGCAACACCCGCGGGCCCGACTGCACCAAGATGACGCGCGCCGTCGCCGGATCGATGTTCGCGAACTCGCGCGCCATGCCGTGGCGGGCAAGCTCGGCCACTGCCCCAGCGAGCTCGACCCCGGTCGGACCGGCGCCGACGATGACGAACGTCAAGAGCTGGCGCTGGACGGCCGGATCGGTTGCATTCTCGGCTTGCTCGAACGCGATCAAGAGCCGGCGGCGGATATCGGTCGCGTCGTCGACTTTCTTCAAGCCCGGCGCGAACTTCTCCCACTCGTCCTTGCCGAAATAATCGTGGCGGGCACCGGTAGCCAACACGAGATAGTCGTAGCGGTGGCGGCCGCCATCGGCGGTCACAACCTCACGCGCCTGTTTATCGATCGTCTCGACCCGACCCAGCACCACACGGGCGTTGTGCTGGTCGGCGAACAGGGTCCGGATCGGTTCGGCGATGTCGGCCGGCGAGAGCGTCGCGGTCGCCACTTGATAGAGCAGCGGCTGGAACAGGTGGTAGTTACGCCGGTCGATGATCGTCACTTGGCACGGCACGTGACGGAGCGCGCGCGCCGCGGCAATGCCGCCGAAGCCGGCGCCGACGATGACGACCCGCGGCAGTCCGTCGAGCGCGAACGCCGGTCGACCGTCGAGCTGCGGGAAGCGGTCGCGGAGCCAATACCGGCCGAGTTCGTCGGCCGAAACCGGACCGGCGCCGCGGGTTGCGATCAGGGCGAACAGGACCAAGACGTAACCGACGTCGACCGCCTGGCCGGGCATCATCGCGCCGGCCGCGACGACCGCGAGGATCAGCGCGAAGCCCATGATCGCGGCAGCGCGCGTCAACAGCCCGAGCGCGAGAAACGCAGGCACCGCGACCCCCATCCAACATGCGACTAAACTACTAGCGCCGGGCGTCAGGTAGCTTTCGTGGAAGCGGAAATGGAGCAGCCATGGACCGCCCTCGATCCCGCCGGCGATACCCAGACCGGCGATGGCGAAGACTGCGGCAACCAGGACCCGTACCGCGAGAAGATAGAGCGGTCCCACGAACCGCGTGAGCCCGCGATAGAGCGCGGTGAGTAGGCGGATCAGCGGCAGCGGCAGTTGGGCAGCGCCGCTCCCGACCAGGCGGTCGAGCGAAAGCGCGCCGGCGCCCATCGCCACGAACCACCCCAAGAGAACCGCCCAATAGACGTGCAGGTTGAAGTGCTGGAACGCGATCTGGGTGACGACGGCGAGCGCCAACAGCGCCGCCGCTGCCGGTCGGGTCAGAAGACCGAGCACGAGCAGCACCCCGCCCGCAACTTCGATCGTAACGCCGAGGTAGGCGGCCGTGACCGGATCGAGCCAGCTCAGTGGGTACTCGGTCGCCGCCAGATTGAGCGCCGCCTCCCAGTTGCCGAGCTTGTAGAGGCCTGAGGCAAGGAAGGTCTGCGCGAGCCAGAGCCGGACCAGGAGGTCGAGCACCGGCCGCGCGGTCGCCTCGAGAAACCGCTTGATGGTGTCGCCCTTGGCAAAGAGATCGCCGAGGTGCGAGATCTCGTAGGTGCGGCCTGCCCCGTGCAGACCGCGCATCGCTGCGCTGTCAGCCATTGTCGGCTCCTCTCGAAGGTCCCCTCCCCCTCGATCGAGGGGGAGAGTCGGGTTGGGGTGCTCGCGAGCGCTTAACCGCGCGCGAGGCGCTTGCCGATCAGGTGATCGAGCGAGATCGGGCCGGCACCGCGCAGGACGATCGCGACCAGGAGGATCATCCAGTAATAGTGCTGGACGTGGTCGAACGCCGGATTGGCCGCACCCAGGACGAACTGGATGACGAGCGCCATCGCCAGCAGCGGCAACGCCGCCAGCCGGCTCGCCAAACCGACCGCGAGCAGGATCGGGCACAGGAGTTCGAAGGCGGTGCCGAGGAAGGCGGCGACCGGCACCGGCAACACGGGCACCTGATATTCGAGCTCGAACAGGAACAGGGTATTTTCCCAATCGCGGATCTTGGTCAATCCCGACCAGAAGAACACCTTGGCGATCCAAAGGCGGATAAAGAGGTCGAACAGCGGCACCAGGTTGGCGCTGAAGAAACCGGTGACGGTCTGAAAAAGGTCGGTCAAGCGGGCGACCGCGCCCACCTGATCGATGGACCTCGACGCGATGGTCATGGCTGGGTCTCCTCTGGTTGGGCGATCGAAAAACCGGCGAACGTGCCGCGCGTTAAGTGACCGAGCAACGCGGCTTGCAGGTCGAGGCTGGGCTCGGTCGTCACCGCGGCACTGGCCGCGGTCTCGAGGGTGGCGCCTGCTTTGAGCGCGAGCAAAAGGGTGAAGTCGCCGGGTGAGATGACGACGCTCTCGATCGCAAAGCGCGGCCGCAGCACCAGCACATGCTCGGCTGCGGCTTCGGGATCGGCCGCCAAGGGCTCGGCCCGATCCGGGCGGTAGGCGTCCCAAATCTGGTGAATGGCGTAGCGCGAGGCAATCGCCGAGACCGAGGGATGGAGCGCGAACGCGAGCGCGCCGTAGCGATCGGCCGGCACCGTTTGCAGCGCGGCGACGTCGATCGGGTCGAGGTCGGAGGCGAACAGCGCTTTGTTGCGCGCCCACTCGAGCCGGGCGAGATCGGGCATATAGGCGATGCTCCGCGACTGCGGGAAGGTCGCGAGGAAGTTGGCAAAACGCCAACCGTAGGACGCGAGCTGCGGTACCTTGGGCGGATGCGCGCGCACGTAGGCGCGGGCGACGAAATTGAACTTGTCTTCGCCGACCAACCGGCAGATCGCCGGATAAGCGGCCTGCAGCACGGCGATCAGCGAGACGATCGTGTTGGTGCGGTGGATGTCGAACCGGGCCGTCGGGCTCAAGCCGGCGTCGGCCGCGATCGCGGCGACCGCGGCGCGGTCGTCGCCCGCGAGCACGCCTTGAGCGAAGGCCTGCTGCAACTCACGCAACATGGATCGCCTCCGCGTCCGGCCAGTTGATCTTCATGCGCGCTTGCGCGAGCGCCGCCTCGTCGAGCAGGACCGCGAGCTCCGGCACGTCGGTGTCCCACTCGATCAGGGTTGGCACCCGGCCGACGCGGGCGAGCGCACGTTCGTAGAGCTGCCATACTGGTGGCGCGACGCGTGAGCCGTGATCGTCGATCAGGATCGGCTGGCCGTCGATCTCCTTGCGCAGGTGGCCGGCCAGGTGAATCTCGCCGACATCGGCGGGCGCGACCCCGGCCAGATAGCGGGCCGGGTCGAAACCGACATTGTGGGCGCTGACGTGGATATTGTTGACGTCGAGCAGGAGCTTGCAGCCGGTCCGACGCACCGCTTCGCTCAAAAACTCCCATTCCGGAATGGTCGACTGCGCGAACCGCAGGTAGGTCGACGGATTTTCGATCAGGATCGGCCGCCCGAAGCACGCCTGCGCCCGCTCGATGTTGCGGCACAACACGGCGAGCGCTTCCTCGGTGTAGGGCAGCGGCAAGAGATCGTTCAAGTAGACGCCGCCCGCCACGCTCCACGACACATGTTCGGAAATGAGATTGGGTTCGATGCGATCGAACAGGGCCTTCAGGCGCACGAGATGCGCTTCGTCGAGCCCGTCGGCCGAGCCGAGTGAAAGCCCAACGCCATGGCAACTGATCGGATAGTTGACGCGGATCGCGTCGAGCGACCGAACGCGGGGGCCGCCGGGGCTCAGATAGTTCTCGCTGTGGACTTCGAGCCAGGCGATGTCGGGACGCCGGTCGAGGAATTCGGCGACATGTGGGAAGCGCAGTCCGATCCCCGCCTGGGCGGGGACCGGACCGCGAACCGCGGCATCGATCCGGGGAGGGAGGGGCGGATGAGTCACGGTACGTCCCACAATCGCGCGTCGGGCGTTACGACTTGATGTCGGGATTGGCGCCCTTGAACGGCTCGAGCTTTCCTTTGGCCTGCAAGCACGCGTCCTTCGAAGCCGACGCCTTCCATTCGCCGCCATCGAAGGCGACCTTGGACTGGCCGGCGCAGGAGTGCGTGCCGGCCTGGTTGGCGCAGTCGTTCTTGCCGGCCGCGGAGATGCCGTAGCACTTGATCTGACCGGACTTGAGCGAGACCTGCGCGAACGCGTCCGAAGTCGCGATCGCGGCGAGCGACATGGCGCCGGCGAGCGCGGCGGCTACCGAGAGGGTCGTCAATTTGGTTGCAAACATCGTCACGTCTCCATTGGGTTGAGGTTGTCTGACACCTACGAACCTACCCATCGGCCGCCCGGAACGGAAATATCGATCCCACATGGTTTCGATAGCGCGGGCGTATCGCACGCGGTCGGGCTATCGGGCTAACCCTTTCTCCAAAAAAAGAAAAACCGCGGGCCGGTTCCCCGAACCGACCCGCGGCTTTGGTGCCGACGGACGCGCCGCGGACGCGGCGGGCCCGAATGGCGTTCGACCTTACGACTTGACGTCGGGGTTCATGCCCTTGAACGGCTCGGTCTTGCCCTTGGCTTGTTTGCAGGCATCCGCCGAAGCCACGCCCTTCCAGTCTTCGCCGTCGAAAGCGACTTTGGTCTGGCCGGCGCACGAATGCTTGCCGGCGGCGTTGGCGCAGTCGTTCTTGCCGGCGGCAGAAATGCCGTAGCACTTGACGTTGCCTTTGGCTTGCGCGAACGCGTCGGTCGAGATGAGCACCGACATCGCCACTGCGCCGGCCAGCGCGGCCGCGACGCCGAGAGTCGAGAATTTACGATCCATGGTCCGTCTCCACTGTTTGAGTTCACTCGAGTGACGGGCCGCTCTTCGACAGCGAAGGCTGGCCCGCCTCGAATATGGCAAATCACGCGCGCCGCCTCAACGCACGAAACCTTGAGACGGGCGCGGGCGGCAACAACTTTGCGTGAAAATTCGTGAGGCGCTACTCTTTCCGCGGACCAGGATGTACGCGAGGGCTCGATGACGCTCGACAACGATTTCGCGGCGACTCGCCGGCCGGTCTCGCGGGCGCGACACCTGCCCGGCGACGTATACGCCTCGCCCGAGCTGTTCGCGCGCGAGAAGGAAGCGATTTTTTTCAAAGACTGGCTGGTCGTCGGGCGGGTCGAGGAACTCGCGAAGCCCGGCGACTACCTGACCCACCGGGTGATGGACGAGCCGATCCTCATCACCCGCGACGATCGCGGCCGCTTGAACGCGTTCGCCAATGTCTGCCTGCACCGCGGCGTCGAAATCGCGACCGGAACCGGCCACACGCGGGAGTTCTCGTGCCCCTATCACGGCTGGCTTTACGACCTGGAAGGCCGCCTGATCGGCGCGCCTTACATGAAGGAAGCCCATGGGTTCGATCCCAAGGCCTGCCGGCTGCCGCCGCTCAAGCTCGACACCTGGGCCGGATGGATCTTCGTCTCCTTCGATCGCGATGCGCCGCCGCTCCGCGACTTCATTGCCTCGTTCGAGCGCGACTACGGTTTTTTCAAGCAGGAGAACTGCCGGGTCGCCGAGAAGCATCGCATGATCTTCAAATGTAATTGGAAGTTGATCGTCGAAAACCTGCTCGATTTTTATCACGTGGTAACGCTGCACCGCGCCACCCTCGGCCGCGGCTTCGATCTCGAAAGCATGCCGTTTACGCTCGATCCCGCGGGCCGTTTCTCGAGCTTCTATCACCGCGAGCCGGTGACCGAAACCGGCAAGCCGCTACTGCCGCTGATGCCGGCGATGCGCGATAAGCCCGCGCATCTGAATTCGGTTGGCTTCCTGCCGCCCAACTTCAACATCATCTTCCGGCCCGACTATGTGCGGCCGTTCGTGATCTGGCCGCTGACGCCGACCACGTGCGAGCTGATCGCTTATCCGCTGTTCCCAGTCGAGGATTTCGCGCTACCCGAGTTCGCCCAAGCCGCCCGCGCTTATCGCGAGTTTCACGAACGGACGCTCGAAGAGGACCTCGACATGGTGCAGAGCCTCCAGAACGCGATGCGTTCGCGCCATTTCACCCCAGGGCGGATGTCCAAGATCGAGGGCGTGGTGCACCACTCGATCACGCATTACCTGGATCGCATGTTCGGGCCGGCGTGAAACGCATGGTTTCGTTCTTCGCCCGCCGCCGGAGCGGCCGGCAACGAGCCGTTAGGCCTCGCTGAGTATCGCAACGGGCGCGTCTGCTCCCGCCGACGTCCGTCGCCTCGGCTTGGCCGGATTGGCGCTTTCCGTCGTCACATCGTCGACGACGCCAGTGCTGGTGCGCGTGAGCGAAATCGGTCCGATCGCGACCGGCGCCTGGCGCTTCGGAATCGCGGCGCTGATCCTGGCCGCCGTCTTCCGCGTCCGCGGCGTCCGCCTGGCGCTCCCCCTTGCGCGCAGTTCACGCGACATGGCTTTCCTCGTCTTCGGCGGCGTATTCCTCGGCTTAAGCGTGTCGTTGTGGCAGGCCTCCATCATGGCGACCTCGATCGCCAATGCTTCGATCCTGAGCAATATCCACCCGTTCGTCGCCGCCATCGGCGGCTGGCTTTGGTTTCGCGAACGCGTCACGCTTCCTTACCTCGCCGGTACGGCAGTCGCGTTGATCGGTATCGCCCTCTTGGTTCACGCGAGCGCCGGCCCGATGACGGCGATTGGTGCCGGCGATGCGATCGCGATCGCCTCCGGTGCCGCCCTGGCGGGATGGATTTTGATCTTGAAGCGCCTCCGCCACTCGTTCACGACGCCACAGGCAACGATCTATCCGCTCGCGATTGCCTCGCCCACCATGTTCGTGGTGGCAGCGATCGCCGACGAGGACATGCTCGCTGCGACTGGCGACGGCTGGCTCCTCCTCCTGGGCTTCGCGCTCGTCGTCAACGTGATCGGGCAAAGCGCGTTCGTCTATGCGAGCGGTCAACTGCGCGCCTCGGCCATCTCGCTCGCGATGGTGTTCGTGCCGGTGGTCGCTTCGGCGTTCGGCTGGCTGTTCCTGGGCGAGCCGG
Source organism: Rhizobium sp. Q54 (assembly GCA_945903685.1). Taxonomy (GTDB): domain Bacteria; phylum Pseudomonadota; class Alphaproteobacteria; order SHVV01; family SHVV01; genus SHVV01. The sequence continues at coordinate 26,282 of CAMDOQ010000012.1, forward strand.
TCACGCTTCTGCAGGGCGCGGCCGGGTTCACGGTGCTGGCCGGCATCGCGATCGCCCAGTGGCGGCCGCGGCGGACGTAACCAGCGTCACCGCCCGAGCGCGGCGATCCCGGCCTGCGCGATCTGGCCGTCCTGGGCCGCGGTCGCGCCACCGACGCCGACCGCGCCGATGATCTGACCATCGACCACGACCGGCACCCCGCCCTCGATCGGTAGCATGTCGGGGAATGCCAGCATCTGCGTGCGTCCGGCGGCGACCCCGTCGTCCAGCATCTTGGTCGGCCGGCCGAATGTCGCCGCCGTCCACGCCTTGGCCTGCGCGCCCTTGAAGCTCGCGACCGGCGCGCCGTCCATGCGCGCCAGGTAGAGCGGGTGGCCACCGGTATCGACGACCGCGATCGCAACCTTCCAGCCGTTCTTGGTCGCTTCGGCTTCGGCCGCGGCGCCGATCGCCTTGGCACCCTCGAGCGTGAGGGCTTTCGTGTTCGTTACGTTTGCCATCGCTGCCTCCCTACGGAAATCGTCGAACTTTAGCGCCGGCCCGCTATTCGGTCACCAGCGCCGTGATCAACCGGGCTGGGGTCGCCTCGAAGTAAGGATTGCGGACTCGGACGCCCACGACCGGCGTCCACACTTCGTCAGCCTCCTTCTCTTCGAACGCGGTCGGCGGCGACCGGTCGGGTGGCCAGCGCTTGAAGCGCTCGCAGACGACGAAGAACGGGATGCCGCGCTCGGCGGCGGCGAGTGCGATCAGGTGCGTGCCGACCTTGTTGACGATCGCGCCGTCGGGAAGAATCGCATCGGCCCCGACCAGCACCGCGTCGACCTCGGGCATGACCGTGGCCGCCGCCGCGTCGACGATCGATACGGTCGCGATCCCGCGCCGGCTTAGCTCGGCCGCGACCGAGCGCCCTTCGTAGAGCGGACGCGATTCGGTGACGATCGCGCGCACGCCGCCGCGGGCCAAGACCGCGAACGTCTCGAGGACCGTCGAACTCAGGCTGTGGGTGAGGACGGTCT
>CAMDOQ010000013.1 GCA_945903685.1 Rhizobium sp. Q54
CTGCTCTCGAACGTGCGCGTGGTCGATCAGGCGGACGGCGTCTATCGCGTGCGCGCCCACTTCTCGGTGTTCAAGACCGACCCCGAGGGCCAGACCGAGGTCTTCTGCGCCGGGCGCTACGACGATCGGGTCGTGATTCCGAACGGGACGCCCAAATTCAAGGAAAAGATCGTGATCCTCGACACGTTCAATGTGCCGAACATGATCCAGACGCCGCTCTGAGGACGCGCGACAATCTCCAAACGCCCTCCCCATGCGCGCGATGCGAGTAGGGGCAGGGCAGCGAGCGCAACGAGCGGGAGGGGTGTGACGTACCGTTCGCAAGTCAATGCAACCCCCACCCTTCCCTCCCCCTCGGAGAGGGGGAGGGAGCAGATGAGTTGATCCTTTCGATGCCCGTTCTGACGTCGCGCGCCTATCTCCTCGCCGCCGTACTACTCGCCGCATTCAATCTGCGCACGGTCCTGGGCTCGCTACCGCCATTGCTCGAGACGGTCCGCGCCGAGTTGGCGCTCGGATTCTCGGCGATCGGGATACTCGGTGCGATCCCGATCGCATGCATGGCGGTGTTCCCGCCGCTGGCGGTCCGGCCCGCGGCCCGGTTCGGCCCCGAGCGCGTGTTGTTTGCCGCCGTGATCGTAACTGCGATCGCGGCGCTGCTGCGCTGGGGCAGCGACCACGCCGTGCTGCTCTACGGCTCGACCATCGCCGCCGGCGTCGGCGTCGCCGTCACCCACGCCATGTTGGCGCCGACCGTCAAACGGGCGTTCGCGGCCGATGCCGCCGGCATCATGGGCTTGGTCGCAACCATGATGACGGTGTCGGCGGGCGTCGCCGCGGGCGGTACCGCGTATTTGGCCGACGCGTTTGGCTCGTGGACCTTGGCGCTCGCCGTATGGGCGATCCCGGCGCTCGCCGGCGTCGGCTTGTGGGTGCCGATCGCGCGCGCCGCGGCACCCGTCGCGCTCGAGCGCAGGGCTTATCGGATTCCTTGGCGGAGCGGGGTCGCGTGGCGTATCACCACCGTCGCCGCCGCAGCCGGGACGCTGTTCTGGTCGATCTTCACCTGGATGCCGCCGATCTATCAGGACGCCGGTTGGTCGAAGACCGCGGCCGGACTCATCACCGCAGCCATGGTGATCGCGCAGGCACCGACCACCATCGCGGTCGCCGCGCTCGCCAAGCGCATTCCCGACCGCCGCTGGCTGATCGCGGCCGGCCTCGCCATGTGCGTGATCGGTGCGGCGGGGTTCGCTTTTGCCCCTTACGACGGCGCCTGGGTGTGGGCAATCGTGACCGGCGCTGGCATCGGTTTCATCTTCCCGCTCGCGCAGATGCTGCCGATCGACTTCGGCCGCGACCCGCCCGAGACCGCCGGCCTGGCGGCGATGGCGCTCTCGGTCGGCTACGCCTGCGCCGCGTTTGGGCCGCTCGCGATCGGCTGGCTGCGCGAGATAACGGGAAGTTACGTCGCCCCGCTCGTCTTGATGATGGCGATCGCCGGGGCCGCGTTCTACGCGATCGGCGGCTTGAAGCCGCGGACGCCACCCGGCTCACGCTAACGTGACTTGGGTTCGACCGGCGCCGGGCGTCAATTCGCCGGAACAGCGCCGGCGTCCGCCGCCGCCCTTGGAGGGGAACCCATGCCGACGATGAGCCGTATGCGCACCACCCTGCTCGCGGCTGGCGCGTTATTGCTAAGTCCGCCGCTCGCAGCCCAGACGATCGAGAATGTCGCCAAGGCCCTGGGCGCCGCCCAGGTCGAGACGATTGAGATCACCGGCAGCGGATTCTTCTTCGCGCTCGGCCAAAGCATTCGCCCCGGCATTGCGTGGCCGCGCGCCAACCTGACGCGATATACGCGGGTCGTCGACTACGCCAAGGGCGGGATCAGCACCGACCTCACGATTACACAAGGCGAGGACCCGCCGCGCGGCGGCGGCGGCCAACCGTTCATGGGCTTCCAGCGGCGCGGCAGCGGTGGGCTCGGCGATCAGGCCTGGATCATGGCCTATCCGGCCGGAACCGCGACCCAGACCGGCGTCGCGCAGGCGCAGCACGACCTCTGGACCACCCCGCACGGGATCGTCAGGGCCGCGCTCGCCGACAAGGTGGCGATGGAAGGTCGGACCTTCACCGTCACCCGCGCCGGCCGGTTCAAGGCCCGTGCCCACGTCAACGCGCAGAACCTGATCGACAAGGTCGAGTCGTGGCTCCCCAATCCGGTGCTCGGCGACATGGCGGTCGTGACCGAGTACGGCGACTACAAAGCGTTCGGCGCGGCGATGGTGCCGACCCGCATCGCTCAATCGGCGGGCGGTTTCCCGGTGCTGGCAATGGGGATCACCGACGTCAAGGTCAACGCCGGCGGCGTGACCCCGCCAGCCGCGATCCAACCCGCCGCGATCAACGTCCAGATCGATCAGGCGGCGCCCGGCGTCTGGTTCGTCCACGGCGGCACCCATCACAGCGTCGTCGTCGAGATGAAGGACCACTTGATCCTGTTCGAGGCACCGCTCGGCGATGCCCGCACCAACGCCGTGATCGACACGGTCAAGCGTTCGCTCCCGGCGAAGCCGATCCGCTACGCCGTCAATACCCACCATCACTTCGACCACTCGGGCGGGGTGCGCGCGGCGGCAGCGGCCGGCATCACGATCGTGACCCACGCGATCAACAAGCCGTTCTTCGAAGCGGCCTACCAGAACCCGCACACCTTCGCGCCGGACGCGCTCGCGCGCGCGGGCAAGAAGGCGGCGTTCATGACCCTGACCGACAAGCGTGTCTTCAGCGACGGCGCCCGTACCTTCGAGCTCTATTGGCTCAAGGACAATCTCCACAACGAGGGCCTGATCGTCGGCTACCTGCCCAAGGAGAAGATCCTGATGGTCGCCGACGCCTTCAGCCCGCGCGCGCCAATCGTCAAGACGCCCGAGCAGTTGAACCCGTTCACCACCAATCTGTGGGCAGAGCTCGAGCGGCTGAAGCTCGATGTCCAGACCGTGCTGCCGATCCACGGCCGCATGGTCAAGGTCGACGAACTCAAGATCGAGGTCGGACGGACGCAGTAGCGCGGCGCGCGGCGGTCGCAGCGGCGTCGATCGCGAGCGTCCCCGCCGCGGCCGAGCCGGTGAGGACAACGCTGTACACGTCGCGGGCGCGGGCGACCGTCTCCGCGCCGCCGAGCACGTCCTTCAGCACGCGATCGGGCTCGCGCAGCAGCGGATCACCATAGCCGCCGCCGCCGGAATTGACGAAGCGCGTCACATCGCCCGGCTTCAGTTCGAAACGGGCGACGCCGGGAAGTTTTTCGGCGGCGCCATTCGCGCTTACTTTGTAATGGGACGATGGCGCCGCGGCAGCCCCGCCGCGAACGCCCTCGGCGGGGTGGAGGTGTGCGTCCGACGCCACCACTACGGAGACCGGGTCGCGGCGCGGGCCGAACACGACCTCGGCCCCGGGCGACCCGCGCCGGCGACCGGCGCCGCCGGTGCCTGCTTTCAAGCGCACCGCCTCGACCAGGATCGGGCACTTGACCTCGATCAGCTCGATCGAGTCGCGATATGTCATGCCGCCGCCGCACGGAAGCCCGGCGGTTACCCAGCCATCGACCTCGGGCCCCGCCGCGCCGCCGATGACGTTCAAGGCAAGCTGGTTGATGAACGGCTTGCCGCCGTCGCGAAAATCGGTGCCGGAAATCGTGGCGTTCATGCCGATCCCACCCTGCGCCATGCCGACGCCATCGCGAAGCGCGGCGAGCGCCGACTGGATCAGGTTGATCAGGCGGTCGCCGACGTTGGTGGTGGCAAGCGAGCACGAGTGCGGGAACGTGGGCTTGCCGACGACGCTGCCCTCGCGTAACCGAATAGTAATCCGCCGGAACGACCCAGCGTTCCGCGGAATGTCGGGTTCGAGCACGTTCAAGATGCCGATCAGCGCGTTGTTGCGGGCGCAGGCCTCGGATTGATTAAAGCCGCACGGTACGTTGTCGATGTTGTCGCGAAGGTCGATCTCGATCGTGCCGGCGTCAGGATCGATCGCAATCGTCGCCTGGATCGGGATGCCGTCGGGCAGAAACGGCGGCACCGGGTCGTGCGCGGTGCGAGCGCAGACCCGCGCCTTGGGCAGCGCCTTGATCGCTTGCTCCATGCGTCGCTCCGAGTAATCGAACCACGCTTCGATGAAGGCCGCGATCGTCTTCGCGCCGTACTTCGCGCAAAGTTCGACGAGTCGCCGCTCGCCGGTGCGTGCCGCGCCGAGCGCAGCAAGGAAGTCGCCGTACCACTGGTCCGGTACACGGATGCGGGCGCGGCACAGCCGAACGATATCGGCAATCGTCTGATAGTCGCGCTCGACGCGTATGCACGGGAACACCAACGCGCCTTCCTCGTAGATGTCGCGTGCCGCTGCGTGATAGGTCGAAGGCACCGCGTTGCCGATGTCCGCTTGGTGGGCCTTGACGCAGGCCGTGAACAGGTGCGCGCGTCCGACAAAAACCGGCACCAGAATGGTGTGGTCGCCGGCATGGGTGTTGCCAAGGTAGGGATCGTTGTGGAGGAAGGCGTCGCCGGGCGCGAGGTCGGAGTGCAGCTCGGCCATCGCCTTGGTTTGTAGATCCGAGCCGAACACGTGAACCGGTATGCCATCGGTCGCCGACACCAGCCGGTTGTCGCCGGTGACGATCGTGCACGAGAAATCGCGCGCGCTCGCGATCCCGGTTGAGCGCGCGCTGCGCAGCAGCGCATGCGACATCTCGCGTACGATCGCATCGATCCGATTGGCGATTACCGAAAGCGTGACCGGATCGAGGGCGCGAAGACTTCGCTTGGCGCGACGTTTGGGCAATCGCCGTATCCCTTCGACAAGATCAGCGCGACGGCTCATGATAGCGGTCCGCTTGAGCTTTCGCATGCGTATCGGCGTCGTCTTCCCGCACAACGAAATCGGCAACGATCCCGCCGTCATTCGCGACTATGTCCAGGCGATCGAGGGCCTGGGCTTCCGCCATCTGCTCGCTTTCGACCACGTACTCGGCGCCAACCCCGTGAGCTACCCAGACATCAAGTTCCTCTACACGCACAAGAACGCGTTTCACGAGATCTTCGTCCTGTTCGGGTTCCTCGCCGCGGCGACCAAGACGCTCGAACTCGCGAGCGGCGTCCTTGTCCTATCGCAGCGCCAGACTGCGCTCGTCGCCAAGCAAGCGGCGGCGATCGACGTCTTGAGCGGCGGGCGGCTCCGCCTGGGCGTTGGGGTCGGATGGAACCCGGTCGAGTTCGTAGCGCTGAGGGAGAATTTCCACGACCGCGGCAAGCGGATCGAGGAGCAGATTGCAGTGCTGCGCGCATTGTGGACCAAGGAGCTGGTCAACTTCACCGGGCGCTGGCACACCGTCCGCGACGCCGGCTTGAACCCGCTTCCGGTACAGCGGCCGATCCCGATCTGGCTCGGGGGCCAGACCGACCCGGTCATCCGCCGCGTCGCGCGGCTCGCCGACGGCTGGATTCCCGGCTTTTTCGCCGACAAGAGTCCGGCTCTGCTCGAGACCATGCGTCGCTACGCGCGCGAGGCTGGGCGCGATCCGGACGCGATCAAGGTCGAACGTATTGTCGAACTCCGCGACGGCACACCCGAGAGCTGGCAGGCGCAAATCGCCGCCTTCCGCGCGATGGGCGTGACCCACATCTCGGCGGCGCCAATGAACGCCGGCTATCGCTCTGTCACCGCGCACATCGCCGCGCTAGCGCGCTTCAAGGACGCGACCGCGGAGTTCGCTTCGTAGAGCAAGGTCTCCCAAGAAGCGTTATGGCCGGGCCTCGGCCCGGCCATCCACGCGCGGTTGTTCCTGCCCGGTGCGGGGCCGAGTGTGACGGCGGTCCTACCGCTCAGCTCTTCTTCGGCGCGTAGTCGATCCACTTGCCGCCCTGGATCTGCTTCAGGAACAGATAATCCTGCAACCGATCCATCGGTACGATCAGGTTGCCGGTCTCATCGACCTTCATGTCGTAGGCGAGGCCGCGGATCTGAGTCGCGCGCAGGCTCTTGAGAACGTCGGCGCGGGTGTTGCCCTCGGCCTTTTCGAGTGCGGCGATCACGAACTTCATGCCGTCGTAACCGTTCCGGCTCAGCATCGAGAAGACGTCGTTGTACTTGTCCTTAACCGTCTTCACGAGCTCCTGTACCTTGGGATTGGGATCGTCGGCACGCAGGAAGTCGACGCCGATCACGCCCTCGACGTCGGCCCCGCCCAACTGCAGCATCTTGGCATTGACCGAACCCGGTCCGACCAGGAACGGCACTTTGAGGCCTTGCTGCTTCATCTGGCGATATTGCAGGACCGCTTCGGTCTGGAAGCCGAAATGGGTGATGAGGTCGACCTTGGCGTTCCGCATCACGTTGATGGCGGCGGTGTAGTCGGTCTCGCCCTCGTTGTACTGGACCGGCACCACTTCGACGCCGAGCTCGGTCGCACGGGCGTGCGAGATCTTGTAGGTGCCGGCGCCGTAGTCGTGCGGCGGATAGAGCATGCCGACCTTCTTGCCGCCTAAGGACTTGATCGCGAGGTCGGCCTGTCCAACGCCGTTCGGAATGTCGTTCTGCACCAGGCGAACGATCGTCTTATAGCCACGCTCGGTGATGGTGCGGTTCGAGCACATCGGCGACACCAGCGCCATGCCGGCTGGCTCGTAGATCGGCAGCACCGCAAGGCAACTGCCGCTGAATACTGGCCCGAACGCGAGCAGGACGTCCTTCCTGAGTACCAATTGCTGCGCGATGTTGGCCGCCTCGGCCGGTGCGGCGCGGTCGTCCAGTTTCTCGAGCTTGATATGGAAGCCCTTCCACGGACCCGCCTTTAGCCCGCCGGCTTTATTGAGTTCCTCGGCCGCCAGCTCCACCCCTTGGAAGGTGTGCAGGCCGTTATTGGCGATCGGCCCCGTCATCGGCGCCGACACCGGAACGGTGATGAAGTTCTGAGCGTTGCCCGCGACCGCGAACGCCAATACGGCGCCCGCCGCTAATACGCCGAAGCTCTTGGAACGCATGGCGATAACCTCCCCGTTGTCGTCTTCGTTGGATCGTTCGCCGTCGAGCTTATCATGCCGTTAGCGGCGAAAAAGTACATGCCGCGCGCCGGGGAACAGCCCTTCACCGGGTTCGGTTACCTCCTCTATACTCGCATCCCTCCCAAGGCGGCTGTCGGGGAGCGGCCGTTTTCCATCGCTCGCGGTGTTTTCCCAGAGGCTCGCGCGAGAACGAGCCCGCTTACCGACACCTGCGTCCGGTTGCGTCATGGCGGATTTTTTATTTTTTCTGCAGCAGATCACCAACGGCCTCGCCTTGGGCGCGGTTTACGCGCTGTTGGCGATCGGCTTTTCGATGATCTACGGCATCCTCAGGATGATGAATTTCGCGCACGGCGACCTTTATGCCTTCGCGACCATCTTCATCGCCGCGCTCTTGATCGACGAGATCTCGGTAATCCTCGCCATTCCTTTGGGGATCGTGGTCGGCACCGTGGTCGGAATCGTGATCGAGCGCGTCTGCTACCGCCCGCTCCGATTCGTCGACCGCACCATCGCGATCGTAAGTTCGCTCGGGGCCGCGTTCATCCTCAGAAATGGCTCGGAGTATTTCTGGGGCGTCCACGCGCTCCGCTTCCCGTTGCTGTTGGGCCAACAGCAAGTACCGATCGCCGGCGTCAATTTTCCGGTAACGGCGTTTTACGTGATCGCCGCCGCGCTCGCGAGCCTAGCGCTGTTTGGCCTATTCATGCGTCGCTCGAAGATCGGGAGCGGCATCCTGTTCGTCGCCCAGGACATCCCGACCTCGAGCCTGATGGGAATCCCGATTAACCGCACCATCGTCCTGGTTTATGCGATCGGCGGCGCGCTTTCGGTGGTGGGCGGCGTCCTCTACGGCTCGATCTACGGCGTCGTGTTTCCGGCGATGGGTTTCCCCGGCACCATCAAAGCGTTCGTCGCCGCCGTGGTCGGCGGCATCGGCAATCTGGGCGGAGCGCTGATCGCCGGGCTCCTGCTCGGCGTGATCGAGACCGTGGTTGTCGTCTACGGCGCCCAGTTTTTCGGAATGCCGACCGGGTATCGCGATGCCGCCGCCTTCATCCTTCTGGTCGTGTTCCTGCTGTTCAAGCCGACCGGCTTGATGGGCACGCGCGTCTCGATGACCGAAGTCGGCGCCATCGCCAGCATGGGTTATTCAGCGGTGGCCAAAAAAACAGTGCGGCTGCTGGGCCTGGTTGCGGTGCCGCGCGCGGCGCTGGCTCCGGCTGCCGTGGCGGTGGCGGTGCTGCTGCCGCTCGTCCTCACCGATCAGTATTACCTCCGCATTATCTCGATCGTCTTCATGTACTCGATCGCGGTGCTCGGCATGAATCTGGTGCTCGGCTACTGCGGCCAGTTCCACTTCGGCCAGGCCGGGTTTATGGCGATCGGCGCCTACACCACCGCGCTCCTCCTTCTCCACACCGAAACTAATTTCGTTGTTGCTCTGTTGATCAGCGGCGGCCTCGCGTTGGTCGCCGGGCTGCTGATCGGGATTCCGGCGCTGCGGGTGCGGAGCGACTATCTCGGCCTCGTCACGTTCGCGTTCGGCGAGATCGTCCGGCTCATCATCGTGAACTCCGAGTTCACGCGCGGGCCGATGGGACTGCCCGGCATCCCGTTGCCCGAGCTGTTCGGCGTCAAGATCGTGACGCCGGTCGACTTCTATTATTACGCGCTGGTGCTCTTGGTGCTGGCCTACGCCATGTGCGCACAGGTGACGCGCTCCTACATCGGCCGCGCCTGGCGCGCGATCTACGAAGACGAGACCGCAGCCGAGGCGATGGGCATCAACACAGGCCGCTACAAGATCCTGGCGTTCGGGCTCGCCTGCTTTTTGGGCGGCATCGCTGGTGCATACTGGGCGACCCAACTGCGGATCGTGACGCCGACAATGTTCGAACTCGATCTCTCGGTCATGGTCATCATCATGCTGGTGCTAGGCGGCATGGGCAACCTACCGGGCTCGATCATCGGTGCCGCGATCATGATCGGCGCCACCGAGCTTCTGCGCCCGATCGCCGACGTCCGGAGCGCCTTCATCGGCCTGGTCATGATCCTGGTACCCATATTCCGGCCGCAAGGATTGTTCGTCGACCTTGGGCCCACGCTCGCCCGCGGCTGGGCGCGAATACGCGGTTCGCGTCCCACCGGCGCCGACGGAGGCGGCCGATGACGGCGCCACGGCCGGTCATCTTCGAGGCCCACGGCGTCAGCAAGAACTTCGCCGGCCTCGTCGCCGTCAACAACCTGAGTGTCCGACTCCACGAGGGCGCCGTGCTCGGCCTGATCGGCCCCAACGGCTCGGGCAAGACCACGTTCTTCAACGTCGTCAACGGCGTCTACAAGACCTCGGGTGGACGCGTCGTGCACCGCGGCGCCGACATCACCGACTGGCCATCCCATCGGATCGCCGGCCACGGCATCACCCGTACGTTTCAGAATTCGCGCGTGTTGCTCAATGCCTCTTCGCTCGAGAACGTCATGGTTGGCGGTCACCTTCACGCGCGCGCCGGATTGGCCGGAGTCTTGTTCTCGACCCCGGGCGCGCGTAGCCGCGAGGCCAAGGTCAAGGCGCGTGCGCTCGAGCATCTGGCGTTCGTCGGTTTGACCGACTATGCCGACGAACTCGCCCGCAACATGCCTTACGGTGCGATCAAGCGGCTCGAGATCGCCCGCGCGCTCCAGACCGAGCCCGACATCCTGATGCTGGACGAGCCGGCGGCCGGCTTAAATCCGCGCGAATCCGAGAATTTGATGAAACTCGTGAGCGAACTCCACCGAGCCGGAAAGACTATCTTCATCATCGAGCACAACATGCGCGTGGTGATGGGCCTCTGCCAGCGTATCGTCGTGATCGACGCCGGCGCCAAGATCGCCGAGGGTGAGCCGGATCAGATTCGCCGCGACCCGCGCGTGCGCGAGGCCTATCTTGGGAAGGGAGCTTAGCATGCTGAAAATCGACGACCTCGCCACCGGCTACGGCTACGCCGAAGTGCTGCACGGCCTCTCGCTCGAACTCAACGAGGGCGAGATCGTGGCGGTGGTCGGCGCCAACGGCGCCGGCAAGTCGACGCTCCTGAAAACGATCTCGGGCCTGTTGCCGGTGCGGCGCGGCACGATGACGTTCAAGGGCGAGTCGCTGGTCGGCCGGCGGCCCGAGGACATCGTCCGCTTGGGCATCGCCCACATCCCGGAGGGCCGGCGCGTGTTTCCGTATTCGACCATCGACGAGAACCTGAGCGTCGGCGCCTATACGCGCGACGACCGGGCCGCGATCGAGGCCGATCGCGACGCGGCCTACCGGCGCTTTCCGGTGCTGCGCGAGCGCCGCGACCGCCTCGCCTCGACGCTTTCGGGCGGTGAGCAGCAGATGCTGGCGGTGAGCCGCGGGTTGATGTCGCGGCCCAAGCTCATCCTGATGGATGAACCCTCGCTCGGGCTCTCGCCGATTATGGTCGATCGGGTGTTCGATCTGGTGCGAGAGCTGAACGCCGAAGGCAAGTCAATCCTCCTGGTCGAGCAAAACGCGACCCGTGCGCTCGCGATCGCGCACCGCGCCTACGTCATGGTGACGGGCGAGATTGCGCTCGCCGGCACCGGGCCCGAGCTCTTGGGCAACGCCGAGGTCCAACGCTCCTACTTGGGCGGTTAGCGATCGCGGATGACCGATGCCGCGGCGTATGGCGGTCTGTTCGCCAGCGCCTTCCTCGCCGCGACCCTGCTCCCCGGTTCCTCGGAAGCCGTACTCGCCGGCCTGCTCGCCGCCGGCCACGGCGATGCCGGCGTCCTGCTCGCGGTCGCGACGGTCGGCAACGTGTTGGGATCGGTCGTTAACTGGCTGTGCGGCCGGTTCTTGGCCGCGTTCCGCGACCGCCGTTGGTTTCCGGTCGCGCCCCGCCGCTACGATCAGGCGATCGGTTGGTACACACGCTGGGGCCGGTGGTCGCTTCTGTTCGCGTGGCTGCCGATCGTCGGCGATCCGCTGACCGTTGCGGCCGGCGCCCTGAAAACCCCGCTCGGGACCTTCGTCGTTCTCGTCGCGATCGGCAAGCTCGCGCGCTACGGCGCGGTGCTCGCCCTCGCCCAGTCGTGGGTCGCCAGCGCTTAGCATAGGGCGCGCCTATGGCGGTGCCCTGCCGAAACAGGATCCGTCGGACGCGTTGCGATAGGTCTACCCTATCGGCTGCCGAATCGCGAAAAACCTTGCACCACCAACGCGGATTCGATTCACCGTGACGCTTTTTCGTTGCAAGGTAGCGCCGGCACGAGCCCGATGAGTACCGATTTTTTCGCCGCCTGCGCCGCCGCGTTCCGCCTGATCGTCGAAGCCGACGCCGGCTTGATCGCGATCGTCGGCCTAAGTTTGATCGTAAGCGTCGCCGCGGTCCTGACCGCGACCGCGATCGCGCTGCCGCTCGGCGCGGTGGTGGCGCTCGCTCGGTTTCGCGGCCGCCACGGCGCGATTGTGCTCCTGAACGCGCTGATGGGACTGCCGCCGGTCGTGGTCGGACTCGCCGTGTACCTACTGCTCTCGCGCGCCGGCCCGCTCGGAGCGTTCGGTCTTCTATTCACGCCCGGCGCGATGGTGTTCGCGCAGGCGATCCTGGTGGTACCGATCATCGCCGCGCTCGCGCGCCAGACGATCGCCGATGCTTGGCTCGAATACGAAGAGCAGCTCCGCTCGCTCGGCGCCCCGCCCCGGCTGGCGGTGTGGACACTACTCTGGGACACGCGCTTCTCGCTCCTGACCGCGGTGCTGGCCGGCTTCGGCCGCGCCGCCGCCGAGGTTGGCGCGGTGATGATCGTCGGCGGCAACATCGATGGCGTGACGCGGGTAATGACGACTGCGATCGCGCTCGAAACTTCAAAAGGCGACCTCCCGCTCGCGCTGGGCTTGGGTCTCGTGCTGGTCGTGCTCGTGCTCGCGGTCAACGCCGCCGCCTATTCGCTCAAGCAAGCGGCGCACCGGCGCTTCGGCTGAGATGCGCGACCGCGCCCCCGCGCTCCTCCCCCTGGTCCTCGACCGCGCAAGCGTCGCGGTCGCCGGCGTCCCGATCCTCGACCGTATCTCGTTCACGCTCGAGGCCGGCTCGCGCAGCGTCGTCCTCGGCGCTAACGGCGCCGGCAAGAGCGTGCTACTGCGGCTCTGCCACGGACTGCTAGCGCCGACCGCCGGCACGGTGCGCTGGCTCGGGCCGCACGCCGACGATCCCGGACGTTCCCAAGCGATGGTGTTCCAGCGCCCGATCATGCTGCGCCGGTCGGCGATCGCGAACGTCGCCTACGGCTTGAAGCTGGCCGGTATCGCCAAGGCCGAACGGCTGGCGCGCGCCCATGCCGCGCTGGCCCGTGTCGGCCTCGCGCATCTGGCCGAGCGCCCGGCGCGGCTGCTCTCGGGCGGCGAACAGCAGCTCGCGGCATTGGCGCGCGCCTGGGTGCTCGAGCCCGAGGTGTTGTTCCTGGACGAGCCGACCGCGAGCCTCGACCCGGCGGCGACGCGCGCGGTCGAGGCGATCGTCGGCGCGATCCACGCTTCCGGCACCAAGATCGTGATGACGACGCACAATCTGGGCCAGGCGCGGCGCGTGGCCGACGAAATCCTGTTCCTCGACCGCGGCCGCCTGATCGAGCGCGCCGGTGTCGACCGTTTCTTCGCCGGTCCGGCAACGCCCGAGGCGCGGGCTTTCATCGAGGGCGAGCTGCCGTGAGCCGCGCCGGCATCGGTCTCGCGCTCGCCTTGCTGGCGGCGTTCGCGGCCGTGCCGACCCGGGCGCAAGCGCCGTTCATCGTCGTGGCCTCGACCACCTCGACCCAGGATTCAGGCCTGTTCGGCCATATCCTGCCGCTGTTCAAGGCACGGACCGGGGTCGAAGTCCGGGTGGTTGCGCTCGGCACCGGCCAGGCCCTCGATGTCGGCCGCCGCGGCGACGCCGACGTGGTGTTGGTCCACGATACCGAAGCCGAGCTCGCCTTCATCGCCCAAGGCTTCGGCATCGAACGGCGAGAGGTGATGTACAACGACTTCATCCTCATCGGCCCGGGTACCGATCCTGCCGGGATCGCCGGCACCAAGGACGTAGCGGCAACGTTGCGAAGGATCGCCGAACGCGGTGCGCCGTTCGCCTCGCGCGGCGACCGCTCCGGCACTCACGCCGCTGAGCGCCGGCTATGGCAACGGGCCGGGATCGAGATCGACCGGGCCAAAGGCGCGTGGTACCGCGAGACCGGCCAGGGCATGGGCCCCACCCTCAACATCGCCGCGGCGATGCCGGCCTACACGGTGACCGATCGCGGCACCTGGCTCGGCTTCAGGAATCGCCAAGATCTGGTCGTCGCCGTCGAGGGCGACCGCCTCCTCTTCAATCAGTACGGCGTCATGCTCGTCAACCCGACGCGTCACCCGCACGTCAAACACACGCTCGGGATCTCCTTCATGGACTGGCTGGTGAGCCCCGAGGGCCAACGCGCGATCGCCGACTACAAGATCGGCGGCGAGCCGTTGTTTTTCTCCAATTACGCGAAACCGGCCGACTAACGTATGATGGCGGGAACCAACAGGGAGACCCTCGCATGCGCGCTTTCTGGACTTCGGTCGTCGTCGCTCTGGTGATCGCCGTCGGCGGGGCTTTGGCGCTCGGCCCGGTGTGGAACACGCCGGCTTACGAAGCGTTCACCACCAGCGGCGCCCGCGTCGCCACGCCCGGCGACAATCTGGTGGGACCGACCTGGTCGGGTCAGCGCAAAGGCTGACGGCCGTCGAACGCGCCGTTCTTCGTCGGGCTATGAGAGGCTAACGCGCCGGCGTCCTACTCGGCCGGCCCGGCCGCGCGCTGGCCACCGGCCGGCGCCTTGGTGCGCTCTTCCTCGAGCCAGAGCGCGTGGTGCTCGCGCGCCCAGTTCTCGTCGACTTCGCCCGAGGACATCGCGTCGAACGCGCCTTCCATGCCGATCGTGCCGATGTAGATGTGGGCGAGCATGACGGCGACCAGCACCACGGAGACGATGCCGTGGACGATCTGGGCGAGCTGCATGTCGGCGATGGTGGTACCGGCAAACGGGAAGATCAGCAGGAGCCCGGTCACCGAGAGCGCAACGCCGCCCAGGATCACCGACCAGAAGATCAGCTTCTGACCGCCGTTGAACTTGCGGGCCGGCGGGTGGCCCTTGCCGACCAAACCGCCGCCGGCACGGAACCAGTCGACATCGAGCTTGGTCGGGATGTTGTCCAACACCCACATGAAGAATGTGAGGATTAGGCCGAGCATGAACGGAAACGCCAGGTAGTTGTGGGCGTACTTGGCCCACTGCGACCACCCCGCGAACGCGTCCGCGCCGATCAACGGCATCAGGAGCACCTTACCGAAGGTGACGTTGACGCCGGTCACCGCCAGCACGATGAAGCATCCCGCCGTCAACCAGTGGGTGAAGCGTTCGAAGTAACCGAAGCGGAGCACGCGCCGGCCCGAGCGCTTGCCGGAAATCGGGATCGTGCCGCGGGCCATGTAGAAGAGGATCAGGACGCCGAGCATGCCGAGGATCGCGATTGCGCCGATCCAACGCAGCGAAACCTGCTGCAAATCGCGCCAGTCGCGCCCGCCGGGCTGGATCAGCACCGCCGCCTTGGCGTCGGGAATGGTGATCCGGCCCTGCACATTTTGGAGCTGCTGCAGGAGCTGCTCTTCCTTGACCGAACTCGCGGTCGGGTTGACCGAGGTCGGCTGCTGCTGGGCCGCGGCGATGCCGCTTCCCACCAACAACGCCACCGCGATCGCCAACGCCAAGCGCCGTGCTTGCTTTACCATGGGCCGCTCCTCTCCTCCCTACGCTCCCGGCCGCCGCGCATACCCTCGGCAGCCGCTTCGTGCGGCGATCAGACCGCGATCGTCTCTTTGTAAGCCGTCTTCCATCCCCAGGCGCCCGAGCCGTAGCCGCGCTTCAGCACCCGTTCGCGGTAGATCTCGGCGATGATCTGGCCGTCGCCCGCCAGCAGCGCCTTGGTCGAGCACATCTCGGCGCAGATCGGGAGCTTGCCCTCGGCCAGCCGGTTGGCGCCGTAGTTGGCGTACTCGGCTTGGGACGCGTCGGCCTCGGGCCCGCCGGCGCAGTAGGTGCACTTGTCCATCTTGCCGCGCGAGCCGAAGTTGCCGACGCGCGGATACTGCGGCGCGCCGAACGGGCAGGCGTAGAAGCAGTAGCCGCAGCCGATGCAGCGCTCCTTCGAGTGCAGCACGACCGCGTCGGCGGTGGTGTAGAAGCAGTCGACCGGGCACACCGCCGCGCACGGCGCATCGGTGCAGTGCATGCACGCCATCGAGATCGAGCGTTCGCCCGGTTTGCCGTCGTTCAAGGTGACGACCCGGCGCCGGTTGATGCCCCACGGCACCTCGTGCTCGTTCTTGCACGCAGTGACGCAGGCGTTGCACTCGATGCAGCGGTCGGCGTCGCAGAGGAATTTAACGCGCGTTGCCATGGTCCCTCTCCCCTCACGCCGCCCGAATTTGGCAGAGCGTGACTTTGGTCTCTTGCATGTTGGTCACCGGGTCGTAGCCGTAGGTGGTCACGGTGTTGACCGACTCGCCCAGCACGATCGGATCGGTCCCTTGCGGGTACTTGGGTCGCTGATCGACGCCCTGGAACCAGCCGGCGAAGTGGAACGGCATGAACGCGACGCCGCGCCCGACCCGCTCGGTGACCAGTGCCTTGACGCGGGTCTTCGAGCCGCTCTCGGGCCCCAGCACCCACACCCAGCCGCCGTCGACGATGCCGCGGGCCGAAGCGTCGGCCGGATGGATCTCGACGAACATGTCTTGCTGCAACTCGGCCAGCCACTTGTTCGACCGCGTCTCCTCGCCGCCGCCTTCGTACTCGACCAGCCGACCCGAGGTCAGGATGATCGGGAAGTCCCTGGCGACGTTCTTGTCGACCGCCGCCTTCTGGACCGTCGCGCCGATGTTGGGCATGCGGAGCTGGCGGCCGTTCGGAAGCGTCGGATACTTGGCGACGAGTTCGGGCCTCGGCGAATAGATCGGCTCGCGGTGGACCGGGACCGGATCGGGCAGGTTCCAGGCGTTGGCGCGGGCCTTACCGTTGCCGTAGTGGATGACGCCCTTCTCGAGACAGACGCGCTGGATGCCGCCCGATAGGTCGATCGCCCAGCTGACGCCGTCCGGATTGGCACCGCCGATCCGCTCGATGGTCGCTTTTTCATCGGCCGTCAGGAGGCTGTCCCAGCCCAGTTTCTTGAGGACGCCATAGGTGAACTCGGGGTAGCCGTCCTTGATCTCCGAGCCCGCCGAGAACGAGCCTTCGGCCAGCAACGTCTGGCCTTCGCGCTCGACACCGAACCGCGCGCGGAAGGTTCCGCCGCCGTCCTTCACGTGGAGGTTGGTGTTGTAAAGGATGTGCGTCCCCGGGTGGCGGATTTCGGGCTTACCCCAGCACGGCCACGGCAGGCCGTAATAGTCACCCTGATTCGGCCCCTTGGTCGCCCGCAGGGTGACGATGTCGAAGTCGCCCTGGTTCGCCATGTGCGACTTCAGGCGCTCCGGCGATTGGCCGGTGTAGCCGGTCGACCAGCCGCCGCGATTGATCTCGCGGAGGAGGTCTTCGGCCAGCGGCTGCTTGTTCTCGACCTTGATGTTCTTGAACATGCGATCGGCGAAGCCGAGCTTCTCGGCCAGCCGGTACATCACCCAGTAATCGTCCTTCGACTCGAAGATCGGCTCGACGATCTTATCGCCCCACTGGATCGAGCGGTTGGACGCGGTGCGCGAGCCCGAGGTTTCGAGCTGCGTGCAGATCGGCAGGAGATAGGTGTTCTCCTTGCGCTCGCCCAAGACCGCCCACGTGGTCGGATGCGGATCGGCCACGACCAAGAGGTCGAGTTTGGCCAGACCCTTGGCCGCTTCCGGCATGCGCGTCACGGTGTTGCCGCCGTGGCCGAAGATCAGCATCGCCTTGACGTTGTCGCGCTGGTCGACCTCGTCGGCCGGCATCATGGCCGCATCGAACCACCGGGTCGACGTAATGCCCGGTGTTTCCATGTTCTGCTTGCGGTTTCGTGCGGGGCGCCCGGCCTTGGCCGGCACTTCGTCGAAGCGCGACTGCAGCCAATCGTACTCGACCTCCCAGACCCGGCCCCAGTGCCGCCACGCGCCTTCGACCAAGCCGTAGTAGAGCGGTAGGTTGGCGATATCGAGCCCGAGGTCGGTGGCGCCCTGGACGTTGCAGTGGCCGCGGAAGATGTTGGCGCCGGTGCCTTCCGACCCGACGTTGCCGGTCGCAAGCAGAAGCGTGCAGAACGCTCGCACGTTGGCGGTGCCGACGGTTTTTTGCGTGGCGCCCATGCACCACACCAGGGTCGAGGGCTTCTCTTTGGCAAACTTCTCGGCGACCGCTTTCATCTGCGCGCCTGGGACGCCGGTAACGCGTTCGACTTCCTCGGGCGTCCACTTTTCGACCTCTTTGCGGACGAGGTCCATGCCGTAGACGCGCTGGCGGATGAACTCCTTGTCCTCCCATCCGTTCTGGAAGATGTGCCAGAGCAGGCCCCAGATCACCGGGATGTCGGTGCCAGGCCGGATGCGGACATACTCGGTCGCATGCGCGGCAGTGCGGGTGAGCCGCGGATCGATCACGATCAGGTTGGCGCGCTTGAGTTCCTTGCCCACCAGCACGTGCTGGAGCGAGACCGGGTGCGCCTCGGCCGGGTTGCCGCCCATGATGATGACGGTCTTCGAATTGCGGATGTCGTTGTAGGAGTTGGTCATCGCGCCGTAGCCCCAGGTATTGGCGACGCCGGCGACGGTGGTCGAGTGACAGATGCGGGCCTGGTGGTCGACCGAGTTGGTGCCCCAGAACGCCGCGAACTTGCGGAGCAGATAAGCGCCCTCGTTCGAGAACTTGGCCGAGCCGAGGATGTAGACCGAGTCAGCCCCCGACTTCTCGCGGAGCGCCACCATCTTGTCGCCGATCTCGTTGAACGCCTGGTCCCACGAGATCCGCTGCCACTGGCCGTTGGCGAGCTTCATCGGGTACTTGAGGCGGCGGTCGCCGTGGACTAGCTCGCGGATCGCCGCGCCCTTGGCGCAGTGGGTGCCGCGGTTGATCGGGCTATCCCACGCCGGCTCCTGGCCGATCCAGACGCCGTTCTGGACTTCGGCGACCACGGTGCAGCCGACCGAGCAGTGGGTGCAAATGTTGCGCCGGAGTTCGATCGGAGCGCCCGGCTTGGCCATCGCCGCTTGCGCCGGCTTGACCGCGCCCAGGGTGGTCGCGCCGACCGCGGCCAAGCCACCGACGGCGAGGCCCGAGCGCATCAAGAAGCTGCGCCGGTCGAGCATCCCGGACGAGTGATCGGAGGCGAGGGCTTGCAGCCGGCTATGGCTCGCTTCGCGCGACTTGCGTTTGATCAACATGATCGGCCCCTCTTAGTAACGGTTGGTGCGGTAGAACGCTTTGACGTGATCGGTCTCGCGATAGCGCGCTTTCTTCTTGTCGCTATCGTTTTCCTCGGCCGCGGCTTCGCGAACGGCGAGCGGCGCGGTCGCTGCAGCGGCGGCGATGGTCGCGGCCCCGCCGAACGTTTTCAGGAATGTGCGGCGATTCTCGCCTTTGACCTTGGTGCCCATGAGCCGGTCCTCCTCGTCAACTCGTTGGAATTCAATCCGACAGCCGAAACGCTTCGCTCTCGATGTCCAGGAACAAACGCCCGACCTTGCCGACAGCGCGGTAGAAGCGCCCGGCGCGCGCTGTTTCGAGGTCGGCGAAAAACCGCGGCGCCCACGGTTCGAGGTGGCGCTCGAAAAAGCGCCGGTCCGCGCCCGGATCGGCGGTGAACCGTCCCGACGTCAGGCCCGCCATCGTCTCGCACAGGATCGCGATGTGATCCTCGGGCTCGCACATGCTTGCGTCGCGCTCGAGCCCCAAGCCGATCAAGTCTTCGCGAACGCGCGCCAGCGGCCGCTCGTGCAGGAAGCCGGTCAGGTAATAGGACGCGAACGGCAGCAGCTCGCCGCGGCCCAAGCCGATGAAGAGGGCGAAATATTCGCTGCCGACCGCGTCGGCGTTGGTGGCGGACGCGGCCTCGGCGAGCGCGATGTGGGCGAGCCCGAGCGGGCTGGCATCACCCTGGAGCGCGGCGACCTTGGCCAGGGTTTCGGCGTTCGGCGCACGCCCGAGCAGCAGCGCCAAGAGGCCGTATTCGTGGCCACGCAAGCGATCGACCTCATCGATCGCGTTCGCGGCACCCGTGGGGTGCCTGCTTTCGGGATAGAGATCGGGGCGGAGGATCGAGCGCGCAATTCCGGTCGCCGCTTCGACTGCGAGCACGCGCTCCGCCGGGATTCGATTCCACGCCGAGACCGAGGGCTGCGCGATCCCGAGCGTCCGTGCCAATGCACCGACGCCGCCGGCCGCTTCGATCGCCTGTTCCAATCCGCCGTCGCGTGGCATCGCTCGGGGAGCCCTCGCCGCCGTCTTCGAAGCGTCATAGTACGCCCCTATGGGACGTCAAAACAACAAATCCGCGGCGTGGAATAGGTCCGGACTATGACGCCGGGAGGGCATCCCTAGGAGGGGAGCGCACCGCCGTGCCGGCGCGGCGGCACCTGGGTCGAAGCGCCTGCACCGACTGCGTTTTCCTGCGCCGGCGGCGTCGCGACTTGGGTCGCGCGCGGCGGGACCGGCTTGGGCTCGATCGCTGCTGGCTTGGGCTCGATCGCCGCCGGCGCGGGTTCGACCGTTGGTGCCGCGGGGTCGGCCGCGGCCGCGCTACCGCTGGCGGGCGGTGGCGGCGCTTCACCCGACCGGTCCTCGAACAGACGCGCGAGCGCGCGTTCGGCTTCTTCGAGCGTCGGCGGCGGTCCCGACCCGGGCACGCCGCCGGGAACGTTCCAGTCATAGCCGTAGTCGCGCGCGGGCCCCTCGAAGTTCCGGATCGCCGGGTCGAGCAGCCACATCTTGCGAAGCGCCGCGGTACGGAGCGCCTCGGGCACCCCTGGGCGCATGAAGACGCTGACGTCGCTGTCGGCGGTGAGCGTCTCGATCGATGGTAAAGGCTGCGGTTCGGGTTCAGCGGGCGCGGTCGGTACGGGCGGCGATGTGGATTCCACCTGCGCCGGCTCGGGTTCCGTTGCGGGCGTCTGGTCGCGCTCGTTCTGGCGTGCCGCCCCTTTGCGCCGCGACCAGCGCGTGAGAAAACCGCGCTCCTCGTTCCCGCCGCTCATTCGTCGTCCTCGACCGCCGGGCGGTCGGGCCCGCGCCGCGCCAACGCCTCGGGATCGGCGCGCTTGCGTTCGCGCTTGTAGAACGTGTGCTCGACATGATGGGCGGCGAAGAAAGCATCGATCCGCGCGCGCAGTTCGGCCGGCAGCGGTACTGCGTCGACGACATCGCCCGGGTTGTCCGCGAGTAGCTCCCCTTCGTAGGGATCGGCGGTGACGGCCACGACCTCGACCCGCTCCTCCCCCGCCGGCCTGAGCGCAACCCAGAGCGAGGGGCGGGCCGATCCGAGATTGTCGCGGTAATGGCCAGTCGCGCTCGAATGCAGCTCGAGCGCGAATCCGCCGGCGTAGAACGTGGTGTCACCGCCGCTGGTACCGAGCGCGGTCCACGCCGCCGCCGCTGCCGGCGCCGGCAGGATCGCGACCGGCAGCCATTGGTAGGCCGCCCACGGGCCCTTGAGCTCACGCTTGGCGACCACGACCCCGACCTCGATCCATTCCTCGGCCATGACGGTTCCTAGGCCTGCGGCCGGTCGGCGAGCGGCAGACCGGTCACCAGATTCTGCGGTTTGATGCGCACGATCTTGTCGGCGTTCATCGCCAACAAGAGGTAGACCGGCTTGCCGGCAGCGGCCGGCACCACCGGCGTATTCGGCGCGAAGGCGAGCCGGAACAACGCCAGCACGCGCTGGAACGTATCGTCATCCGGCCTCTCGCCGTTCCAGAGCGCGTTGCCAATACGGGTCGCCTCGGCATCGAGCCCGACGAACCAGCGCCAGTCATCGTCGCGGATTTTCTCGATCGGCTCGACCGTCGCCTCGACGCCGAGCAGATGCTTGACCCAGATCGCGATCGCGTGGCCGAGCGCCACCCGGCTCTTCGGGTTCGAGCCCAGGTTCAGCACCATCGAGAATGCGTCGCTCCGGCTCCAGTAGGAGAACGCGGTCGCGTCGTCCAGGACATCGAGTTCGTCCTCGACCGGTCCCTGCAGCATCTCGACCAGCGGGATCGGCGGGCGTTCCGACTGATGCCGCTCGATGGTCTCGGCGTCGGCCAAGAGCACCGCGCCGTCGTTGAACGAAACGCGCTGCGCCCGGAAGAAGAGCTCGGCCGCCCGCAGCACGTAGGTGTCCTCGCAGCCGTCGAGCGCGTTTCGCAAGATCACGTGAGTCAACTGGTTGAGGAACAAGGGCGGCAGCCGGCCGACGCCGTTCCGCACCATCGCGAGATAAGCGGCTTCGAGCGTCGGCGCCGTGAGCAGCCGATTGCGGAAATCGACCATGAACGTCCAGTTTTCGCGCGCGTCGGGATCGGCGAGCGCGGCGATGTTCTCCGGCGTCACCGCGCCTTGCGGTTCGCGCATGAGGCGGGCATGGAGCGCGCGCTCGGCCGCGCAGGCGTCGTCGGGTGGCAACAATTCGGGCCGCGCCAAATACGCCATCAAGAATTCGTCGGTGAGCCGAAGCCCGCCGCCCGCCGCACGGGTCGTGAAGTGATGGCCGCTCGAAACCCAGAATTCCTTCATGACTGCCGCCGGTGGGTGAGGCCGGTAAGATCGACCGTCGCTTCGGCATCGCCCTCTTCGATCGCGGTGAAGACACGGTCGCTCAAATAGGTTTGGCCGACGGCGCCGGGCCGGGGTTTCAAAGTCCGGAACGCCTCACGCATGGCGCCGTCCTCGATCGTGCGGTGGACAGCGAGCAAGGTCTGCAGCGGATGATCGCAAAGCGAAGCCGCGAACGCGATCTCGTCCTCGGCTACCGCACGCGCGGCCTCGAGGCTTGGTGCGCCCAAGCGATCCACGAAGTTGCGGGCCAGGGTCTCGACCGCGGCGGCGCGATCCGCCGCGCTTGCCGGCGCCACCACCACCAGCGTCGACCAGCCGAAGCTCGCGATGCCGAGGAGCCCGGAGCGGAACGCGACCCGCGCCTTTCCAGTCAAACGCTCGAGGTCGCTCTCGGCGAACATGAACGCGCCGGATACCGCCCACTCGTCGGGCGCGGCGGCGCGCTCGAACACGACCGCGTCCGAGCCATCGAGCCGAATGGTACGCGGAAGCTTCATGCGCCGATCGCCTCGACCCAGGTCGCCTTGGCGAGCGCGGGGACGAGCGGAACCCGCTCGACAGCGGTCGCGGCGAAGCCTAGCAGGAGAAGGTCGCCGTTGGCATCGATCCGCCGGCCCTCGCCCGCCTTCCGCACCGCGAGCCGCTCCAAGTAGGCGCGCCCGACCGCATCAAACCCCTGCGCCCGCCAGGAATCGAAGTGGCTCATCAGGTGGCGCGCCGCGCTCTCGATCAGGGGCGCGGCGTCGGGAAACTCGACCCCTTCCTCGTCGAGCGCGGTCAGAAGCGGCGTCACCCCGGGCTCACCCGCCTCCATCCGCCACAGCCGGATCGTCGCCGCGAACACGAGCCAGGCGGGTACTGCGTCCTCGGCGCTGCCGCCCGGCCAGCCGAGCCGGCCGCCGCCGATCAAGCCGCCATCGATCCGGATCGCATCCGGCCAGTCGAAGGTGAGCGGCTTTTCCGGCGGCGCGTGGAAGGCGATCGCATCGCCGAGCGCATTCATGGCGGCGAAAAACGCGCGCCGGGCGGCGGCCAGCGGCTCATCCGGCTCGAGCACCACGGCGAATTCGGCAACATCGAAGCGATTGACCCAGACCAGGGCGCCAGCGCCGAGCCGGTCGGCATGGCGGCAGGCGTGCGCGAAGGCATCGCCGCCCTCGCGGAGCGTCGTCAGCGTATAGGGTGGCGGCAGGCTCAAGGCCGGGGCCGTCGCTCGGCTCGCCAAGTCGGACACGTCGCTCTCCCTGCGTCGGTACCGACAATCTAATATGATTACAGGTCGCGACAACACCGGGGCCCTTGGGCCCGGCCCACCGGGAGCGCTCATGGCCGAGGACCGCCGCATCGTCATCTGCTCGTGCGAAGACACGATGACGCTCGACGCCGACGCGGTGGCCCGCGCCTGCGCGGCGCAAGTCCAGACTGCGACCAACCTCTGCCGCCGCCAGATCAACCTCTTCAAGACGCTGGCTGCTACCACCGGCCCGCTGACCATCGCCTGCACCCAGGAAGCGCCGCTGTTCGACGAAACCGCGCAAGCGCTCGAGGCCAAAGCCGCCCTCACCTACGCCAATATCCGCGAGACCGCGGGATGGTCGAACGACGCGGCGGCGGCCGGACCCAAGATCGCGGCGCTGCTAGCGGCCGCGGCCGAGCCGCAGGCCGCCGTCCCGTTCGTCTCGCTCGAGAGCAAAGGGGTCACGCTCGTTTACGGCCGCGATGCCGTCGCGATCGAGGCCGGGCGGCGGCTGGCCGCGCGGCTCGATGTCACCGTGCTCTTGTCCGATCCGCGCGACGTGGCCCCGCCCCGCGTCACCGACTTCCCGATCGCCAAGGGCACGATCCGCACCGCGAGGGGTTATCTCGGCGCGTTCGAGTTGACGGTCGACGACTTCGCGCAACCCAAGCCGTCGTCGCGCGGCGCGCTCGCCTTCGGCCCGGCCAAGTCGGGCGCGATCTCACGCTGCGACATCGTCGTCGACCTCTCCGGCGGTACCCCGCTCTTTTCGGCGCCCGATCTCCGGAGCGGCTATCTCCGCGCCGATCCGCGCGACGCGGCCGCAGTCGCAGCGCTGCTCTTGGATGCGAGCGACCTGGTCGGAACCTTCGACAAGCCGCGTTACATCGACTTCCGCGCCAATCTCTGCGCCCATTCGCGTTCGCAGATCACCGGCTGCACGCGCTGTCTCGATCTCTGCCCGGCCGGCGCGATCGAGCCGGCGGGCGACCACGTCAAGATCGACCCGGCGATCTGCGCCGGGTGCGGGAGTTGCGCGGCCGTCTGCCCGACCGGCGCTGCCGAATACGCGCTTCCGTCGGCCGAAGCGCTGTTGCGCCGGCTGCGCGCCCTCGTCCTCACCTACCGCCGCGCCGGCGGCGCCGACGCGCTGGTGCTCTTTCACGACCGCGTCCACGGCGAACCGCTGATCGATGCGCTGGCTCGGTTCGGGCCGGGCCTGCCGGCGCGGGTCCTGCCGGTCGGGGTCAACGAGGTGACGCAAGTAGGCCCCGAAGCGCTCGCCGCGCTGTTCGCCTACGGCGCCGCCGGGGTTCGCTTCCTCGCCCGCGCCAAGCCGCGCCACGACCAGGCCGGGCTCGCGCGTACGATCGCGACCGCAAACCGGATCTTGAGCGCGCTCGGCTTCGGCGACGGGCCGGTCGCCACGATCGAGACCGATGACCCGGATCAGCTCCGCGCCGCGCTCGATGCAGCGCCGTCGGGTACCGTCGCTGCACAGCCGGCCTCGTTCATGCCGATGGGCGCCAAACGGAGCCTGCTCGATGTCAGCATGCGTGAACTGCACCGCGCCGCGCCGACCCCGGTCGATACCATCCCGCTCGACGCCGGTGCGCCGTTCGGCGGGCTCGAAGTCGACGTCGCCGGGTGCACGCTCTGTCTCGCCTGCGTTTCCGCTTGCCCGACCTCCGCCCTCACCGACAATCCGGAGCGGCCGATGCTCCGGTTCGCCGAGAATCTCTGCGTCCAATGCGGGCTGTGCGCCGCGACCTGCCCCGAGCATGTGATCAAGCTCGTGCCGCGGCTCGATTTCGCCGCCTGGCGCGAGCCGCGCCGTATCAAGGAGGAAGAGCCGTTCCCGTGCGCCCGCTGCGGCAAGCCGTTCGGCACCAAGAGCGCGATCGAGCGGGTCAAAGCCAAGCTCGGCGACCATTGGATGTTCAGCGGCGACAACGAAAAGCGGCTCGAAGTCCTGATGATGTGCGAGAACTGCCGGGTCGAGGTCGCCGCCAACGAAGGTTTCGATCCCTACGCCGCGCCGGCGCGGCCCAAGCCGCGTACGACCGAGGATTACTTGCGCGAGCGCGCCGCCGGGACCGACGAGTTCAAGGACAAATGAGGGTCTAGCGAAGATTTCCCGAAGATCGAATCGGCGAGCGCAGCGTCTGGCACGCCGTTAGCCGTCCCCGCTCCCCTCAAGTGGGAGGGGACGGTTCAGGCGATGCGAGAGATCGACGGCGGTAATCGGCGGCGGGGTCCGTGTTTCAGTCTTCGGGAAACATGCTCTAGTACTCGGAATCACAGATTGATGACGCAGCGAAGGTTCGAAGAAGCCCTCGTCCTGAGCTCGTCGAAGGACGAAGGCCCTCATGGTTCGACATGCTCACCATGAGGGCTCAACGCAGAGCGGCCGCCCGACTCACGCTTCCGCGATAGCCGGCACTAGCGTGGCGCGGTGGCGCGCTCGAGGAACTTGACCAGCGCGGTCCGGTCGCCGGCGCCCAAGGTCTGCTCGGGCATCTTGGTCCCGGGCGTATAGGCATTGGGTCCGATCTCGAACAGCCGCGCGATGGTTTGGGCACTCCAAACGATGTCGAGCGTGCGCAGCGCGGGCGAAAAGTCGTAGCCGGCGGCGGTCGCGATACGCCGCCCGAATATGCCGTTGAGCGAGGGCCCGGCGCGGTTGCCGCCGTCGGGCTGCAAGGTGTGGCAAGCGATGCAGGCGCGAAACACCTGCGCGCCGGGGTCGTCCTTATAGGCGGCGAGCGGATCCGGCTGGGCGTCGTCGCCCCGGAATCCGATCAGCGTCCCTTCTTTTAAATCCCAACGCCGCACGATCCGCGCATTGTCGCCGCTCAGGAGCTGATCGCTTCCTGGGACGAAGGCGAGCGACCACAGCGGCCGTTCGGGACCCAGGAGTCGCTGCCGTATCTCGCCGGTCGCGAGTTCGATCACGCTGATCTCGCCGGTGAGGCTGGCAGCGGCGACGCGCGCCCCGGCTTGATCGAGCCCGAGCGCAATGACCGGGGTCGGTTGCGCCGCGACATCGCGAACCGGCGCACCATCCGGATCGAAGATGCGGATGACGCCGTCGACGCCGGCGGCGATGAACGCGTCCGGCGTCGCCGCTATCGCGTTGAGCGGCGCCGCGGTCTGGACGATGCGGGGCGGCGCGGCGCGATCGAGCGGCCAGATCCGGAGCGTCGCGTCGTAGCCGGCGCTCGCGAGCGCTCGGCCCGAGGGCGCAAAAGCGACGCCGTTGACGTTGCCGGCATGGCCGCGCAAGACGCGCGCTTCGCCGCCCGCGAGCGGCGTCACCCGCACCGTCGTGTCCCATGAGGCCGAAGCCAGGCTGGTGCCGTCCGGCGACACCGCGAGGCTCGCGATCGGCCCGGTGTGGCCGAGGATGACGGCGACCGGCGCCGGCCGGTCGGCACGCCAGAGCGCGATGCGGCCGTCTTCGCCGGCGGTCGCGAAACGGCCGTCGGGGAGCGCTGCCACCGCATTGACGACGCCGCTATGGAACCGGAGCACCGCGAGCGCGCGGCCGTCGGCGAGCGACCACAGGATCGCGGTCGAATCGAAGCTGCCGCTGATCGCGACCGTGCCGTCGTGGCTGACCGCGAGCGCCTTGACCGGCCCGCCATGGCCGCGGAGATCGGCGTCCGCCGGCGTCGGTGCCAGCAAGGCGACGGCGGTGACGACGGCAGCGAGACGCGCCGTACACGCGGCGGGCCCACGCATCATGCGACACGAATGACGCTCGACATCCCGCTCGCCTGATGCTCGAGCACGTGACAGTGGAGCATCCAGTCGCCCGGATTGTCGGCAACAAACGCGACCTCGGCGCGCTCGCGCGGCGGCAGCAGCACCGTGTCGCGCCACTCGCGGTGGCGGGTCGGCGCGCCGTTCTGGGTGAGGACGCGGAAGGTGTGGCCGTGCAGGTGCATCGGGTGCCACCACGCGGTGTCGTTCACGAACTCGAATACGCAGCTCGCGTTCTTCTCGAGCGTGACCAGCGGCTTGTGCGCGTGACCGCGTTCGACCGCGCCGTTCACCGCCCAGGCAAACCCGTTCTGCATCAACGTACGCATGTCGACGCGACGGCCATCGAGTTGCGCGCTACGGAGCGTCCCCATCATGCCGCCGCCGAACGTGAGGGTATGGCGGACGGCGCGC
>CAMDOQ010000014.1 GCA_945903685.1 Rhizobium sp. Q54
GATCCGCCGCCAGATGGAGAGCACCGATGCGCGCACGCCCGCGCGCGGCGCCCAAGTCGCGGCCCGCGCCTGGGTCGATCCCGACTTCAAGGCCTGGCTCCTCCGCGATGCCAAAGCCGCGGTCGAGAGCATGGGCTTCGACATCTCGCCGGGGCCCGGTCTGGCGGCGGTCGAGAACACCGAGACGCGCCACCACCTGGTCGTCTGCACCCTCTGCTCTTGCTATCCGCGCAAGCTCCTCGGCATTCCGCCGGCTTGGTATAAGAGCCGCGCCTACCGCTCGCGCGCGGTGATCGACCCGCGCGGCGTGCTCGTGGAATTCGGCACCGAGCTTCCCGC
Source organism: Rhizobium sp. Q54 (assembly GCA_945903685.1). GTDB lineage: Bacteria > Pseudomonadota > Alphaproteobacteria > SHVV01 > SHVV01 > SHVV01. Next base: position 340 of record CAMDOQ010000014.1, read on the forward strand.
CACGACCGAGATTCGGGTCGTCGATTCGACCGCCGACCTCCGCTACATGGTGCTGCCCAAGCGCCCGCGCGGCACCGCCGGCTGGAACGAAGCCCAGCTTGCGACCCTCGTCACCCGCGACTCCCTGATCGGCGTTGCGTTGGCCCGCGACCCCGCCGCCTAACCCTCGCAGCCCAGAAAGCCCCCGGCCGTCCCATGGAGTGGTGGATCCTTCTCGTCATTATTTTCGGCGCCGCGCTCTTCTTGTTGGGCGTCGGCATGCCGGTTTCGTTCGCTTTCATCGCCGTCAACATGCTGGGCGCGTTCATCCTGCAAGGGGGTGACCGCGCGTTCCACACGCTGACGCTCTCGATGTATTCGTCGGTCTCGACCTTCACGCTGTTGCCGGTGCCGTTGTTCGTCTTGATGGGCGAGATTTTGTGGCACTCGCGGATCGGCTTCCGCGCGATCGACGTGCTCGACAAGAATCTGGGCAAGGTGCCGGGCCGGCTCTCGATCCTGACCGTGCTGTCGGGGACTGTGTTCGCCGCGCTGTCGGGCTCGACCATGGCCAACACCGCGCTGCTGGGAACGATGCTGCTCCCGGAGATGGACAAGCGCGGCTATCACCGTTCGATGTCGATGGGCCCGATCATGGCGTCGGGCGGCTTGGCGATGATCATCCCGCCCTCGGCGCTCGCGGTGATTCTCGCCACCATCGGCAAGCTCTCGATCGGCAAGATCCTGATTGCCTCGGTGCTGCCGGGAATCATCCTGGCGGTGCTCTACATCGGCTACATCGTGATCCGGTGCCGGATGAATCCCGAGATGGCGCCGGCGTATCTGGCGGCGCGGGTGCCGATCTTGGAGCGGGTGGTCGGGCTCGTGGTCTACATCGCGCCCTTGGGCATCATCATTTTCCTCGTCAGCGGCGTGATCGTGATCGGCGTCGCCACTCCGACCGAAGCGGCCGCGCTCGGGTGCCTGGGATCGGCACTGATCGCCGCCGCCTACGGCGCGCTCAGTTGGGAGGTGGTCAAGAAGGCGGTGACCGGGACCGTCTACATCTCGGTCATGATGCTGGCGATCCTGGTCGGCGCGCTCGGCTTTTCGCAGCTCCTCGCCTATTCCGGCGCGAGCCGCGGGCTGCTCGAAGCGGTCACCAACCTGCCGATCGCGCCGATCCTGCTGATCGTCGCGATGCAACTGATCGTCTTGGTCCTCGGCTGCTTCATGGAGCAGATCGCGATCATGATGATCACGCTGCCGATCTTCATCCCGCTGGTGTTGAAGTTGGGCTACGACCCGATCTGGTTCGGGGTGATGATGCTGATCAACCTCGACCTGGCGCTGCTGACGCCGCCGTTCGGGCTGCTGCTTTTCATCATGAAGGGCGTGGCGCCGCCGGGGACGACGATGCGCGAGATCTACATGGCCGGGCTGCCGTTCGTGGTCTTGGACATAGTTGCGATCGCGCTCATTCTCGTTTTCCCCGAGCTCGTCCACGGCGTGGTCGACTGGGCCTACCCCAAGGGCGGCGGCTGACTTCCGTGCTACCATAACTGCCAAATTTTTAGTCAGTCCAACGAGGGAGAAGACCGATGCTGAAACGTCTGTTTGGATTTGCCGCGAGCGCCGCCACGCTCGCCCTGCTCGCCGCCGGCGCACCGCCGGCCGCGGCGCAGCCGATCGTTTTGAAGGGCGCAACGCCGTGGATCGCCGACTACAACCTGTCGAAGCCGCTATTCCTCATGCAGAAGATGGTGACCGACAAGTTGAAGGGGAAGCTCGTCATCTCGTACCTGGGCGGCGAGGAAGTGGTGCCGGCGTTCGAGCAGTTCGAAGCGCTCCGGAACGGAACTCTCGACATCATCGTCGGCGTCGCCGCCTACTACACCGGGCAGATCCCGGAAGCGTCGGCCGTCCTGATGAGCCGGAAGTCGCCGACCGAGCTCCGCAAGAACGGCTATTTCGACCTGATGCGTAAGCTCCACGAGGACAAGGGCGTGATCTACTTGTCGAACGTCGGCGGCTCGGCCGGCGTCGGCTTTCGTCTCTATTCCAAGACCAAGCTCGACAAGCCCGACTTGACCGGCCTCAAGGTCCGCGTCTCGCCGGTCTACGTCGAGCTCGTGCGCGCTTTGGGCGGCACACCGGTCACGATGAAGCCGACCGAGGTCTATACCGGCCTCGAGCGAGGCATCGTCGATGCCTATGGCTGGGCGTATTTGGGCGTGCGCGACTTCGGCTGGCAGGAAGTCTCGAAGTACGTGGTCAACCATCCGTTCTATTCGTTGGATACCGTGATCCTGGTGAACAAGCGGGTGTGGGACGGATTGCCCGCCGACGTTCGCGCGGGCCTGGAGCAAGTTGGCGCCGAGCTCGAGGGTGCGGTCGAGAAAATGCGGGCCGAGGAGAACACCAAGGAAGACAAGACCTTGAAGGATGTCGGCATGCAGTTCCTGAACTGGTCGGACGCCGACGCCAAGCGCTTCCTGGAGGTCGCCTACGACGAGAAGTGGAAGGTCATGCTGCAGAAATGCCCCGACGTCTGCGGCAAGTTGAAGGCACTGAGCCAGTAACGCACCTTCTCCCGGCGCTAAAGCGCCGCCTCTCCCGGCCTAGCCGGGAGAGGGATGGGAGGGGAGCCGCTCACCGATGACCCACACTACCGACCCTACGAGCGCGCCGCCCGGCCCGCTCCTGCGCATCTGGCAGATCGTCCTGAACGCGATGGCGGTCGCGGTCGGGCTCTTGCTGGTGTTCGCGATGTTCGCGGTCACGGGCGACGTGGTTGCGCGCTATTTCTTTTCGAAGCCGATCGGCTGGACGCTCGAAGTGACCGAGCACATCCTCCTCTATACGCCGTTTCTCGGCATGGCTTGGCTCGTCAACCGCGCCGATGGCCATGTCCGGATCGATGTCGTCTTGATACACCTCCGGCCTCAGACGGTGCACTTGGTCGATGCGATCGTCGCGTTCGCGGTCGCGGCGATGTGCGCGATCGCCGGCTGGTACGCCGGCGCCACAACAATCGATCACGCCGCACGCGGGGTCGAGACCTACGGCATCTACCCGATCCCCAAGTGGCTCCTGATCGTCGTGATCGCGATCGGCTTCACCTTCACCGCGGTCGAGTTCGCGCGCAAGGGCGTGAAGCACATCAGGGCGCGGCGGGAGCTGGAGCAGGCGTAGACACCGGCGGCGATCGCGCGGTGCTGGAAGAACTCGAGCACGATCCGTCGGCGGGGGACGCCGATATCAATAATGGGGACCGTTGAGGGCGAGCCACACCAGGTGCTGGAAGTGGTGGGTGCCGTGCTCGCTGCGCCATGAGTGTTCGGGATCGACCATCAAACGGCCCTGGCGGAACCCGAGCGATTTGACGCCTAGCGCTTGCATTTCCATCGCCTTGCGGTCTTGCGGCCAGGCGACGTTGCGGTATTGGTCCATGTGGCCCAAGTCGTACTTGGTCGGCTGCTCGTTCAAGCAGAAATTGATCATGTGCCGCCTGGTGAGTTCCGGCCCTTGCGGGTCGGCCTGCAAAATCTGGAAGTTGCTCGGGCCCTGGCGCGCGACGAACACCAGATTCGGCCACAAGAACCAAATGACAATGTCGCGGATCGCGACTTCATCGAGCGGATAGGGCAACCGGTCCTTGTGCTTTTCGAGCAGGTCGTACTTGCCGCGGTTGATATGCACGGTCCAGAACTCTTGTTCGCGCGTGTCGAACGACTGGGTGACGTAGCCGTCCTTGCCCATCACCTCGGGATGGATGTAGGGGCAGTGATAACACTCGAGTCCATCGAGGATGAACTTCCAGTTGGCCTTGACCTCGAACGTCTCGGTACGCGTGAGCTTCATCGCGTCGAAATTGGGAACTTGTGCGCGAAAATCGTCGAGCAACCCGGCCGCGATCTCGGCGAGCGGCCGCGCGTTCGCGTCGAGGTTGACGAAAATCATGAAACCCAGGGTTTCGAGCCGAACCGGGACGAGCGTGAACTCGTCGAGCGTGAACCCGGGAACGTTCTCGCTGTTAGGCGCGCCGATCAGGCGCCCGTCGAGATCGTACGTCCATGCGTGGAACGGGCAACGCAACGCCGCGGTCGAGCCGCGGCCCTCGGCGAGGACGTGGCCGCGGTGGCGGCAAACGTTGAAAAAGGCGCGCAACTCCCCGACTTTGTCGCGCACGACCACGACATGCTGATCGAGCACGTGGGCGGTCAAATAGGAGCCCGGCGCCGCCAGTTCCTGCGTGCAACCGACATACTGCCAGGTCTTGAACCAGATCGCGTCGCGCTCGCGCGCGTAGATATCGGGACTGAAATAGTAGGGTGCCGGGATGCCGTAAGAATGCTCGGCGACCGGATTGAATCCGGTGCTCGTCCGGGTGAATCCCGCCGACAGGGGTTGTACCATTTCCGACGTTGCTCCAGCGCTCGCTACGGTTGACGCGCCGCCGCCATGATATTCGCTGGTATAGCATAGTTTCGATAAACGGGAGGACGCGCGCCCGCCGGCGTTCGAACCCGCGATTACTGCCGGGGCGTGCGCGAAGTGACGACACCCAACAACGGGGCGCTCGCGGTGGTGTGGTCGCGATCAGCGACCCAAGGCCGACGCCGACCTGGTCCGGGCGCTAGCCTCGCGGCGGCCCGGGTCTTCTCAGCCGCCGCGCGGGCCGCGGCGGATGGGGGCGGGCGTGAAGCGGGGCGCGGTGCCGCCCGGCTTGTGGCCGCCGAAGCGGGGATCCGACTGCGGCCGGCTCTGTTTGCGCTCGAGCGCCTCTTTCAAGCGGCGCGCGGCTTCTTCCTTGCGCTTCTCGGCTTCGGTCTGGTGCGGTTTGTGCGGTTCGTCGGTCATGGCCTTACTCTAGCAAGTTTCTGCGGCGCCGGGTGAGGATGCTTCGTCGTCGGTCGCGGTTGCGCGCGCATCGTCCTTGGCGGTAGCGCCGGCTGCCGTATCGACTTGGGCTTCGGCCACGCGCTCGAACACGGCGACGAAGAAGCCGTCGGTGCCGTGGCGTCCAGGCGCGAGTTTGAGGTAGGGCCCCTCGGCCGGCGCGCGACCGCCTACGGTCTCGGCCCATACGTCCGCGATCGGGAGGGTGCGAAACGCCGGGCTGCGCGTGGCGAACGCCTCGGCCTGGCGCTCGTTCTCGTCGGGTAATAGCGAGCAGGTGACGTAGACCAGGCGTCCGCCCGGCTTCACCAGTCGCGCCGCCGAATCCAACAACCGTGCCTGCAGCGCCGTGAGCTCGGCGACGTCGTTGGGGTCGAGCGTCCAGCGCGCGTCCGGGTTGCGCCGCCAGGTGCCGGTACCCGAGCACGGCGTGTCGACCAGCACGCGATCGAAGCCGCCGGCATGGCGCTTGACCCAGGGGTCGCGCTCGCTCGCCAGGCGCCGGCGCTCGACATTGTGGACGCCGGCGCGGCGCAGGCGTCGGGTGGCGCCGGCCAAGCGGCGCTCGGAGGTGTCGCAGGCGATGACGACGCCCTTGTTCGCCATTGCCGCCGCGATCGCCAGGCTCTTGCCGCCGGCGCCGGCGCAGAAATCGCAAACGCGCATGCCGGGCTTGGCGCCGACCAGGGCGGCAGCCAACTGCGAGCCCTCGTCCTGGACCTCGATCCGGCCGTCTTGGAACAGGTCGAGCACGCTCAAATTAGGCCGCCCGCGCGCGCGCAGGCCGAACGGTGCGAACCGGCACGGCGCCGCCGGGATGCCGGCTTGGGTGAGCGCCTTCTGCGCCGCGCGCTGGTCGGTCTTGAGCGCGTTGGCGCGTAAATCGAGCGGCGCCAGCTCGGCCAGCGCGGCAAGCTCACGCTCGATCTCGGTGCCGAAGCGTTCGGCGAGCGCCGGCCACAACCACGCCGGCACGTTATGGCGGACGGCGGGCGGCTGGTCCGGGTGGCTTAACGTGTGGCCGGCGAGCGCCCGCACCAAACGCTGCTCGACCGGCTTCAATGCCGTCGGACAGAACTTGCTGCCATCGAAGGCTTGGCCGATCGCCGCTTCGCTCCGGCTCTCGATCAGGGCGAGCGCGGCCAGGATGCGCTCGCGCGCCGACGGCGGCGCGCCTTCGGATGCCAATGCACCGGCGCGAGCCAGCCACCAATCGAGCTGGGCGCGGTGGCGGAGCACGCCGTAAACGAGGCCGGCGACCGTGGCGCGGTCCTTGGCGCCGATGTAGCGGCGGGTGCGGAAGAAGCGGTTGGCGACGGCATCGGCCGGCGCGGCACGGCGCGCGCTCGCGCCCGGCCCATGGCCGTGCTGCGCGAGGGCGTCGAGCAGCGCGATCGCCGCTTCGATCCGGGCGCCCGCTTTCATCGTCGTCTCCTTGTCATCGGTTGCCTTCTCTATCCCGCCCGCCGCGCCGATACCACCCCCACCCGGCGCTTCGCGCCGGCCCCCCAATAAGGGGAGGCGATTCGTCTAACGTCTCCGCCCCTCGAAGGGGGCGGGTCAGAGTGGGGGTGATAGGGTGTGCCGCCATGCTGAAGCACCGCACCCTCATCATCTTGTACGTCACCGCCGTCACGGTGATCGGCAATTTCTCGACCAACCTCTATGTTCCGTCGTTCCCGACCATGGCGGTCGAGCTCGGCGCCACCGTCGGCGAGATCCAGACGACGCTCGCGGTGTTCCTCGTAACCTTCGGCATCGCGCAGTTGATCTACGGCCCGCTTTCCGACCGGTTCGGCCGCCGCGTCGTGCTGCTGGCGGGGATCGGCGTCTTCATCGCCGCGAGCCTGGGATGCGCGACCGCATCGGACGTCGGTTCGCTGATTGCGTGGCGCATCTTCCAGGCGAGCGGTGCCTGTGCCGGCCAGGTGATCGCGCGCGCGATCGTGCGCGATTTGTTCGAGCGCGATGAGACGGCGCGCATCATGGCCTATGTCGGTATGGCAACCGCGATCTCGCCGGCGACCGGGCCCTTGGTCGGGGGGCTGCTGCACGAAGCGTTCGGCTGGACCGCGGGCTTCTATGCGCTCGGCCTGTTCGGGGTCGCGATCGGGCTGGTGTCGTTTTTCTTTATGGGGGAGACCAATCCGTACTTAAGCCCGAGCGACCGCCCGGCGCGGCTGCTCGGCGGGTACGGCACGCTGGTGCGGTCGCGCGAGTACCTGGGCCACGTGCTTTCGGCCTCGTGGATCCTAGCCAGTATCATGGCTTGGAACGTCGGCGCGCCGTTCCTGATCATCGAGCGCCTGGGCTTTTCGCCGGCCGAGTATGGTTTGTTCCTGACCGCGCTCTCGGTCCTCGGCTATTTCCCGGGCGGCTACCTATCGAGCCGCCTGAGCCCGCGGCTCGGCATCGCCCGCACGCTTGGCATCGGCTCGCTCATTTGTTTCGCGAGCGCGGCGGCGTTCTTAGCCTTCGTCGCGCTCGGCTGGTGGTCGGGCTGGGCGCTGTTCGGCCCGATGGTGGTGTATTCGGTCGGCATGGCGTTGGTGTTCCCGAACGCCACCGCTGGCGCGATTGGCGCCCATCCCCGGATCGCCGGCACCGCCTCGGCCGGCTTGGGCTTTTCGCACATGTTCCTGGCCGGGGTCGCCAGCGGCACGGTGAGCCTGATCGACGTGCCGGACCCGCGCGTGTTTGCCGCCGTGTTCGCGGTCACCGCGCTCTTCTCGGTGCTCGCGCTCCTGCTGCTGCCGCGCCGGCGCGGGTCCGTGACCGCGGCGGACGAATCGGCTATGTAGGGCCGCGCAGCCGAGGGTAGGTCGGGCCGCGCACCCAAGCGTGGTCGGGCTGCGCAACGGAGCGAACGAATCGATGGCGACCACGTTGGACGGACCGCGGCTGCCGGCGGCGCGGGGCGATGCCAAGGAACTGGTGATCCTGCTGCACGGCTTGGGCGCCGACGGCAACGATCTGATCGGGCTGGCCGAGCAGTGGGTCGATCTCCTGCCCGACGCCGAGTTCGTATCGCCGCACGCGCCCGAGCCCTGCGACATGGCGCCGATGGGCCGGCAATGGTTCAGCTTGCGCGATCGCAACCCGGAGAGCGTGCTCGCCGGCGCCAAGCGCGCGCATGCCGCGCTCGACCGCTTCATCGATGCCGAGCTCAAGCGCCTGGGCCTCGGCGACGAGCGCCTGGCGCTGGTCGGATTCTCGCAGGGGACGATGATGTCGCTCTATACCGGTTTGCGCCGCCGCCGCGCGCCGGCGGCGATCGTCGGCTTTTCGGGCGCGCTGGTCGCGCCCGAGCTCCTGGCGCGCGAGGCCGCCGTCAAGCCGCCGGTACTGCTCCTCCACGGCGACAAGGACGAGATCGTCCCGGTCGGCGCGCTCCATGGTTCGGTCGCGGGTCTGGCAGCGGCCGGTGTCGCCGTCGCCTGGCACGTCTCGCCCGGCATGGGCCACTCGATCGACGAGATCGGCCTCGCGCTTGGCGGCGACTTCTTGAACCGCTGCCTGAACGGCATCGGCCGGCCCGAACCGCCCGAGCCCGTGCCAGCGCACGCCTGAACCCCCTCCAACCCTCCTCCGCTGCGCAGGGGAGGGCTTCTGTAATCTGCCCCCCCTCGCCGAGGGGGAGGGTAGAGAGGGGGTCTTCGGCCAATAGACACTGGTTTTCGGCCGCATTTGCCGCCAAAATCCGGCCACGGCTCCGGTCAGAGCGGCGCCGCCAGTTGGGGCCGCTCGCGGAGTCGTAGTCAGTGGTATCGCCGAACGCCTGTCCTGCGCTGGTGCTGAACGCCGATCACCGGCCGCTCAGCTACTTCCCGCTGTCGCTGATCTCGTGGCGGGAAGCGGTCAAAGCCGTGTTCCTCGACCGGGTCGTTATCGTCAGCGAGTATGACAGCGTCGTTCATTCGCCGACCTTCCAGATGCGGCTGCCCTCGGTGGTCTCGCTCAAGAGCTACGTCAAGCCGGCGCGGCGCCCGGCGTTCACGCGTTTCAACGTGTTCCTGCGCGACTCGTTCACCTGCCAGTATTGCGGCAGCCCTGACGAACTCACCTTCGATCACTTGAACCCGCGCTCGCGCGGCGGCCGCACGTTGTGGGAGAACGTCGTGACCTCGTGCGCCACCTGCAATCTGCTCAAGGGCGGGCGCACGCCCAAGGAAAGCGGCATGCACCCGGCGCACCTGCCGTTCGCGCCGACGGTCGCCGACCTGCAGCGCAACGGCCGCAAGTTCCCGCCCAACTACCTGCACGAGAGTTGGCGCGACTATCTCTACTGGGACAGCCCGCTCGAACCCTAAGGGCCGCAGGTGGCGCGAACGCCGTCGTGCCGGACGAAGTCTCGGCGATGCGGTGGTCCGTCCGGCTTTTTGGATTGCCGTCGCCCTCAATGCGCGCCGCCGTTGGGCACGACAGCGACTAATCCGGCAGGCATGGTTTTCTTTTCCGACGTCGTTTGACGATTGTCTAATAACGTTTTACATACAAGGCGTGATCCGAAGCTTTCGCAGCAAGTCGCTGCGCGACTTCTTTGCCAACGACGATGCGCGCGGCATTCGGCCCGACTTGATTGAGCGCGTACGCGGCCGATTGCAAGCGCTGCATCGCGCGAAAGCGTTGGACGATTTGCGGCTGCCTGGTTGGCGGTTGCACGCGCTTCGCACCAGTCCGGTCCGATACGCGATCGCCGTCAACGGCCCATGGCGGATCACGTTCGAGTGGGACGGCGATGCCGTTCGTGTCGATCTTGAGCAGTATCATTAGGGAGTTCGACGATGGCGCGTGAGTATAAAATCAAGACGCTGCCCAAGATGCGCCCGCCGCACCCGGGGTCGCTCTTGAAGCTCGACATCGTGCCAGCGCTCGGCGTCTCGGTCGTACAAGCGGCACGCGAACTCGGCGTATCGCGCCAGCTCATGCACGGCATCATGGCCGAGAAGTTGCCGGTGTCGGCGGAGATGGCGGTGCGTTTAGGTAAGTGGTGCGGGAACGGCGCGGCGATCTGGATCGCGCTTCAGCGCGACTACGATCTCTGGGAAGCCGAGCGCAAGCTCGCCAAGAAGATCGCGGCGATCCCGACCCGGGCGGCGGCGTAAGAAGCTCCCCCACCCGCTCGCTTGCGCGCGCGACCTCCCCCGCTCGCGCGGGAGAGGTGGAGTCGGTTTCGCCGGCCTAGACTCGCTCGGAGAGCCAGATCGCGACCCGGGTGCCGGCCTTGATCGCCTGAGTCAGGAGCCCGTAGCCCGGCGTCTCGGCGGCGCCGGCCGCGCGCGCGGTATCGCGGTGTTCGAGCTCATGCGCGCGGGCTTCGGCAATCGCGGCGCGGAGCACCGTCTCGTCGTCCCCCAACGCTTCGGCCTGGCGCGCGTAGTGGCCGTCGATCACTTCCTCGACCGCGACCGTGCACGCCATCGCTGCTTTTTCGCCCAAGAGCGCGGTGCCAGCGCCGAGCGCGAATCCGGCGATGTGCCAAAGCGGCGCCAGCACGGTCGGCCGCACGCGGCGCTCGACCAGCGCCCGCTCGAACGTCGCGAGGTGCTTCTCCTCCTGGGCCGCCATGGCGCGGACCTGGTCCTTGGCCGCGCCTTCGCGCATGACCGCGAGTTGGCCCTGGTAGATGCGCTTGGCGCCGTATTCGCCGGCGTGGTCGACCCGGATCACACGCGCAATCAATTGATCGGCCGTGGCATCGCCGGGCAGGCGGTCCGCGGCGGTCCGGCGCTTGACGCCGGCGCGGGCGCGGGTTTTCGGCTTGGTCATGACCGATTGTCGCGCGGACGCGCGCCTGCCGCCAGCCGCCAGCTCGCCGCCGCGAGCGCCGCCGAGAACAGCGCGTTGTAGCCGGCCAGCGAAATCCCGAACAGCGCCCACGGCACATCGGTGCAGCGCGCGGTGGGCGCGGTCAGAATCTGCTGCCGGAGTTCGGCTAAATTGGTCGCCGTCCCGGTCGCGCCGCAGGATGCCGTGGCCTGAAACCAGCCCTGCTCGACGCCCACGTGATAGACCCCGATCCCGGCGCTCGCCGCCGCCGCCGCCCCAGCCGCGAACAGGAGGAGGCGCGCGGCCGCCGGCCAAACGAATGCCGCGACGCCCAGCAGGATCACCGCGCCGTGCGGCCAGCGCTGCCAGACGCAGAGCGGGCACGGCGCGAGGCCGCCCACATACTGGAAGAGGAGCGCACCGATGAGGAGCGCGGCGCTGGCCAGTGCGATCGCGAGCGGCGCAACTTTCATCGGCATCGCCGGCGTCTTCCCCGGTGGCGGAACGCGTTCACCGAACGTTGTTCCTAGACCCAGCCGCTCCGCGCGATGAAACCGCCGTCGACCACTATTTCGGTCGCGGTTACGTACTTGGCTTCGTCCGAGGCGAGATAGAGCGCGGCGTAGGCGACGTCCCACGCATCGCCCATCTTGCCCATCGGCACCTGGGCGTCGCGCTTCTTGATGAGCGCCTGGACGTCGCCGCCGCCGTACTGGTCGCCCAGGCGCGCCTCCACCAGCGGCGTGTGCATCAGGCCCGGCACCACGCAGTTGGCGCGAATGCCGGCCTTGGCGTACTTGATCGCGACCGCGCGCGTCATCTGGATCAGGCCGGCCTTGGCGGCAGCGTAACCGACGTGGTTGTTGCCGATGTGGCGCAACCCGGCGATCGAGGCGACATTGACGATCGCGCCCGCGCCCTGGCGTTCCATGACGGGGAGCGCGTGCTTCATGGTGAGGAAAGCGCTCGTCAGATTGAAGTCGATCTGCGCCTGCCAGGTGTCCTCGCTCATCTCGACCGGGCCGCCCGGGACCGAGCCGCCGACGTTGTTGTGGAGGATGTCGATCCGGCCGAAACGGGCGCGACAGGCGTCGGTCGAGGCGGCGACGGCCGCCGAATCGGTCATGTCGGCGACTTGAACCGCGACCGCCGCACCCTCGGCCGTGACCAGCCGCGCGGTTTCGGCAAGCGCCTGCGCGTCGATATCGATCGCGAACACGCGAGCGCCCTCGCGCGCGAACAGGACTGCGACCGCCTTGCCGTTGCCTAAGCCCGGGCCGACCGAGCCCGCGCCGGTAACGATCGCGACTTTCCCCTCGAGGCGCCCGGGCATCACGGTTCCTTCGCTAACCTTTTGCTAACCATATCCGTGGCATTCCCTAGCCTTTTCGAGGTCGGGAAACCAGCGCGATGTCGCTCTACGGATTGCCGCCCGCGGAGCTCGGACCGACCCGCGACCATCTGCTCGCGGTCGAGGCGGCGTTCGCGCGTGCCGGGCAGCCGAGCCTGATGTGCGACAACCTGGTGACGCTTTCGCGCATCCACTCGTTCGTCCACGATCAAGCCTTCATCGCCGCGCTTCACGCAGCCGCGCGATCGGAAGCCGACTACGACAAGGTGTGGAAGATTCACACCTACTGCTGGGCGGCCCGCTCGGCGCTGGCCCTCGACGGCGACTTCGTCGAGTGCGGTGTGTTCGAAGGGCTCTATTCGGCGGCGATGACCCGCTACCTCGACTGGGGCAACGCCCCGAAGACGCTCTATCTCTACGACACCTTCGCCGGGCTCGATCCGGCCTATTCGTCGCCGAGCGAGCGTGACATCAATCAGTACTATGCACGCCGACCCGACTGGCATGACCAGGTGGTCGCGCGCTTCGCCGGCTACGCCAACGTCCGCGTCATCAAAGGCGTGGTGCCGACCGCGCTCGAAAGCGCTCCGGCGCGGATCGCGTTTCTCCATCTCGACATGAACGCGGCCGCCGCCGAGACGGCGGCACTCGATCGTTTGTTCCGACGGATCGTGCCCGGCGGGTTCGTACTGATGGACGACTATGGCCGGTTCGAGCAGCGCGAGCTCCACGCCGCGCTCAAGGCCTGGATGACGGAAGCGGGCTACGGCGTGCTCGAGCTTCCGACCGGGCAGGGTCTGGTCGTCAAGCGCTGATCAAGGTGAGGCGGCGCGCGCCTGGCACAGATCGACACGTGACACGTTATAGGTTACGTTCAGTCCAATGATCCGGAACTTCCGTCACAAGGGCTTGCGGCGGCTGTTCGAGAGCGGCGACCGGCGAGCGATCAGAGGCGATCTGCTCAACAAGACCGAGAACATCCTTTTCGTGCTAAACCGTGCCCGCCGACCGAGCGATCTTGCACTGCCGGGGTTTCGTTTACACCCGCTCGCCGGAGATCGCAAAGGGACGTGGGCGATAACCGTGCGCGCAAACTGGCGGATCGTGTTTAGCTTCGAACAAGAAGACATCGTCAACGTCGACTTGGTCGACTACCACTGAGAGGTTTGTGAATGTTTATGAAAAACCCCCTGCATCCGGGGCGCATCGTTCGCGCCGAGTGTCTGGAGCCGCTCGGTTTGAGTGTTACCAAGGCGGCGCAAGGGCTCGGAGTCACGCGCAAGGCGCTTTCCGAGCTCGTCAACGGCAGGTCCGGCGTGTCGGCCGAAATGGCGTTCCGTCTCGCCAAGGCGTTCGGCGCGAGCCCGGAGATGTGGCTCGGACTGCAGATGGATTTTGACTTGGCGCGCCTCCGTACGAAAGCGGCGCGGCTCAAGGTGAAGCGGCTCGCGCGCGCCGCTTGAGGCGGCGCCAGGCGGCAATCGGTTAGCGCGCCGCGGTGCGGGCCGCCGCCTTGGCGGTCCCGATTGCGCGGTGAAACTCGACCGGGTCGTCGATTCCGGCGAAGACGATCTTCTCGTTGCCGCCCATGCCGCTCACCAAAACGTTGCCGTAACCGAACAGGCGGCCGAACACGCTCTGGCGTAAATAGACCTCGTCGATCCGCTCGAGCGGAAGTTCGCTCGAATGGCGGGCGATGATCCCGGTCTTGACGATGACGCGGCGGTCGGTGACGGCGCGCTCGGTGGTGAATTTCTCCAGGAGCAGCGTGAGGAAGCGGAACACGAACCAAAGCGCCCACAGGCCGGCGCCGCCCCAGAACCAGGGCTCGCTCACGCGCCAAACCGTGAGCGCGATCGCCGGCGCCGCCGCGACCGCGAGCACCAGCCCGAGCATGACGTCGTAGAACCAGTGGAAGCCCGCGACTTTGACGATCTTTTCGTCGTGGCTGAGGATCGAGGCGATGAACTTCATGGCGGTCGGGTGCCGAGGGTATACGAAGCCGCTAGCGGTAGGCGACTCCATCGTGTTGAATCGCGCCGACTCGGCGCTGGAGCGCCGTTCCGACCGGGATCGCCATCCTTGGAGTTGACGGGATGACCGCGTTCGCCGACCTCGCGCAACAAAGCGCGGCCATTGGCTGGCTGTTCATTCCGAGCGCGGTTCTACTCGGCGCGCTCCATGGGCTCGAACCCGGACATTCGAAAACCATGATGGCGGCCTTCATCGTCGCCATTCGCGGGACGATTCCCCAGGCCGCGCTGCTCGCCGTCACCGCCACGATCTCGCACACCGCGATCGTATGGCTGGTCGCGATCATCGGACTTACGTACGGGGATCGGTGGAGCGCCGAAACGACTACGCCCTATTTCCAGGTGGCGTCGGCGGCGATCATCGTCGCGGTCGCGCTGTGGATGCTGGTGCGGAACTACAACGACCAGCAGACCGCCCGGGCCGCCGCGAATCACGGCCACGCCCACGACGGCGCCAATGTGATCGATACCGGACATGGCTTCGCCTCGCTCGCGATCGGCGCCAATGGCGCCCCGGCGCGCTTTCGCCTGGCCTTCACCGACAGCGCCGGCCATGCGCAACCGCCGCCCGAAGGGAGTGACGTCATGGTGGAAACGCGACGGGATGACGGGACCCGGCACCAATACGCGTTCCGTCGCCATGGCGACGTCCTCGAGGCAACCTCCGATCTGCCCGTACCGCACCGGTTTACGGCCACCCTGTCGATCCGGCATCACGGCCACGCGCATGCTTATGAAACGCGCTTCGCCGAACCGGCGCACCGCCACGCGCCCGCCGCCCCCGAGGACACCGACGATCAGGACCCCCACGCCCGCGCCCACGCCGCCGCGATCCGCGCGCGCTTCGCGAACCGGAACGTCACCACCGGTCAGATCGCCTTGTTCGGCCTCACCGGCGGCCTGTTGCCGTGTCCGGCCGCGGTGACCGTGCTGCTGCTGTGCTTGCAGCTGCAGCAATTCTGGTTGGGTATCGTGCTGGTGCTCTGTTTCAGCGTCGGCCTCGCCTTGACGCTGCTCGCGTCCGGGACGATCGCGGCCTGGGGCATGCACCGCGCGTCCCGCCAGTGGCCTGGGTTCGCCATGCTGGCGCGGCGGCTGCCCTACGTGTCGAGTGCGATCGTCATGGCCATTGGTTTGTTTGTCGGCTACCAGGGTTGGGGGAGCTTGACTTGACCCTCGGACCGGCGGCGACCGCCTGAGGATCTCGCGATGGACGCGCTCGCGTCTCTGCAACGCTGGATTTACAGCGCGATCGGCGGCGAACTGAATGTGTTTGCAGCCGATCGGGATTGGCTCGCGCTCGCCGCCGTCCTGCCGCTGGGTATCGCATTCGGCGCCATTCATGCGCTGACCCCGGGCCACGGCAAGACGGTGCTCGCCTCCTATCTGGCCGGCTCACCGCTCGCGATCTGGCGCGGTCTCACCACGGCCGCCACGCTCGCGCTGACGCACGTCGCGTCGGCGGTGGTGCTGGCGCTGTTGGCGGCGCCGCTCATCTCGCGCTCGCTGGTCGGCGCCGGCCGCGCTCCGCTGCTCGAGGACGTGAGCCGCGGCCTGTTGGCGGCGGTGGGCGCGTGGCTCGTTTTCCAAGCGCTTCGGGGAACCCGGCGGCACTCGCCTAACGAGGGGTGGTTGGTCGGGCTGTTCGCCGGGTTGGTTCCCTGCCCGCTCACCCTGTTCGTGATGCTGTATGCGCTTGGGCGAGGCATCGCCGAAGCCGGCGTCACGTTCGCCGCGGCGATGATGCTCGGGGTGAGCGCGACACTCGCGGTCGTCGCCACGTTGGCTATTCTCGCGCGGGAACGGTTGGTCAAGGCGCTGGCGGCGCGGGGCGCGTCGCTCGATCGCCTGGCCCGCGGGTTGACCGCCGCGACCGGAATTATCTTTGTCGGTCTCGGTCTGCGCGAACTCCTGACGTGAGGCGCGCCGATCGCCCTTGCGGCGGCCGCCGCGCCAGCCGTTGACCGGCCTCGGCTCGCGGGTATGATGCGCGCCCTACCGACCGAAGCGGGCCCCTGTGGCGGAATTGGTAGACGCGGCAGACTCAAAATCTGTTGTTGGTAACAACGTGCTGGTTCGAGTCCGGCCAGGGGCACCAACTAGATGATCGGCGAAGTGGGAGCGTCTAGCAAAATCGCGGGATTCAAGGAGCTAGGCGAACGCCTCGACGGCAGAGCGACCCGCGGCCGATCGTAAGTGCTACCCGCGCGGCGGTGGGTTGCGGAGCCAGGCGCGCACCTTTCGGGTCCAGGCGAAATTCGGATCGCCGCACGCTTCGTTGGTTTCGAAGTGGCTCAATCCCGGAAAAATTTCGCTTTCCACCGGACCGCGCTCGCGCCTCATCTGATCGAGGAACGCCGCGGCGTCCGATTTGATGTCGTCGGTGTCGTGTTCGCCCCAACTCACGTAGAACGGCGTTCGGTTTCCCGCGGTAAAGGCGAGCGGGTCGGCGTCGGGCGCGTCCTCGCGCCGGGCGAGCACGTTGAGCGCCACCTTCTCCCGCGTGCCGCCAGGCGGAAAGCGGTCGATCCGGACGTCGAGCATGCCGCTCACGGGGCAGCACGCCTTGATGACGTCGTCGGGGAGGCCGCGTGCATCGCGCACGTTGCGTCGCAGCGTCACCATCGTCGTCAGGTGGCCGCCGGCCGAGTGGCCGCCCCAGACGATGCGGTCGGGATTGCCGCCGAAGCGTGCGATGTTGTGATAGACCCAGGCGAGCGCGTCGGAGACGTCGTTCAACTGCACTGGCCACTTCGACTCGGGTGCGAGCCGGTAATTGCCGCTGATGTAGATCGCCGGCAGGTCGATGATCGCCGGGGCGATGAAGCCTTCCCACTCCTTGAAGCCGTGCCGCCACGCGCCGCCGTGGAAGAACATCAGCACCGGTAGGTCGGTGAGGGCGCGATCCTTCGGCAGGTAGAGGTCGATCTTCTGGTAGAAATCGGGCCCGTAGGCGACATCGAGCTCGGCGCGCACCGTCGGCACAACCGCCTTCGATTTCGCCAGCATGCGGTCGGTGATGTCGTGCGCGCCCGGCAACAGCAGCCGCCCGCGATCGGGCATGTCGTGAAAGGCCATCGGCGTCCCCCCAACGAATATCGGAGCGGAGCTTAGCGCGATTCTTGGTCGCGCTACCCCATGATCGCGCCCGTCGCCATTTTCACTCCCACAAGCGCCGGCGACCCGATAAACAGGAGGCGATCATTGGTGGAGGGATCGCATGATCTATGAGCTTCGCGTCTACCGCGCCGCGCCCGGCAAACTGCCGGCGCTGCTCGAACGTTTCGAGACGATCACGCTCAAGCTGTGGGATCGCCACGGCATCCGGCAAGCCGGGTTCTGGACAACGCTGATCGGTGAATCCAACCTCGCGCTCCACTACATGCTGGCCTGGGACTCTCTCGCCGAACGCGAGCGCAAGTGGGACGCGTTCCAAGCCGATCCCGAGTGGATCGCGAAACGCGCGGCGACCGAGAAAGACGGTCCGCTGGTCGCAAACGTCGCCAATACGATCCTGCAGCCGACACGCTTCTCGGCGATCAAGTAGCGGCACCGGCTCTTCGATCGCCCCGTGTTGCAAAAAACAAACTCCGCGCCGCGCGAAAGGCTCGAGCACACTCGAAATCTGTTGGTAACACCGTGCTGGTTCGAGTCCGGTCAGGGGGCACTACGCTTGCGTTTCTAGGCCCCGCTCGCACCGAGCGCCGCGCTTAGCCGCCGGCCCTGGCCGTATCGGTGCGCTACGTCGCACTGCCGGCGGCCGCGGCGATCGCGGCGAGGAACGGCGTCGCGAATCGGTCGAGCTTGGCTTGGCCGACGCCGTGGACGGCAGCAAACTCATCGCGCGTGCTGGGCCGGCGCGCCGCCATGTCGGCGAGCGAGCGGTCGGAGAAGACCGCATACGCCGGAACGCCGCGCTCGCGCGCAAGCGCGAGGCGGAGCGTCTTGAGCCTGGCAAGCAGCGTTGATTCGGCGCCCGTCAGAACCGGCGTCTCGACCTTCGCGCGGCCGCGCTTCTTCTTCTGCGGGCGGCTGCGGGCGGCATCTTGCCGATAGCGGAACTCCTTCTCGCCGCGCATGAGTGCGTGCCCGCTTGCGGTAGCCTTGAGCCCGCCGTAGCCAGCGATGTCGAGCTGGAGGAAGCCGGCGGCGACTAGTTGGCGGATGATCGAGCGCCACTCGTTCGGGTCGCGCTCGGCGCCGGCCCCGAACGTCGGCAGGCGGTCGTGGCCGAGGCGCACGACCTTCGCGGTGTTGGCGCCAGCGAGCACATCGATGATGTGGGCGGAGCCGAAGCGCTCGCCGGTCCGTACCACCGCCGAGAGTGCCAACTGGCCTTCGCGGGAGCCGTCGGCCAAAGGGGTCGGGTCGTTGCAGACGTCGCAGTTGCCGCACGGCTCGATCCGGTCGCCGAAGTAGGCGAGCAGTGTCCGGCGCCGGCACTCGGGTGCTTCGCAGTAGCCGATCAGCGCGTCGAGCCGCTGGTGCTCGCGGCGCTTGCGCTCGTCGTCGCTGTCCTCGCGGTCGATGAACTGCCGTCGGACGCGGATGTCGGCGAGGCCGTAGAGCATGCGCGCGTCGGCAGGCCCGCCGTCGCGGCCGGCGCGCCCGATTTCCTGGTAGTAGGCATCGATGCTGCCGGGGATGTCGGTGTGGAACACGAAGCGGATGTCCGGCTTGTCGATCCCCATGCCGAAGGCGATGGTCGCGACCATGATGATGCCGGGCTCGGTGAAAAACCGATCCTGGCTCGCCGCCCGCTCCGCGGCCTCCATGCCGGCATGGTAGGGGAGCGCCGGGAACCCGTGGCCCGACAACATGGCCGCGGTCTCCTCGGTCTTGGCGCGCGACAGGCAGTAGACGATGCCGCTGTGGCCGGCGTGGGGTTTGAGAAAATCGAGCAGCTGCTGGCGCCAGTCGCCCTTCATGTCGACGGCGAGGTGGATGTTCGGTCGATCGAACTCGGCGACGAACGTGCGGGCGCCGTCGCCGAAGAGCTTGTTCGCGATGTCCTTGCGCGTGGTCTCATCGGCGGTCGCGGTGAAGGCGGCGATCGGAACGCCGGGGAACAAGTCCTTAAGCCGGGCGAGATCGGCGTATTCGGGCCGGAACCCCGGCCCCCATTGCGAAATGCAGTGCGCTTCATCGACGACCAGGAGCTTGAGCGGCAGCCGGCCGATCGCCGCCAGCATCGGCTCGGTCATCAGCCGCTCGGGCGAGAGGTAGAGCAGCTTGGTCGTCCCGTCGGCGACGCGGCGCCAGGCAGCGACGTTATCGGGCCTCGGACGCGACGAGTTGATCGTCTCCGCCTCGACGCCGGCGAGCTTGAGGGCGGAAATCTGGTCTTGCATGAGCGCGATCAGGGGCGAAACGACGACCGTCAGTCCGTCGAATACGAGCGCGGGAAGCTGGTAGCAGAGGGACTTGCCCGACCCGGTCGGCATCACCGCCAGTACCGGGCGCCCGCCGAGGATCGTGTCGATGACCGCTTCCTGGCCCGAGCGGAACGCGGCAAAGCCAAAGACGTCGCGAAGGAGGTCGAGCTTCCGCGCCTGGGTGTTGCTGCCAGTCATTTCCCCGCCTGCCGTCGCCGTGAAAGCTCATCCTAGCGCTCGCGTTGCGCCTCGTCAGTCCTTGGCGCCTCCCGCTGCGCTCCTCGGCCGCTCAGCGTTCGCTTTTGATCCACGCCTTGATCCGCTCGACCGTCTCGCGCTCGATGCCGTTGAAGCCGTGGTGGGCGAAGGCCTCGCACTCCTCGCCGCTCGAAACGCCGCCCTGCATGGCGATCAGCGGCGTTTGGTATGACTCGTGCGCTTTCTTGGGCGCCCAGAACAGGGTGAAGCGGCAGCCATCGGCGACGTGATGCACGAGGAGATTCCGGCTCTTCGACGCGCGCGTGTCGAGGCCGGAGATCTCGCTGAACGATGACGTATGGATGAAGCCCGCGACCCGCCCGTCGATGGTCTTGGCGAGGCTCATCGTCGCGTGCGTGCTGGCGCTGGTGCCGACGACGTAGATCTTGACGTCGCCGAAGCGGCGCTCGATGTCGGCGACAAGCGCGAGCATGCGCCCGGCGTCGCCGGTCGCGTTGGTCGAGATCGCGGCGGTGTCGGCGTCGGCGAACAAGCGGCGCGAGCGGATGAGAAAATTGCCGCCGAATCCGAATTTAAGCCTGCCGTCCTCGAGGCGCGGGTCCATGCGCCCGCTGCCGCCGGGCATGAGGATGACGGCATAGCGCGGCGCCGCCGGCGCGTCCGTCAGTATGTAGGGAACGATTCCGCCGTCCGCGAGACGCGCCGTCGTGACCAGCTGATCGGCCGCACCCGCCGATCCAACGCTCCCGATCGACAGGGCGATGCCGGTAAGGACTCGGGTGAGCGTTCGCATGGTGGTCGATCCCTGGATGCTGAGCGGGTGAAAATCGCCCCAACTCGTTACCGCAGCGTTAAGTATGCCACGGGCGGAAACCTCGCTGCTCACGCCTGCATCTCGAGGGTCTTTGGGCCGTTCGCGGTGGTCCCTTCGAAACGCTTTCGAGCCGGAGAGATATCCTTGAGATCCGAGCGCGTGAAGTTGGTGAGGACATTCGATACGATAGCAAGGTCACCATCGACCACGCGGGCCTGTGTCCGTGCGGCGATGGTATTACGGACGATCGAGAACTACGGTCCGGCATGGGCACCAGGCCCGGCCGCGGCTGCGCTCGAGGAGGGTACGATGGACCAACGCCTGATCGATCTCTACGACCGTTACACGCACGGCGCGATCGACCGCCGCACGTTCCTTGGGCGTGCGGCCGCGCTCACCGGCTCGACGGTCGCCGCGTCTGCATTGCTCGCGGCGCTCACGAACGACTACGCACGCGCGGCGACCGTGCCTGAGAACGACCCGCGCCTCGCGCTCGATGACATCGCCTATGAGAGCCCGAAGGGCCGGATCGCGGCCTACCTCGCCCGCCCCAAGTCTAAGGGCAAACGCCCGGCGGTGGTCGTCATCCACGAGAACCGCGGCTTGACGCCGCACGTCCGGGACGTCGCGCGGCGCTTGGGCGTCGAGGGGTTCCTCGCGCTCGCGCCCGATCTTCTCTCGCTCGTCGGCGGCGCCCCGGCCGATGAGGACAAGGGCCGCGCGCTCCACGCTGGCGCCAACAAGGACGACATGCTGGCCGCCGCGATCGCTGCGGTCGCCTTCGCCAAGGCCCACCCTGAGTCGAGCGGCAAGGCGGGCGCGGTCGGCTTCTGCTACGGCGGCGGCGTCGTCAACCGGCTCGCGATCGAGAGCGCCGAACTCGACGCCGCCGTTCCCTATTACGGCCCGGTTCCGCCCGACCTCGCGCAGGTGGCTAAAATCAAGGCGCCGCTCCTCCTCCAGTACGCCGGGACCGACGCCGGCATCAACGGCCGCATCCACGAGTACGAGGCGGCGCTCAAGGCGGCCGGAAAACGCTACACGATTCACATGTATGAAGGCGCCCAGCACGCCTTCAATAACGACACCGCCGGCCCCCGCTACGACAAGGCCGCGGCCGACCTGGCGTGGTCGCGGACGCTCGCCTTCTTCCGCGAGCACTTGGGCGCGCCGCCCAACGCCGCGTAGCCGGGCCCGATTGTGCGCTAACCGCGGCCGATGCGCCCGCGCGCTGCGCTCGTGAGCGCCAAGGTAGCGCAGCGCGCCGGAGTGGGGGACGATACGCTCGGGAGAGCGCCAACCAGCAGGAGTTCACCGTGGCCGAGAGCAAGGAAGACGTCCTGAACGTGGTCGATGCCTACGTCAAGGCGGTGCGCAGCGGCGATAACAAAGCGCTCCGCGCCACCTTCGCCGACGACATGGAGATGATGTGCCGGCCGATGGCGGGCGTCGAGACCGGCCATATGACGGGCGGCGACGCGATCGCCGCCTTCTACGCCAAGCTGCTCAAAGACCGCGGCGGCGCCAACCCGCACCCCGGGCCGCTCATCGTCGACGGCGACCGCGTCGCGGTCGAGATCGACGCGCACCACGCCGCGTTCATCGACGAGGTCGCCGATTTCTTCACCATTCGCAACGGCAAGATCCAGCGGCTGGCGGTGTATTCGGCGGGAAGCAGGGAGAAGACGTAGCGAGTGAGCATCGCGTCATTTTGCGCGGGCTTAGCCGCGAACGACTAACGCGGGGTTAGTCGAAGGAGAAGCTCCTTAGCCGGACGTCGTGCTGCGCGTCCGGATTTCCCCATTCCGATCACCATCGCTCGTGGATGTCGGAAGAAAAGGCCTGCGCCGACGCAGTGAAGCTCTTCAAAACCCGGCCGATCGGGCCGAAAACAATCCTCGGCCAAGTTGGCTGGCCTCTCACTCCGGCTTGATTCCGGCGGCCTGAACCACCGTCCCCCACTTCGCGACCTCGCTCCCCAGGAAGCGGGACACGGCCTCGGGCGTCGCGGCGGCGTTCGCCACGAGCCCCAACGCCGCGACGCTCTCGGCGACGCGCGGATCGGCCATCGCCTGGCCGAACGCGGCGTTGAGCTTGCCGACGATTGGCGCCGGGACCTGCGCCGGCGCCAGGATCGCGTACCACACCGTGACGCTGTCGAGGCCGAGTTCCTGCGTCGTCGGGACCGACGCGAGCTGCGGCGACCGCGTGGGGCCAGTGACGGCGAGCGCGCGAAGCCGGCCGGCATCGATATGGCTTTTAAGCGATGCCACCGACTCGAACATGAACTGCACCTGGCCGGCGGCCGTGTCGGCGATCGCAGGCGCGGTGCCGCGGTAGGGCACATGGACGGCGCGCACGCCGGCCTTCGCCTTGAACCACTCGGCCGTCAAGTGCGAGAGCGATCCTGTCCCACTTGAAGCATGGTTGAACGCGTCGGGCCGGCTCTTCAGCAGTTGGACGAACTCGCGATAGTCGCGCGCCGGCAACGCCGGGTGGACCGCGAGTACGAGGCCGCCCGAGGCGAGAAGTGCGACCGGGGCGAAATCGCGGACGCCGTCATAGGGAACGTCCTTCATCACGAATCGGTTGGTGACGTGCGGGTTAGCCGCGACCAGCAGCGTATAGCCATCGGGCGTGGCTTTGGCGACGGCGGCGGTGCCGATGGTGCCGCTCGCGCCGGCGCGGTTCTCGATGAACACGGTCTGCCCGAGCAGTGCGCTCGCCGACTGCGCCACGGTGCGCGCAATGAGGTCGACCCCGCCCCCGGGCGCGAACGGCACGACCAATCTGATCGGCCCGGTCGGAAACGCGGTCGGGAACGAGCCGACCGCCGGGCGCACCGCCGGTGCCGGCGCCGCTGCTTGAGGCGGCGGCGTTACCGCCGCCTGCTGCTGATTCGGTACCACCGGTTGCGGCGGCAGCGGCTTTTCGAGCTGCTCGATCTTCCGCCGCGCCAGCCCAGCGAAGGTTCCGTTCGGAAACTGCTTCAGGTACTCGCGGTAGAGCGCGGCGTCCTCGCTCGCCTGGATCGACTGCCAGAACACGACCTCGGCCGAAGCGCCGGGCGAGGCAGGTCCGCTCGGCGCGTTGGGTGCGGGCGCGGCGGGCGACACCGCCGCGGTCGTCGCGCCGCGGGTGCGGACGAAGAAGAACTCGCCGCCCTCGGACGCGGCCTCGCGGATTTCGGCGTAGCGCGGCGTCTGCTGCGAGTTGAGCGCGACGATCGCCGCGACCGGATCGGCGAGCGCGCGCGCCGGCGCGACGCTCTCGCGGTTGTCGTGGAGCGCGCGCAGGAACGCCGCCGCGAACACCGAATGGCCGCCGCTCCCGGTGTCGGCGACCGGCTCGAGCCCGCCCGAGGTGAAGGCGCTCCGCGACCGCGTCTTGGTCATGCGCGATACCCACTCGGTGCGGGCCTCGGCGACGCGCGGGATTTCGACCGCGCGGGTGAGCGTGCCCGAGTAGCAGGAATCGGCCACCACCAGCACGTGCTGGGCGCGGATGCTGCGGAGCTTGGCGGTGATGTCGTCGTTGGCGATCCAGGCGGCGGTGGTGGTGCGCTCGGCATCGACCGGCAGCCAGTAGCCGCGGTTCTCGACCTCTTCCAAGTGGCCGTGGCCGGCGTAATAGACGAGGAGGTTGTCGTCGGCCTTGAGCCGCGCACGGAGGTCGTCGAACGCGCCGATAATGTCGGCCCGGGTCGCGTTCTTGAGGACGCGGACCTCGAAGCCGTAATCGCTGCGCAGGACCTGGGCGACGGTCTCGGCGTCGGCGACCGCGGTCTTCAACTTGTCGAAGTGGCGATAGTCATTGTTGCCGATGACGAGGGCATGGTAGCGGCCGAACACGCTCGCGACCTGGGCCCAAGCGGGTGCGGCGACGGCCAGCGCAGCAAGGGCGAGGGCGAAAACAAGCCCGGCGCGGAACGGGAACGCGCGGTGCGTCACTGTCACAGCGGCAGCGCCATGTTGTTCTTGATCGCGAACGTGTCGGCGATGACGGTGCGGGTCTTGAATTTGAGCTGGCCGTCGCGGACGACGATCGCGTCGTCGTAGCGGCCGACGCTATAGAGATCAGTGCGACCCTCGACCGTGGTGTGGTAAACGGCGTAGTTCGAGGTCACGCGGTAGACGCCGGCCTCGACGCCCACAACATAGACATTCGACACCATGTGTCGAGTATAGACCGGCTCATAGGTCAAGGCATCGCGGAGCGAGGTGACCCGGTCTTCGATCATGCCGCGGCTATAGTGGTAGATGATCGGCGCCGGCAGCCCGTGCTCGACGTTTTCGCGCGACAGCACCTGGTAACAGGCGTCGGCCAAGAAGAAGTCCGGCCACGCTTCGAGCCGGTCTTCATCGAGACAGCGCGCGTACTCGATCAGGAAGCGCTCGATCGCCGTCCGCATGTCGGCGCCGAGCGCCGGATCGGAGTTGAGCGATCCCGCCGGCGTCGGCGCCGCTTTCGCGCGGTCATTCATACCGCCGCCCGCATCAGCTCGTGATAGCGCTTCCAGAAGCCGCGCACCGCGACCTCGGTCGCGAGCGTGTCCTGATCGGCGATCGCGCCGTGGCCGCCCATCTCGACCACCGAAGCGCGGTCGTTAAGGCCGTGGGTGCCGCGCTGAACGAGGCGCCCGGCTTCGCCGTCCTCGAGCGAGATGTAGCCGGCCGGGCCGACGAAATTAGCCTGGCGCAAGCGCCCCTCGCGCGCCGCGGCATCGTCGCTCGCGAAGCCGAGATAGGTCCAGTAGAGCTCGAAACTGTCGACGCCCTTCGGCCGCACGTGGCGGGTCTGGAAGGTGCTCGCAACCTGGCCCAGCATCAGGTTCGGGAACACGGTCATGATCATGTTGGTGACGCGGTCGTCGTAGTCGGGCTTGGTATCGAACAGCGAGGGGTCTTTGAGCTTGTAGTCGGGGCGGTACTTGTCGATGTCCTTGTAAAGCGCCTTCATCTCGGTCGGGTTCTCGCCGATGTCGGCGGTGCGAAGCACGCTGTGCCCGCAGGTGTCGTCCATGATCACGCGGCCCGACATGGTGGCGCGGTAGATGCCGAAGGTGGTGTGGTAGAGGTGCAGCAGGCTCGCGTGATAGGGGTCCTTGACGTTCTCGAGGTAGAGCTTCCAGTTGGCCGGGATCGCCTGGCGCCAGTGGCCGAGCACGACCACGGGCCGATCGAAGATGCGGTCGATCTCGGGCCGGATTTTGGGGCCGAGATAGTCGTACAGCGATGGCACCTCCGGCGCGAAGGTGCCGAAAATCAGGCCCTTGTAGGTTTCGACCCGGAGCGTGCGGAGACCGTGGCGGCGCTTGTCGAAGTCGACCGGCATGCCGCCTTTGCCCTTGACGCCGTGCTCCTGCGGCACGCTCAAGAGCGCGCCAGCGGTATCGAAGCGCCACTGATGATACGGGCAGGTGTGGGCGTGCTGGGCGGCGTTGCCGCGCGTGCGCCGTACCAATTGCGCGCCGCGGTGCGCGCAGCTGTTCTCGAACGCGGCGATGCCGCCCGCGGGCGTCCGGTTGACGACGACCTGGACGTCGCCGACGTAACCGAGGAGGTAGTCGCCGGGGTTCGGAATCTCGACCGCGAGCCCGAGATAGTTCCAGGTCGGGCCGCGAAATAGCGCGTCGCGCTCGCGCGCGAACGTGGCGGGGTCGCTGAAGAGCGCGAATGGCACGCGCGTGAAATTCTCGCCCGGCACCGCGGCCGCTCCGTTGGCCTCCGTCATGTCACCCGCCGTTCCGACATTGCGCGATGGTACGTCGGCATCGCACCCGCTGTTAAGGGCGGAGATGGCTGTGCTTGGACTTGGAGGTAGCTTCGAGGCTAGGATTTGCCCACCGCCGCGACGACATCACCCTCGGGGAGCGACCCATGAGCACCAAATACGTCATTTCGGCCGACTCGCACATCATCGAGCCGCTCGACCTCTGGACCAAGGCGCTCGCCAAGAAGCACCCGATCGAAAAGCTGCCGCGCGTCGTCAAGCGCGACGATGCGATCAAGGGCGACTACTACTGGAGCGGCATCGAGTATCTGAAGCTCAATCTGTTCGACCCGGTCGACTCGACCGACTCGACCGGCCAGGTCGCGAGCTTCGAGAGCGAACTCGCGGCCAAGGTCAAGCGGTGCAGTATCGACCCGGCAGTGAGGGTCGAGCTGATGGACTATGACGGCATCAGCGCCGAGATCATCAACTCGACCTACATGCTGCTCAACATGCGGATGGAGGATTCGAACGTCCTCAAGGACGTGTGCACGGTCTACAACGACTGGCTCGCCGAGCATTGCAGCCACAACCCGAAGCGCCTGCTCGGCGCGGCGATGATCGATCTGCGCGACCCAAAATGGGCAGCGCACGAACTCGAGCGCATCGCCAAGAAGGGCCTGCGCACGGCGATCGTCC
>CAMDOQ010000015.1 GCA_945903685.1 Rhizobium sp. Q54
AGGTGCTCGAAGGCGGCAGCTGGCGAGCCGGGCGGCGGATCGCGGCGGCCCGGCGCGCCGGCGGCGAGCCGCCGATCCGCATCGCGAGCGACGGCACCGTGTTCTAAACTCATCGTTTCCCAAGAACGCCCCCGGAGCGCCATGCCCGACAACCTGATCGTCGTCGACCATCCGCTGGTCAAGCACAAACTCACGCTGATGCGCCGCAAGGAAGAGCCGACCGCGGGGTTCCGGCGGCTGTTGCGCGAAATCGGCACGCTCCTGGCTTACGAAGTGACGCGCGATCTACCGCTCACCTACATCGAGATCGAAACGCCGCTCGCGCCGATGCGCTCGCCGGTGATCGAGGGCAAGAAGCTCTGCCTGGTCTCGATCCTGCGCGCCGGCACCGGCATCCTGGACGGTATGATCGAACTCATTCCTTCGGCGCGGATCGGCCACATCGGGCTCTACCGCGACCCGCGTACGCTCGAACCGGTCGAGTACTACTACAAGGTGCCGTCCGACCTCGAAGACCGCCGCGTCATCGTCGTCGATCCGATGCTCGCGACCGGAAACTCGGCGTCCGCCGCGGTGGCGCGACTCAAACAGGACGGGGCCAAAGCGATCAAGTTCGTGTGTCTGCTCGCCGCGCCCGAGGGCGTAGCGACCTTTCACGCCGAACATCCCGAGGTTCCGGTCTATGCGGCCGCAGTCGATGAGCACTTGAACGACCACGGCTACATCGTCCCCGGCATCGGCGATGCCGGCGACCGGCTGTTCGGAACGAAGTAAGGGCCGGAGGTGCCGACCCCGGCGACCCCGCCGAAGCTCTCACTCGCCGACGCCCGCGTGCGGCGGGCGTTCCTGAGCTTCGCCATGTTTCGCTACGCCCACTTCGGCGGCGGCATCATGGTGCCGTTCTATCTTTCGATCGGGCTTTCGCTGCAGGACGCGGCGGTGTTCTTCGGTATCCAGATGTTCGCCTGGGCCGCGGCCGGCGTGCCGGCCGGCGCCATCGCCGACCGGCTCGGACGGGTGCCGGTCCTGGCGCTCGGCATGGCGTTTCGGGCGATCGGCTACTTCGCGCTGTTCGGGACCGTCGCGTTGTTCGATTTCGACCTGGCGACGGTGTGGCTCATCTACGCGGCAAGCAACGTCGCGATCGGGATCGCCGAGGGCGGCCTGACCGGGCCCGACAGCGCCTATCTCTACGACCGGCTCGAGGCGCCCGACCGCGACCGCAATTTCCGTGACATTACCGGACGGAATTCGAGCGTACGCCACGTGATCGGCGCGAGCGCGCCGACCTTGGGCGGCGGCATTGCGCAGTTGCTGGGGATTCCGTGGGCGATCCTGGCGAGCGCAGTGACCTGCGTGGGCGGATTGTTCGCGCTCCGGCTCTTCCCGGCCGAGCAGGCGCGCGCCGCCACCGGAGCGCCCCGGCTCATGGGCGCGGTCCGCGAGTTCGCCAATAACCGGCCGCTCCGCGTCACTTCGGGCTTTCTCGCGCTGACCGGCGCCTACCTCCTCACCATGCTGTTCGTCCAGCAATCCGTGCTGCTCTCGCTCGATCTCGACGTGTTTTGGTTCGGAGCCGCGGCCGCGTTCGCCCATCTGGTCGCCGCCGCGGCGGCGTTGCTGGCCGGACCGGTCGCGCGCTGGCGGCGGCTGCCGACGACGTTGGTGCTCGGCGCACTGACCGCCGGGTTTCCGCTTCTGGCGGCGATCGGCGTCGGCCTGGGCGGCGCCGGCGGCATCGCGATCGCCGCCGTGGGGTTAGTCTCGTTCTCGGCGGCGCGCGGCCTAACGGCACCGATCGTGCTGGGCTGGATCAATAGCCATGCCGGCAGCGCGCACCGCGCCTCGGCGCTGGCGCTCGGCTATTTCCTGGCCACGGTTGCCGCCGCGATCGCGACGCCTTCGCTCGGGTCGGCGATCGCCGCGGTCGGGATCGAGAACGTGCTTTACCTGATGGCCGCGCTGGTGGTGCCGCTCGTCGCCGTGCTGCTCCCCGGGATCATCGCCAGTCAACCGCTGCAGGCGGTCAGGGATTAGGTCGGACCGGCAACCACCCGCCGATCGTGGAGCTTGGCGATCGCCGCGCTCGGGAGCCCGAGGACGCCGCTCAAGACCTCGTCGGTATGCTCGCCGAGCAGGGGCGCGCGCCGCGGCGGTTCGCGCTCGGCCGAGCCGAAGTCGAGCGGCGAGCCCGGGACCCGGAAATGCCCGATCCCGGGCTGCTCGATCACCTGGAACATCGGGTTCGCGGTCGTCCAACGCGGATCCTCGGCCAACGCCCGGTCGAGGCTCTGATACCGGCTCCAGAGGACGCCGGCGCCGTCGAACGCCGCCTTGATCGCGGCGAGCGGTCGGGCGGCACACCACGGCGCAATCAAGGCGCGAAGGTCGTCCCGAACCTTGAACCGGTCGCCCTCGCGGGCGAGATCGACGCCGTGTGCCATTTCGAGCGCGGCCGCAGCGGTACCGATCCCGGTGGCGGCGACGAGCGCATCCCACATGCGCTTGGTGATGGCGACCACCATGATTCGCTCGCCGTCGGCGGTCGCGAAATCGGCGCCGAATGCCCCGAACAGATCGTTGCCGTAGGCGGCGCGGCGATCGCCGTTCACTTCGGCCTCGGCGATAAAGCCCAAATGCCCCATTGCCGCGAACGCGACGTCGGAGAGCGCGAGCCGGACCAATTGCCCTTCTCCGGTGCGGCGGCGATGCCGCTCCGCCGCCAGCAACCCGATTACGGCGTGGCTGCCCGCGATCAAGTCCCAGGCCGGCAACACGTGGTTGACCGGCGCGGCGCGGCCGCCGGTCCCGGTCATGTAGGGGAGGCCGGTCGCCGGGTTGACGGTGTAGTCGACCTCCGACGAGCCGTCGCGATTGCCAAGGATATTGAGCATGATCAAGTCGGCGCGGCGCGCCTTGAGCGCGTCGTAGGCTAGCCAACCGGTCGCCGGGAAATTGGTGAGGAAGATGCCGGCATCCTGGCCCGACGCCGCGATCAAGGCGGCGATCAGCTCGCGGCCTTCGGGGTTGCGGATATCGACCGCGATCGAACGCTTGCCCTTGTTGAGTCCGGCCCAATAGAGGCTGCGGCCGTTGTCCGCGACCGGCCAGCGCGTGTAATCGAGTCCGCCGCCAAGCGGATCGAACCGGATGACGTCGGCCCCCTGCTGGGCAAGGGTCATACCGGCCAAGGGCGCGGCGACGAACGCCGACCCTTCGATTACGCGTAAACCGCTCAGAATCTTGTTCATGACATCCGTATATTTATCAATACGTTACAGAGTTTTTTTGAGACGAGATTTTGATCTTAGCATCGACCGCTAAGGCCTTGGAATAAAGCCAGCTCAGGCGTGTTTATCGGGTAGTTGGAAGGCAAAGCAGGAGGACTGGACG
Organism: Rhizobium sp. Q54; assembly: GCA_945903685.1. GTDB lineage: Bacteria > Pseudomonadota > Alphaproteobacteria > SHVV01 > SHVV01 > SHVV01. Next base: position 3,394 of record CAMDOQ010000015.1, read on the forward strand.
CACGCGCATAGGCGATGCAAAAGTAGAGCTGTTCCTGAAGCTACCGTCGCACTCCGCGCCGGAGACGTGACGCGCGCAGGGAGCGCCCGCGGTGGAAAAGCAGCAGCTCATCATCGAGCAGATCCCGAAGCTCAGGCGGTACGCCCGGGCCTTGACCGGGAACGCGGCGCTCGCCGACGACCTCGTTCAGGACTGTTTGGAACGCGCATGGAGCCGATTTCACCTGTGGCAGCCGGGCAGCAACATCCGGGCTTGGATGTTTACGATCATGCACAACTGCTACGCCAATTTCGTGCGCAAGAACAAGCACCAACCGAGCTTGGTGACGATCGAGGACTGGGGCGGAGACGCGCAGGTCGCGCCGAACCAGGAGAACGCGGCCGAGTTGCGCGACGTAATCGCCGCGATCCGCCAACTGCCGGCCGAGCAGCGGGAAGTCCTGTTGCTGGTCGGGCTCGAGGAATTGACCTACGCCGAGGCGGCCAAGGTCCTCGGCATCCCGCTCGGTACCGTGATGTCGCGGCTGTCGCGCGGGCGCGAGAAGTTGAGAGCGATACTGACGCACCGGCCGCTGATCGCCGGCGTCAGGCAAGTAGGGGATTGAAGCGGTAATGGCGTATCCGGTGAGCGAAGACGAACTTCACGCTTATGTCGACGGCGAGCTCGATTCCGAGCGCCGGCAAGCGGTCGAACGCTATCTCGCCGAGCACCCGGAGGCGGCCGAGCGGGTACGCGACTTCGCGTCCTACAACCGCGCGCTGCATCAGGCTTACGATCGCGTGCTCGATGAGCCGCTGCCGATCGGCATGGCGCGGCCGCGGGCCGCTTTGTGGCACGCCTGGGCGCTACGGGCTGCGGCCGCTATCGCCTTGCTCGTGGTCGGCGCTACCGGCGGGTGGTGGGGCAAAACAGCGGTGGAGGGTGATGTCGCTCAGCGTCCCAACATCGCCTCGCGTGCCGCGGTCGCGCACGCGGTCTATACGCCCGAGGATCGCCACCCGGTCGAGATCGAGGGCGGTAACGAAGAGCATCTGGTTAACTGGCTTTCCAAACGGATCGGCGCGCCGCTCAAGACGCCCAAGCTGACCGAAGCCGGGTACCGTCTGGTCGGCGGCCGGTTGGTGCCGGCATCGTCGGCGCCGGCCGCGTACTTCATGTACGAGAACGACGCCGGTCATCGCATTACGCTCTACGCGCGCGCCCGTTACCCCAACGAAAAGAAGACGGCATTCCGTTATTCCTACCAGGGCGACATCGGCGTCTTTTATTGGATGGACGAACGCCTGGGCTATGCCGTCGCCGGGCAGATGACACGCGACGAGCTGCAACTGATCGCCAAGCTGATCCGCGCCGAAATCGAGGGCTGACGCCAATATCGGTTGAGCGCTGCGGGCCGCGGCGCTAAGAGCGGATCATGACCTTCATCGCCTCGAAGGTCTTGGGCGGCTTACTACAGCCCTCGAACCTTCTGTTGCTTACGCTAGTGCTCGGCGCGGTCCTGATCTGGACCCGCTGGCGGAGGGCAGGGCGGTGGATCGTGACGCTCACGGTGCTCGCCCTGGTCGGGGTCGCGTTCGTCCCGGTCGGGGGCTGGCTGATGGCGACGCTCGAACGCCGCTTTCCACCGCTCGATCCGTTGCCCGCGGCGATCGACGGCATCGTCGTCCTCGGCGGCGCGACCACGCCGAAGCTTACGGTCCATTGGCGCCAGCCCGCCCTCAACGAAGGCGCCGAGCGGATCACGGCGCTGGTCGCCCTGGCGCGCCGTTACCCGAACGCCAAGCTCGTATTCAGCGGCGGCAGCTCGAGCCTGACCGCGTCGGCGTGGCGCGAAGCCGACGACGTCCGCCTTGTCTTGAGCGAACTTGGCTTCGATCCCACGCGCGTCGTCTTCGATCGCGAAGCGCGCAACACGGTCGAGAACGCCCAGTTCGTTCACGCGCTCGTCGCGCCGGCCCAGGGCGAGCGGTGGTTGCTGGTCACGTCCGCGTTCCACATGCCACGCGCGGTCGGTTGTTTCCGCGCCGTCGGCTGGGCCGATATCACCCCGTACCCGGTCGATTTCCGCACCTTCGGGTCCGCCCGCCTCGGTGTCAGCTTGAGCGCGCTCGGGTCACGCCTGCGTGCGCTCGACGATGCGGTCCACGAGTGGGCCGGGCTCATCGCCTATCGGATCATGCAACGCACCGACGCGTTATTTCCGGCGCCGTAAACGGCCGCCGCTTGCGCGACCGGGCCGCGATGTGGCAAAAGCGGCGCCGTTCGATGCGTTCCTGGATTCCCCGAGTCGTTCCGGCGCTGCTCGCTCTCGCGGGTATCGTCAGCGTTGGCGCGGGCTCGACCCGCGCCGCCGAAACCGATTTCACGACCTGGTTGAACGGGCTTCGCACCGAGGCGCTCGGCCGCGGAATCAGTCAGAATACGCTCGATCAGTCCTTCGCCAACGTCGCGCCGATCCCGCGCGTGCTCGAGCTCGACCGCGCCCAACCCGAATTCACGCTTACCTACGCTCAGTACTTCGCGCGCGTCGTCAACGACCAACGCGTGGTGCGCGGCCGCGATCTGCTCAAGACCCACAAGAGCTTGCTCGCCGAGATTGGGCAGAAGTACGGCGTGCAGCCGCGATTCATCGTCGCGTTGTGGGGGATCGAGACCGATTTCGGTCGCATCACCGGCGGCTTCAACGTCATCCCGGCGCTGGCGACCCTCGCGTATGACGGCCGCCGGTCGAATTTTTTCCGCGGCGAGCTGTTCGCGGCGCTCGCGATCGTCGAAAAGGGCCACATCGCCGCCCGCGACATGCGCGGATCGTGGGCCGGCGCCATGGGCCAGCCACAGTTCATGCCTTCGACATTCTTGGGTTTCGCTGTCGACTATAACGGCGATGGCCGCGCCGACATCTGGACGACGCCGGTCGATGTGTTCGCCTCGGCTGCGAACTATCTGGCGAAGTCGGGTTGGCGCGATGATCTTACGTGGGGCCGCGCGGTGCAGGTTCCGGCCACGGTCGACCGCGCGAGTTACGGGCTCGGCGTCAGCAAACCGCTCGCCGAATGGCAGGCGATCGGCGTCAGCCGACGCGAGGGCGGGCCGCTGCCAGTGCGGCCGATCAACGCCTCGTTGGTCGAGGCCGAGGCCAACGGACCCGCCTTCCTCGTCTACGACAACTATCGAGTCATCATGAAATGGAACCGCTCGACCTTTTTTGCCCTCTCCGCGGGACAACTTGCCGATCGCATCGGCGGCGAGTAGATTGATTCAAGATTGAGGGGTAACTGATCCGGGCGACGCAACTAATGGGGGCTCTCCGGTCTATCATCGCCGTCACGGCCGCCGCGACCGCGTTTGCGCTCGGCGGTTGCGCCGAAGTGACGTTGGGCGCTCACACCGCGAAGCGGATCGCGAACCATGTCGCGCCGCCGACGACGGCGGTCGTGGTCCCGCCGCGGAAATCCTCGGGCCGCCCGGGCGGCGTCTACAAGGTCGGTGAGCCCTATCAAGTAGCCGGCGTCTGGTACTACCCCAAAGAACAGCCCGATTACGACGAAACTGGCATCGCCTCGTGGTACGGCCCCGATTTTCACGGCAAGGCGACCGCGAACGGCGAAACCTACGATATGAACGATCTTTCGGCGGCGCATCAGAGTTTGCCGATGCCCTCGATGGTACGGGTGACCAATCTCGAAAACGGCCGTTCGATCCTGCTCCGCGTCAACGACCGCGGCCCGTTCGTGAACGGCCGCATCATCGACGTGTCGCGTCGTGGCGCCCAGATGCTGGGCTTCTTCGAGAAAGGGACGGCGCGGGTGCGCGTGGCGGTCGAACAGTCCGAGTCCGGGCGTTTCGTCGCCGACAAGCCGCAGACCACCACGGAAGAAAGCGTGCTCGCAGTCGCGGCGCCGCGGGACGCCGTCGTCGCGCAGGAACTGGCGCCCCCGAGCGGCACGATGCAGGCGCCGCCCAGGCCCTCGCCCGGCCTCGATCCGGCGGTCAAGCTCGAACCGGTCAAGGCGACCCGCATTTTCATTCAGGCCGGCGCCTTTTCGACCGCCGAGCGCGCCGCCCGGCTTCGCGATTCGCTGCGCGGTCTCGGCCCCGCCAGCGTCTCCAAGTCCAGCGTCCGCGGTCAGGATTTCCACCGCGTCCGGATCGGCCCGCTCGCGAGCGTGGAAGAGGCCGACGTTCTGCTCGCCAAGGTGATCGGCAACGGCCACTCCGCCGCCCGAATCGTCGTCGACTGAGGCCGTTCCCCGGGCGCGTCACGGCCTCGCCTTGCAAATGACTTGAAGCTCTGGCACCACAGGCGCGGTCTCGGCGTCGCCCGCATCGACAAGGATTCCCGATCATGATTCAAGCCCGCCGTTTCGTCGCCGCGCTCGCCCTTGCCGCTTCGCTGGTGTGGTCGGCCGGCGTGCCATCGGCGCAGCTGGTCGAGACGTCGGCCGCGTACGCGATCCTGATCGACGCGCAAACCGGGGCGGTGTTGCTCGAGAAGGACGCCGATCAGGCGATTCCGCCGGCGTCGATGAGCAAGCTGATGACGCTGTACATGCTGTTCGAGAAGCTGGCCGATGGGCGGCTCGCGCTCACCGATGCGCTGCCGGTGAGCCAGAAGGCGTGGCGCATGGCCGGTTCCAAAATGTTCGTCGCCGTCAATAGCCGGGTCGCGGTCGAAGATCTGATTCGCGGCATCGTCGTGCAATCGGGGAACGATGCCTGCGTGGTCGTGGCCGAAGGACTCGCCAGCTCCGAAGCGGCGTTCGGCGAGGAGATGACGCGCAAGGCGCGTCAGCTCGGTATGACCAATTCGACGCTCAAGAACGCGTCGGGGTGGCCCGAAGAAGGGCACCTCATGTCGGTGCGCGATTTGGCGACGCTCGCGCTCCGGCTGGTCAAGGATTTTCCGCAGTATTACGGGTACTTTGGGGAGAAAGACTTCACCTACAACAACATCCGCCAAGGCAACCGCAATCCGCTGCTTTATAAGGCACTCGGGGCCGATGGCCTCAAGACTGGCCATATCGAGGAATCGGGCTACGGCCTGGTCGCCTCGGCGGCGCGCGGCGGCCGGCGGCTGATCCTGGTGGTAAGCGGCTTTCGCAACGTCAACGAGCGTTCGCGCGAGGCCGAGCGGTTGCTCGAGTGGGGCTTCCGCGAGTTCGACAATTACAAGCTGTTTGCCGCCAACGAAGTCGTGACCGATGCCGATGTCTGGCTCGGCGTCGCGCCCAAAGTGCCGCTTCAAATCAAGGACGAACTCGTCGTCACGCTCGCCAAGAAGGCCCGCCGCGGGCTCAAGGTCGCGGTCGTGTACGACGGCCCGCTCGCCTCGCCGGTCGAAAAGGGGAAACCGGTCGCCAAACTCAGTGTCACCGCCCCCGACTCCCCGAGCTTCGAAATTCCGTTGCACACCGCCGCCGCGGTCGATCGGTTGAGCGCGACGGGGCGGATCAGCGCCGCGGTGAACTATCTCCTGTGGGGAGCTGCCGCGCGCTGACGGGGCCGGTTCGCCGGCCGCAAGGGGAGGGAGCGTGGCGCGAGGGGCGTTCATCACGATCGAAGGCGGCGAGGGGGCGGGAAAGTCGACGCAGGCCCGACGGCTGGTCGCGTGGTTGGAGCGGCAAGGATTGCGGGCGGTCGCGACGCGCGAACCCGGCGGTACGCCGACCGGCGAGCAGATTCGCGATCTCGTCATGCACCGCGGCCCGGACGCCTGGCATCCGTTGACCGAAACGCTGCTTTTTTTTGCCGCGCGCCGCGAGCACCTGGATCGCGTGATCCTCCCCGCGCTGGCGGCGGGGCGTTGGGTCGTGTGCGATCGTTTCGCCGATTCGACCATGGCGTACCAGGGCTACGGCGCCGAACTTGGATCGGAGCCGATTGACGCGCTCTACGATCTCGTGGTCGGTGCGATCAAACCCGACCTCACGCTGATTCTCGACCTGCCGCTCGCGGTGGCGCGACGGCGCCTGAAACGCCGCGCCGGCACAAGCGATCGCTTCGAACGGCGGCGGCGCGCCTTTCACGAGCGGGTGCGCGCCGGCTTCCTCGCGATCGCGGCCCGCGAACCGAAGCGCTGTGCCGTGATCGATGCCACGCAGCCCGCCGATGCCGTGACCGCCGCGATCGAACGCACGGTGCGACGGGCGTTCGGTCGGCGCCTCGCCGGAAGGCGGATCTGATGGCGCGGGCGCTGAGTGCTGCCGAAGAAGCGACCGCGCCGTCGATACTGGCGCCGCGCGCCAACCCGGATCTGTTCGGCCAAGAAGCCGCCGAGGCCCAACTCCTGCGCGCGTGGCGGTCGGGCCGGCTCGCTCATGCCTTCCTGTTGTGCGGACCGCGCGGCGTCGGTAAAGCGACGCTCGCCTACCGCTTCGCGCGCTTCGTCCTGGCTGGCGCCGGTGCTGCGGCGAGCGGCGGCTTGTTCGCCGATCGCGCGCCGCCGGCGCCCGAATCGCTTTCGCTCGACCCGGCTCATCCGGTTTTCCGCCGCGTCGCGGCCGGATCGCACGCCGATCTGCTTACGGTCGAGTGCGCCTACGACGACAAGCGCAAGCGCATGCGCGAGGAAATCGTGGTCGACGATGTCCGCGCCGTGGCCGAGTTCTTCGCCCTGACCGCGGCCGAGGGCGGGTGGCGGATCGCGATCGTCGACGCCGCCGACGACCTGAACCGCAACGCCGCCAACGCGCTCCTCAAGGTGCTCGAGGAACCGCCGCCGCGCGGGCTCTTGTTCCTGGTGAGTCATGCGCCCGGTCGTCTGTTAGCGACGATCCGCTCGCGCTGCCAGCGGCTCGCGCTGCAGCCGCTCGCCGAGGCGACGGTGGCCGGGATTCTCGGCCGCTACTACCCGACGCTTGGTGCCGACGATACCGATCTGCTAGCCCGGCTTGCCGAAGGAAGCGCCGGCCGTGCGGTCGAGCTCGGGCATCTGGGCGGAGGCGAAGCCTGCCGCGCGCTGCTCACGCTGTTCGAGACGCTGCCACGGTTCGATGTGGCTCAGGTGCATGCGCTCGGCGAGCGCCTCGGTCGCCCGCAGGCTGCGGCGCAGTTCCGCACCTTCGTCGAGCTGCTGGTCTGGTGGTTGGCGCGATTGGTGCGGGCGGGAGCGGGCGAGCCGGCCGACCCGCCGCTCGCGGCCAACGAACCGGCCTTGATCGAGCGGCTTCTCGCCGCGGCCAAACTTGATCGCTGGGTTGAGGTATGGGAGAAGGTGGCCGCATTCCTCGCGCGGGCCGATGCGCTCAGTCTCGATCGCAGGCACGCGATCGTATTGGTGTTCGCCGCTCTCGCACAGACGGCGTCGGGCCAGCGTCCTGACCTACCCGAGTAGGCGAGGGCGAACCGGCCGCGAAGGTAGGTATCGATGGCCGCGCCGGGCGCGTTCTACATCACGACCCCGATCTACTACGTAAACGACGTTCCCCATATCGGTCACGCCTATACCTCGCTCGCGTGCGACGTGATGGCGCGCTTCCACCGCCTCGACGGTCGGCGCGTGATGTTCCTGAGCGGCACCGACGAGCACGGTCAAAAAGTCGAGAAGTCGGCGGAAGCTGCGGGCATGGACCCGCAGGCGTTCTGCGATCGGGTGAGTCAGAATTTCCGCGACCTCTCGGGCCTGATGGGGTACTCGAACGACGACTTCATCCGCACCACCGAGGAACGCCACACGCGCGCCTGCCAGGCACTTTGGCGCGCGGTGATCGCCGCCGGCAACGACGACATCTATCTCGGCAAGTACGCCGGCTGGTACTCCGTCCGCGACGAGGCGTTCTACGGCGAGGACGAGTTGGTCGACTCGCCCGCCGGCAAGCGCGCGCCATCGGGCGCGCCGGTCGAGTGGGTCGAGGAGCCGAGCTATTTTTTCCGCTTGTCGGCGTGGCAGGATCGCCTACTCGCGTTCTACGACGCCAATCCGGATTTCATCCTGCCGCCGGCGCGGCGGAACGAAGTGATGAGCTTCGTGAAGAGCGGCTTGCGCGATCTTTCGATCTCGCGCACGAGTTTCAAATGGGGCATCCCGGTTCCGGACGCTCCCGGCCACATCATGTACGTCTGGTTCGACGCCCTCACCAACTACATCACGGCTGTCGGCTATCCCGACACGGCGAGCGCCGCGTTCACCACGTTCTGGCCGGCGACGCATATTGTCGGCAAAGACATCCTCCGTTTCCACGCCGTCTATTGGCCGGCTTTCCTGATGGCGGCCGGCGTGGCGCCGCCGGCCCGCGTTTTCGCCCACGGCTGGTGGACGGTCGAAGGCCAAAAGATGTCGAAGTCGCTCGGTAATTTCATCCCGCCGCACGAGCTAGTGGCCAAGTACGGCCTCGATCCCGTGCGCTACTTCGTGCTGCGCGAACTGCCGTTCGGGGCCGATGGCGATTTCTCGCACCGCGCTGTGATCAACCGTTTAAATGGCGATCTCGCCAACGACCTCGGTAACCTGGTGCAGCGCGTGTTGTCGTTCATCGCCAAGAATGGCGACGGTCAGGTGCCGAACCCGGGGGCGCTTGCCCCGGAGGACGAGAAACTGCTCGGGGCCAGCGCGGCGCTTCATGCAACGACGCGGGCGCGAGTCGATCGCCAGGAACTCCACACGGCACTCGAGGAAATCTGGCGCGTGATCGGTGATGCCAACCGTTACGTCGATGCGCAGGCGCCATGGACGCTGCGCAAGACCGATCCCGCCCGCATGGCGACGGTGCTCTATGCGCTGACCGACGCGATCCGCCGGATCGCGATCGTGCTGCAACCGTTCATGCCGACAGCGGCCGGGCGGATTCTCGACCAGCTTGCGGTTCCGACCGGCACGGCGCGACAGCTCGCTGCCATGGGCGGGGAACCCAAGCTCGTGCCGGGTACCGCGCTCCCCAAACCTGAGGGCGTGTTCCCGCGCTACGTCGAAGCCTCGGCCTAGGCACCGCCGGCGCTACCGCCACGCCATGCTGATCGACAGCCACTGCCATCTCGATTTCGACGACTTCGCCGGCGATTTTTCCGGCGTGCTCGACCGCGCCCGCCGCGCCGGGGTCGATCGCATGCTGACAATCGGCACCAAGCTCGCGAAATGGGACGCCGTCGTCCGTCTGGCCGAAGCGGAGCCGGCGCTGTGGTGCACCGTCGGGATCCATCCGCATGAAGCGGCGAACGATGCGCTCGACGGTAGCGCCGAACTGATCGCGCGGGCTGCACACCCCAAGGTGATCGGGATCGGCGAGACCGGGCTCGACTACTACTACGAGAAAAGCCCGCGCGACCGGCAGCAGCGAAATTTTCGCTTCCACCTTGCGGCCGGCCGGGCGCTGGGGCTCCCAATCGTCATCCACAGCCGCGACGCCGACGACGACATGGCGGCGGTCCTGAAGGACGAGGCGTCTATGGGGGCGTTTTCCGGCGTCATTCACTGCTTTACCGCCTCGGCCGCGCTCGCCGACTGCGCGTTGGCGCTCGGCCTTTACATCTCGTTTTCCGGGATCGTGACCTTCAAGAACGCCGACGCTCTCCGCACGATAGCGCGCTCGGTACCTGACGATCGCCTATTGGTCGAGACAGATGCACCGTATCTCGCGCCGGTACCGGTGCGGGGCAAGCGCAACGAGCCGGCGTTCGTATCGCACACAGCGGCATTCCTCGCCCAATTGCGCGGCGTACCGCTCGAAACTCTCGCGGTCCAGACCACACGCAATTTCTACGCGCTATTCGCGAAGGCGACCGAGGCCGCCTGATGCGGGTCACGATCCTCGGCTGCGGCACCGCCGGTGGCATTCCGCGCGTCGGCAACGATTGGGGGCGGTGCGATCCGAACGAGCCGCGCAATCGTCGCCGGCGGGCGTCGATCCTGGTGGAAGAGGAGGGGACCCGGCTGCTCGTCGACTCCTCGCCCGATTTGCGCGAACAAGCGCTGATGGCCGGATTCGACCGCTTGGATGCCGTGCTCTACACCCACGACCATGCCGACCACGTCCATGGCATCGACGATTTGCGTTTTTTCGTGATTCGGAGCCGCAAGCGGATCGACATTTACGCTGATCGGCCGACGCTCGATTCGCTCACCCGCCGCTTCGCGTATGTCTTCAAGGACGAGACCGGGGGCGCTTATCCGGCGATCCTGAACCCGCATCTGATCGACGGACCGTTTCGGCTGGGTCCAATACCGATCGTGCCGTTTCCGCAAGATCACGGCACCACGACAACGCTCGGCTTCCGGTTCGGACCGATCGCTTATACGACCGACGCGGTCAATCTCGGCCCGGAGGCATACGCAGCCTTGGCGGGGGTCGAGGTCTGGATCGTCGATGCGCTCCGCGATACGCCGCATCCGACCCACGCGCATCTCGATCGTACGCTCGAGTGGATTGAGCGGGTGAGACCGGAGCGCGCGATCCTTACGCATATGAACTATGAACTCGACTATCGGTCGTTGGTCGAGAGCCTGCCAAAAGGTGTCGAGCCCGGGTACGACGGATTGGTAGTTGAAGTGAACCAGAGTTTTTAAATGATTGTAAACATATAGAATATAATATTTAACATAATATACATTATGGCATTTATAGAGCTAACGAAAATGGCATCGTCGCCGTTCACCCGACGCTTCGCATGACGCACGCCCACCCCTCGATCGACCGGCTGCTCGCAATCATGGCGGCGCTCCGCGATCCCAAGACCGGCTGCCCTTGGGACCGCGAGCAGACTTTCGCGACGATTGCGCCCTATACGATCGAAGAAGCCTACGAGGTCGCCGAAGCGATCCGCGACAACGACCTTGCGGCGTTGAAAGACGAACTCGGCGACCTTCTGTTTCAAGTGGTGTTCTACGCCCAGATGGCGTCCGAATCGGGCGAATTCACTTTCGATGCGATCGCGGCAGCGGTCTCCGACAAGATGGTGCGCCGGCATCCGCACGTCTTCGGTGCTACCGAGATCGCGTCGTCCGAAGCGCAAACCCGGAACTGGGAGACGATCAAGGCCCATGAGCGGACCGTGAAGGCCAAGGCCGAGGCTGGCGATGGAACGGGTTCCGGCGCCCTTGCCGGCGTTTCGCGCGCCCTGCCCGGCCTGACTCGGGCCTTGAAGCTGCAGGCGCGTGCCGCGCGGGTCGGCTTCGACTGGGCCGAGGCGCCGCCGATCCTTGCCAAAATCGCCGAAGAGATTGCTGAGCTCGAAGTCGCGATCGCCGCCCGGGCCGAAGCGCCCGACGCGGTCGAGGCTGAATTGGGCGACTTGCTCTTCGCTTGCGTCAATTTAGCCCGTCACCTGAAGGTCGATCCCGAGTCCTCGCTCCGCCATGCCAACGCCAAGTTCGAACGCCGGTTTCGCGCGATCGAGGCGGCGCTCGCCGCCGAGGGCCGCATCCCGGAAGACGCGACCCTGGCTGAGATGGATGCGCTTTGGAATCGCGCCAAAGTCGATGAAAAAACCGAATCTACCGTCTAAGGAGCCGCCATGATCGACCCCGCCAACATAACCGTCTTCGTCACCGGCGCGACTGCCGGGTTCGGCGCTGCGATTGCTAGGCTGTTCATCCGCTCGGGCGCCTTGGTCATCGCCACCGGCCGCCGCCGCGATCGGCTCGATGGGCTTGCGCGCGAACTCGGGAGCGACCGCCTTCACACCGTCGAATTCGACGTTCGCGACGAAGCGGCGGTGAAAAACGCGGTTGCCGCCCTGCCCGCCCGTTTCGGTTCGATCACCGTGCTCGTCAACAACGCCGGACTCGCGCTCGGCATGGAGCCGGCCCAGGCCGCGTCGATGGATGACTGGGAAACGATGATCGACACCAACATCAAAGGGTTGGTCTACGTGACGCGAGCGGTATTGCCGGGCATGGTCGAGCGAAAACGCGGCCACATCATCAGCATGGGCTCGGTCGCTGGCACCTATCCTTACCCTGGCGGCAACGTCTATGCCGGCAGCAAGGCGTTCGTGCATCAGTTCTCGCTGGCGCTGCGCTCGGACCTACTGGGCCACAACATCCGCGTCACCTCGGTCGAACCCGGGATGGCCGAAACCGAATTTTCGGAAGTCCGCTTCAAGGGCGACAAAGAAAAAGCGAAGGGCGTCTACAAGGGGATGAAGCCGGTCTCGGCCGACGATGTCGCGGAGATCGTCCGCTACGTGGCGACCCTCCCCGAACACGTCAACGTCAATACGATCGAGATCATGCCGGTGACCCAGGCGTTCGGCGGTTTCGCCGTGCACCGCCAGGATTGAGACCGCAAAAACGACATGCCCACGCCAGGGCGCGCGGGCATGCTCGGTCTTCGAACGAGCGGTCGCCGGGGCACGCCCGGCGCCGCTCCCGTCGTTCTTAGCCGACGATCCCCATGATGTCGGACTCTTTCATGATCAAGTAGTCGACGCCGTCGACCTTGACCTCGGAGCCCGACCACTTGCCGAACATCACGCGGTCACCCTTCTTGACGTCGAGCGCATGAAGTTTGCCGTCCTTGTCGCGCGACCCCTTACCGACCGCGACTACCGTGCCCTCGGACGGTTTCTCTTTGACGGTATCGGGAATGATGATCCCGCCCTTGGTCTTGGTTTCCTCTTCGATCCGCTTGACCAGAACACGATCTTGCAATGGCCTGATATTCATAGACTTTTCTCCAGACTGGGTGGCTTTGGCACTCGCGCGCAACGAGTGCCAGACTAGCGTTGGGGCAAAGCACCTGTCAACGCAGACGCCGACGGCTTAGTTAACACGCACTCGGCTGCCCGTGCGCTGTTTCAACCGGTCGCGGTCAGGCGGCGCCAGGCTGACCCGAACATAGGCGTAGGAATTGTCGTCGCGTCGTTCGATCACCTGGCCGTGGCGGTAGAGCCAAGCCAGGGTTGCGCCGTCCGCGATCGGAACGCGGACATCGCAGGTGGCGCGCCCGGCGGCGAGCCTGTGGTCGATCGCCGCGAGCAGGTCGGCACACCCCTCCCCGCTCTTGGCCGAAATCATGACCGCATCATTATCGCGTGCGGCGCGGTTGGCGACCGCGACCCGGGCGTCGGCGTCGAGCAGATCGACCTTGTTGTGGGCATCGATGATCGCGGCTCCGTCTTCGTAACCGACCTCGAGGTCGTGCAGAACGCGGGCGACATCGGCTTTTTGCTCGGTGCTTTCCGGGTGCGCGACGTCGCGGACGTGAACGATCAGATCCGCCTGCTTCACCTCTTCGAGCGTCGCCGAGAACGCGGCCACCAGTTCGTGCGGCAGGTCGGAGATGAATCCGACCGTGTCGGAGAGGATGACTAGCTGCCCGGTCGGCAGTTCGACCCGGCGCATGGTCGGATCGAGCGTCGCGAACAGGAGGTTCTCGGCATAGACCTGGGCCGCGGTCAGGCGATTGAACAGCGTCGACTTGCCGGCGTTGGTGTAGCCGACCAGCGCGACGATCGGATACGGGACCTTGCGCCGCTCGGCGCGGTGCAATTCGCGCGTTCGCACTACATCGGAGAGCTGCTTGCGAATGCCGGCGAGCCGGGTATCGATGTGGCGGCGATCGGCCTCGATCTGCGATTCGCCAGGGCCGCCCAAGAAGCCGAAGCCGCCCCGCTGACGCTCGAGATGGGTCCACGACCGTACCAGGCGGCTCCGTTGATAGCTGAGCGCCGCCAATTCGACCTGGAGACCGCCCTCGCTCGTGCGCGCCCGCGCGCCGAAAATTTCGAGGATCAGGCCGGTGCGGTCGATGACCTTGCTCTTCCACCGTTTTTCGAGGTTTTGCTGCTGAACCGGCGAGAGGTGACCGTCGACGATCACCAGGTCGGGCTTCAGTGCTTCGATCTCGGTGCCAATCTCGACGAGCTTGCCTTCGCGCATCAGCGTGCCGGGGTGCGGCCGGTCGAGCGAGACGATCGTCGCATGAACGACCTCGATCCGAATCGCCGCGGCAAGGCCCTTGGCTTCTTCGAGCCGGGCTGCCGGGGCGCGCTCCGACGCGCGGTCGGATCCGCGCCGGTCCTTGAAGTGGACGTGGACGATGTAAGCCCGCGTCCCGTGGACGCGGTCGCCGTTGCGCGGGCGCTCGATCAAGCCCGACTACGCATTCGCCGCTTCGCCTTCGCCGACTGCCTCCTGATCGGCTTCGAACAACTGGATCGGCCCGGACGGCATTACGGTCGAGATCGCGTGCTTGTAGACCAGTTGCACGTGCCCGTCGCGCCGGAGCAGAACCGAGAAGTTGTCGAACCAGGTGATAACCCCCTGGAGCTTGACCCCGTTCACGAGGAATACCGTGACCGGAACCTTGCTTTTTCGGATGTGATTGAGGAAAACGTCTTGAAGGTTTTGGTTTTTTGTGGCGGACATCGCGGTCTCTATATTGTTTTTGTGAAGGCCCCGAGCGCAGTCGTCTCCCTTAGGCCTGCTTAGACTCAGGCGCCACTCATGAACATGGTCCGCTTGAGGCCTGCTTGCAAGCTGTGTCGGCGATCACAGCGCTAGCGGCCCAGGTGGTCCCGGAATAGCTCCTGAACGCGCCGGGTCAGCGGTCCGGGAGCCCCCGCTCCGACCGGGCGCGCATCGATCCGAACGACCGGAACGACGACCGAGGACGTACTGGTCAGGAACGCCTCGGCAGCGGCAAACGCCTCGGTCAGCGTGAAGGCCCGCTCCTCGAGCGGGAGCCGGGCGCTCCGGATCAGCTCGATCGCGACCTCGCGCGTCACGCCGGCGAGGACGGCGCGGTCGAGCGGGCGGGTCACGATGGTGCCCGCCGCGGTCACGATCCAGGCGTTGGTCGAGCTGCCTTCCGTAATGCGGGCCTCGGCGTCGACGAGCCAGGCTTCGAAGGCGCCGCGCTCACGCGCTTCCTGCTTCGCCAGCACATTGGCGAGCAAGGCCGTCGTCTTGATGTCGCAGCGCTGCCAGCGTAGGTCGGCGGTGGTGACAACGGCGACGCCGTTCGCGATCGCGGCCGCCGGCAACGGCTTGTTACGGGCCGAAACGATCAGCGTCGGCCGCGCCGCGCCCGGGAACGGATGGTCGCGCCGCGCCGTTCCGCGGGTCACCTGGAGGTAGAGCAGACCGTCGCCGACGCGATTGCGCCGTACGCATTCGCCGACGATCGCCGCCAGCGCCGCCGGCGCAACCGGGGCCGCAATCCGAAGCGCAGCCAACGAGCGCGCGAGCCGGGCCGCGTGGCGGTCCCAGTCGATGATGCGGCCGGCCAGGACCAGGCATACCTCGTAGACGCCGTCGGCGAACTGCAGCGCGCGATCCTCGATCGCGACGTGGGCGTCGCGAAACGGCCAATAGCGGCCGTTGACGTAAGCGACCCGCGACACGTGTCAGCTCAAAACGAGTCCGGCCGCACCGAGAGCATGCGCTCGACTTTTTTTACGACGTCCTTGAGCGCGAACACGATCACCTTGTCGCTCGGCTGGATCACGGTGTCGCCTTTGGGAATGATAACGTCCTCGCCGCGCACCAACGCGCCGATCACGACGTGCGGCAGCTTGTTCTCGCGGACGGCGGTGCCGGCAAGGTTCGAGGTCGGCAGCACCTCGCCCTCGATGATCTCGGCGACGCCATCGGCCAGGCTGTAGAGGCGGCGGATGCGGCCGCGGCGGATGAATTGCAGGATGGTCGAGACCGTCGACGCCTGCGGGTTGACGACGACGTCGATCCCGAGCGAATGGATAAGCGGGCTGTAGGAAAGTTCGTTGATCAGCGTGATCGCCGATTGGCAACCCTCGCGCTTGGCGATCAGCGAGGCCAGAATGTTGACTTGGTCGTCGTCGGTGACGGCGATGATCGCTTCGGTACCCTTGATGCCGGCTTCTTCGAGGATGGCGCGGTCGAGCACGTCGCCATGGATGACGGTGGCATGGGTCAACTGATCGGCGATCTCCTCGGCGCGCGCCTTGTTGAACTCGACCAACTTGACTCGCACGTTAGGGTGCTCGGCTTCGAACTGCTTGGCGAGCAGGAGCCCGATATTGCCGCCGCCGCCGATAACAACGCTGCGCGCCTCGCGTTCTTCGTAACCGAACGAGGCCATCGCCCGCGTTACGTGCGCGGCATCGACCGCAAAATAGACCTCATCCCCCGCGACCATGGTGTCTTCCGGCGAGGGCACCAGCGTCTCGCCGGCGCGGATGATCCCCATCACGCGGATGTGGAGATCCGGGAACAGTTCGGTCAACTGGCGGAGCGGCGTATCGCGGATCGGGCAGTCCTCGGCGATGAACACCGAGATTACGCGCACTAGGCCGTCGGCGAACGAGGCGACGTCGCTCGCGCCCGGCACTTCGATCCGCCGGATCACGGCGCGCGCCACCTCGATCTCGGGCGAGATCACCACGTCGATCCCGAGGCGGTCGCTGCCGAACAGCTTCTGCCATTCGGGGTAGAGGTAGGTCTGGGCGCGGATCCGCGCAATCTTGGTCGGGACGTTGAAGATCGCGTGCGCCACCTGGCACGCGACCATGTTGATCTCGTCGGCGTAGGTCACGGCGACGATCATGTCGGTGTCCCGCGCGCCGGCGCGCTCGAGCACGTCGGGGTGCGAGGCGTAACCGACCATGGCCTGGACGTCGAGCGCCTCGTTGACCCGCGCGATCAGTTCGGGCGAGGTGTCGATCACGGTGACGTCGTTTTGCTCAGCCGCGAGTTGTCGCGCGATGTTGAAGCCGACCTGTCCGGCGCCGCAGACGATGATTTTCATGAAGGGAGACCGCGGTTCTCGTGCGCTCGTTCACGCGCTATCGGGTTCGGCGCCGCGATCGTCGGCGGTGACGCCGAGCGCTTTGAGCTTGCGGTGCAGCGCCGAGCGCTCCATGCCGATGAAGGCCGCGGTGCGCGAGATGTTGCCGCTGAAGCGGTTGATCTGGGCGCTCAAATATTCGCGCTCGAACATCTCGCGCGCCTCGCGTAAGGGCAGCGTCATCACCCGCTCGCTGCCGTTGGTGCGAAGCGCCGCAAAGCTCTTCGAGCCCATTTCCGGCGGCAACATTGCCGCGGTGATCGGAATCGCGACGTCGCCTGGCGCCATGATCAGCAGGCGCTCGACCAGATTGCGCAGCTCGCGAACGTTGCCGGGCCAATCGTAGGACTGCAGTGCCGCGACGGCGTCCTCGCCGATCTCGCGCAGCGGAAAACTCGAAGTTTCCGACGAACGCCGAAGAAAATAGCGCGCGAGCTGGGGGACGTCCTCGCGCCGGTCCTTGAGCGGCGGCACTTGAATCGGCACCACCGCGAGGCGGTGATAGAGATCCTGGCGGAAGCGGCCTTGCGCGATTTCGCCGGCAAGATCGCGGTTCGAGGCCGACAAGACGCGGACGTCGACCTGGACCCGCGCCGAGCCCCCGACCCGCTCGAACGTCTGCTCTTGCAGGACGCGCAGGATCTTGGCCTGGGTCTCGAGCGGCATGTCGGCGACTTCGTCGATGAACAGCGTGCCGCCGTGGGCGCGCTCGAACGTGCCAATCCGGATCGAGCCGTCGCCGTTTTCAGCGCCGAACAGCTCGCGTTCCATGCGATCAGGCGCCATGCTGGCGGCGTTGACGACGACGAACGGCTGTTCCGCTCGGCGCGAGCGGGCGTGTACCAACCGCGCCACCACTTCTTTGCCGACCCCGGCCGGGCCGGAGATCAAGACCCGGCTCCCGGTCGGCGCCACCCGCTCAATCGCGCTCCGGAGCGCGTTCATCGGAGCCGAGCTGCCGATCAGTTCGTTCTCGGGGCCGGCGCGAAGCCGAAGTTCGGCATTCTCGCGCCGCAGCCGGGCCGCCTCGATGGCACGGCGCACGATCAGGAACAGGCGCTCGGCCTTAAACGGCTTTTCGATGAAGTCGTAAGCGCCGCGCTTGATCGCCGCGACCGCGGTTTCGATATTGCCGTGGCCGGAGATCATCACTACCGGAAGATCAGGGTGGTCGCGGCGGACGAGATCCAAGAGCTCAAGGCCGTCGAGCTCGCTGCTTTGGAGCCAGATATCGAGCACCAGCAACGCCGGCACGCGGCGCTCGATCTCGGCGCGCGCTTGAGTGCTGTTGGCGGCAACCCTGGTGGTATAGCTCTCGTCCTGGAGCAGGCCGGCGACAAGTTCGCGGATGCCGCTTTCGTCATCGACGATGAGGATGTCCTGGCTCATGGCAGCGTCGGCCTACTCGGCTGCACTGGTAAGCGCGGCCGGGCGTTCGAACACCATCCGAACCGACGCGCCCCCGCCGGGGCGGTCGGCGAGCACCAACGTGCCGCCGTGGTCGTCCATAATTTTCTTGACGATGGCAAGGCCGAGACCGGTGCCTTTTTCGCGGGTGGTGACGTAAGGCTCGGTCAGGCGTGCACGCAACGCGCCCTTGGGGAAACCTTTGCCGTTGTCCTCGACGTACAGCGTGACGCGCCCGCTTTCGCTCCGCTCGAACCGGACTTCGATGCGGCCGGGCTCGTCGGGGTCGGTCGTGCTCCGGGCCTCGATCGAGTCGGCGGCGTTCTGCAGAAGGTTGGTGAGGACCTGGCTTACTTGTCGATGATCGCAACGTACCTCGACGACTTCGGCCGGCAACAGCTTGACGTAGTGGATCTCCGGCCGCGCCATCCGTTGCAACACCAGCGCGCGGTCGACGATGTCGGTCAGGTTCTCGACCCGAAACACCGGCGCCGGCATGCGGGCGAACGAGGAGAACTCATCGACCAGTCGGCCGATATCGAGCACGTGCCGAATGATGGTGTCGGTGCAGTTCGAAAAAGTGTCGGGATCCGAACTGATCTCTTTCAAGTACTTGCGTTTCAGGCGCTCGGCCGAAAGTTGGATCGGGGTTAGTGGATTCTTGATCTCATGGGCGATACGGCGCGCGATATCCGACCATGCGGCGGTGCGCTGTGCTGCGACCAACTGCGTGATGTCGTCGAAGGTAGCGACGTAGCCGGCCTGGCCGCCGGCCGCCTGTTCGGATGCGACGCGGACCAGAAGGTGGCGCCCCTCCCCGCCCCGATCGATGGTGACCTGCCCTTGGGCAACGCGCTCCGGGCGCAGCCGGGCTTCCTCGATCAGCGGTGCCATTTCAGGCACGATCTCACCCAGGCGATGGCCGACCATGGCTGCCCGCTCGAGCGCAAGTAGCGTCAGCGCCGACCGGTTGGGCAGCGTCACCCGACCGTCGCCGTCGAGCCCGACGACACCGGCGCCGACCCCGGCCAGCACCGCCTCGGTGAAACGGCGCCGCTCGTCGAGCTGACGGTTCGCCTCGATCAACTCGCTGCGCTGAGCGTCGAGCTGTCCGGTCATGCGATTGAAGGCGCGGATGAGCGACCCGATCTCGTCGTCGTTGCGGTCTTCGGACACGTGGACGGCGAGGTTGCCAGCGCGCACCTGATCGGCGGCGCCAACGAGCGCACTCACCGGCCGGACGATCCGGGTCGCGAACGAGAGCCCGAGCCAAACCGCCACCAGCAGCAACAGCAGCGCAACCACGCCGAAAATCAGGAGGAACGTGATCTGGATCGAGGAGCGATCGCGCTCGAGCTTTTCATAGGTGGTGGCGGCGGAGCGGTTCGACTCGACATGCGCGATCACGCGCGGATCAACGTTCTTGGCGACATAGAGAAAAGCGTCGGGCAGGCGGTCCAGCCGGATTACCGCCCGCACACGATCGTCGGCGTCGCCGCTGAAGAAGACGAGCTCGCCATTGTCGGCGCGCGCCAGCGCCTCCTCCGGGATGTCGTCGATGTCGAACGCGAACGTGAGTTGCGAGCGCGCGAGAATGCCTTGATCGCGGGTGAAGACCACGGTCTCGGACAACGAGCGCAACCTGGCCTGGGCCGACAGAAACTGACTGAAGCGCGTCGACGACCGGTAGTAAATCGGCGCGATCCGATTGAGATCGCCGGCCATCGCCTCGGTGTCGGCGCGGATCACCTTGCGATGCTCGTCGAGGTAAGCCTCGGCGACCGCGACCGAGGTAGTGACCGCCGTGCGAACGCCCTCGCTGAACCAGTTCTGAAGCCCGAAATTGAGAAACAGCCCCGAAAACACGCCGACCACGATCGCTGGCGCGACCGCGATCAGGCTGAACTGGGCAACCAAGCGGGTGTGAAGCCGCGAGCCGGCCGACCCGCGCCGCCGTTCGACCCACAGTTGGACCAAGCGGCGGATCACGATCGCCGCTAATGACAGCAACAGCGTGAGATTGACCAGAAGCAGGACAACGACCGTGCGCGAATTGCGCGCGAGCGGCTCCGAGCCGGTGATGGCGGCGTACGTGGTGATCCCTGACACCACCGCCGCTACCGCGAGCGCAAACGCGAGCTTGCGGCTCAGGCCGTAATCGCGGGCCCAATTCCGAAACTGGGACCAGCGATCACTCAGGTATCCGTGGACCTCAGACGTCAATGCGGACCGTTCCTTTTGGGGCAGAAACCGGGCAACCGACCGATCAAGCCCGCAGTGCGGCAACCGTATCACATGTGTTGCGAAAACACATCACAGGGTCCGCCCGTCGCGGCCGATCACGAGGTCGAGGTCGCGAATTTTTTTACGGAGCGTGTTGCGGTTTAGGCCCAACAGCCGCGCCGCTTTGATCTGATTGCCGCGGGTCGCGGCGAGGCTCAGGGCGATCAATGGCCGCTCGATTTCGCGAATCAGGCGGTCGTAGAGCCCGCTCGGCGGCAGATTGTCGCCGTGCGCCGCGAAGTACCGTTGGAGGTGGCGCTCGATCGTCTCGCTCAGGCTCTCGTCGCGCCCGCGTGCAACCGCCGCTTCGGGCGCGACATCGATAAGGGCGCGGGTGACAACGGGCTCGCCGATGACGTCCGCTGCGCTGACCGCGACGAGGCGGCGGACCAGATTCTCGAGTTCGCGAACATTGCCGGGCCAGTCATGCGCCTTGAGCCGCTCAATCGCCTTCGCGTCGAACGCCTTGCCGCGCATCCCCTGTAGCACTGCGTCGCTCAGGAAATGGCGCACCAGGTCGGGGATGTCGTCCTTGCGCTCGCGGAGCGCCGGCAGTCGCAGCGGCACGACGTTCAAGCGGTAAAACAAGTCCTCGCGAAAGCGTCCTTCGAGGACGGCCTGGCGCAAATCGCGGTTCGAGGCCGAGATGATGCGGACATCGACCCGCACCGGTTTGCGCCCGCCGATCGGCGTTACTTCGGACTGCTGCAGGACGCGCAGCAATCGCGTTTGGGCATCGATCGGCATGTCGCCGATTTCGTCCAGGAACAACGTGCCGCCATTGGCCTGGACGAAACGGCCGATCGCCCGCGCCGCCGCGCCCGTGAAGGCGCCGCGCTCGTGCCCGAACAACTCGCTCTCGACCAGCTCGCGCGGGATCGCCGCCATGTTGATGGCGACGAACGGACCGCCGCGGCGTTTGCCGTAATCGTGCAGCGCGCGCGCGACCAGTTCCTTGCCGGTTCCCGACTCGCCGGTGACCAGCACTGGCAGGTCGGTGCCGACGACACGCGCGAGCAGCCGGTAGACCTCTTGCATCGCCGGCGAGCGGCCGACCAGGGGAATCTGTTCGTCGCCTCCGAGCGGCCGGACCGGGGCCCCTGGTTTTCCTTTTTCTTCGAGAGAAGACTTAATAACCTTCAATAACTCATTAATATCAAAAGGTTTTGGAAGGTATTCAAAGGCGCCGCGTTCGGTCGCCTGGACGGCCGTCAGCAAGGTCGAACGCGCGCTCATCACGATAATCGGCAGGTCGGGGCGAATCTTCTTGATGCGGTCCAAGAGATCGAGCCCGTCGCCGTCGGGCATGACCACGTCGGTGATGACGAGATCGCCCTCACCGTCCGCCGCCCACTGCCATAAAATTTCGGCACTCGGCGTCGCCATCGGCCGGTAACCGGCACGGGTCAAAGCCTGGTCGATCACGGTGCGGATGCCGGCATCGTCGTCCGCGACTAGGATGGTTTCGCCGCTCATCGCTGCCGCTCTTGCACCACCACCGGCAGACGAACCCGGAACACGGTCCCGCGTCCGTCGCTCTCGAAATCGATCGCGCCGCCATGGTCGCCGACGATCTTGGCGACCAGCGCAAGCCCGAGACCGGTGCCGGTCGCCTTGGTGGTGACGAACGGGCTGAACAGGATCGCCTGCATATCCTCGCGGATGCCGGGGCCATTGTCGGCGATCGTCACTTCGAGCGGCAGGTGCACGCGCTCGCGCCCACCGCCGCCGTCGAGCCAGATGCCATGGCGGTAGGCGGTGCCGATCGTGATCCGCCGTTCTGGCCGCTCGGCCACCGCTTCGGCCGCGTTCTTGATCAGGTTGAGAAACGCTTGAATGAGCTGGTCGCGGCTGGCGAAGGTCGGCGGCAACGACGGGTCGTAGCGCTCGTCGATCGCGATTCCGCGCGCGAATCCCGCACCGGCGATGGCACGGACGCGATCGAGCACCTCGTGGATATTGACCGGCTCTCGCGTCAGCCGACCATCGGCGAAGGCCTCGAAGCGGCCGATCAGGGCGACGATGCGGTCGGTTTCGTCGCGAATGAGGCGCGCGAGAGGACGGTCCTCGGCGCTGGCTCCCTGCTCCAAGAGCTGTGCGGCACCGCGAATCCCGGCTAGCGGGTTCTTGATCTCGTGCGCCAACATCGCCGCCAGCGCCTGGATCGAACGCGCCGCATCGCGCGGCTGCAGCCGCCCGCTCAGGCGCTGCGTGATCGCGAGCGGTTCGAGACAGACGACCACGAAGCCCGAGCGCTCGTCGAGCGGCGCCGCCTGGACGTCGACGGTACGGATGCCGAGCCGCGGGCTTTGCAGCGGTACGTCATGATCGAATACCGGGCTCTGGCGGGTTCGCACCTGCTCGATCAGGGCGAGTAGCGGACTGTCGAACGGGATCAGCTCGTCGAGCCGGCGCGCCGTTAGCGACTCGGCGCCGGCGGCAAAAAAGTCCTCGGCCGCAGGATTGACGCTCGCCAGCCGTCCGTCGGGCGCGACGACGATGAGCGGAAGCGGCAGCGCGGCGAGGACAGCGGCCCGATCGACGGTTGCGGCCGGCTGATCGAGCATCGCCCTATGCTGCGGCCCGCGCCTCGTCGGCGGCGAATACCGCGTCGCCGGCGTAGAACGCCTGGATCAGCTGGATCACACGCTCGGCGTCGTCCTCGCGATTGACGGCGCGGCGGAACGCGGCCGCCTGCGGCATCCCGGTCACGTACCAGCCGAGGTGCTTGCGCGCGATGCGCACGCCGTAGAAGCGGCCATGGAACGCAAGCATGTCGTCATAGTGCTCGAGCACGACCCTGCCCTGCTCGGCCCGGCTCGGGGCCGGCAGCTCGGTGCCGTCACGGAGGTACGCGATCACCTGGCCGAGAAACCAGGGCCGGCCGTAGG
>CAMDOQ010000016.1 GCA_945903685.1 Rhizobium sp. Q54
GCCCACGCTGGGCGCCGACGCCGAGGCGCCGACCCGCGCCGCGACCGCGGGATCGAGCGCCGCCAGCCACCCGGCCGGAATCGCGTACATGTTGGCGACCGAGTGCTCGAAGCCGAGTGCCACGAATGTCGCAATCGGAAACAGGATCGCGAACACCTTGCCGGTGACGTCGCGCGCGGCAACGCAAAGCCAGACCGCGAGACACACCAACACGTTGCAGAGCAGCCCGCGGAAAAACGCGGGCACCAGACCGAGCCCGACCTTGGCCGAAGCGATCTCGACCGCGGTCGCGCCGACCGCGCCCTCGCCCAGGCCAAACATTCCAGCCAGGTGCGCGAGCACCGCGGTGCCGAGTGCGCCGATCAGATTGGCGACGTAGACGACCGCCCAGTTGCCGAGCAGCGCCGCCAGGCCGATCTTGCGATCGGCCCACGCCATCACCAGCAGGTTGTTGCCGGTGAAGAGCTCGGCGCCGCCGACGATGACCAGGATGAGCCCGAGCGAGAACGCGATCCCGCCCAACAGCCGGGTCGGGCCGAGGCCGAGGCTCGAGCCGGTCACGACCAGCGTATAAGCCATGGCGCCGAAGGCGATGAAGGCGCCGGCCAGTACCCCGAGCGCCACCGTCTGCAGAAGGGTCAGGTTGGTCTTGGCCACGGCGGCGGCGGCAACCCGCGCCGCGATCTCGGGCGGCGCGTAAGCATCGAGGCCGGATACCGGTGGGCGGGACGGCTCGGTCATTGCAGGATCGATCCTATCGGTTATATCGCGGCGAAGAAGGCGAACGCGCGGACCTCGATGCTCTCGCGCGGCGGGGCGTCCGCGGGTGCGGCGGGGTCGAGGAACGAGCCGTGCGCCGAGAATCGCGCGCGGCCGTCGGTCGCCGAATCGTAGGTCTTGAACACCAGCGCCTCGCCGAAACCGAGCGCCGGTGCGTAGTACCAGCGCTGCGCCGGACTGTAGGCAATCTGGTAGATCTCGCCGACCCGGTTGGGATGGCGGCGTTCGGCCGCAATCAAGTCGGCCGGCGCGATCGAGCGCGCGTCGCAAAGCGCGAGCGGCTGCTGCACGACCGGTCCCCGCATCGAGCGCCACACCTGAACCACCGCGACCCGGCGCGCGAGCAGCGCCGCGGCCTCGTCCGGCAGAACATCGCGGACGCGCTGCGGCCCGGACCAGTCGGTGTAGTCGTTGTGGACGACACGCACCGGCTCGCGCAGATTGTCGCGGCGTTGCGCCGCCTCGTCGGCGGTGCGGCGGGTGTGGTCGAAGAGGACGACCCGGGCGGCGCCGGTCAGCGCTGCGATCAGGCGCTCGGCCTCGGGGTAGTAGACGGCGCGAAGTTCATCGTCGTCGCGGAAATCGACGACCGCGGTCCGGTGGTCGGCGAGCATGAAGCCGTGGCGGTCGAGCGTGTAGTCGGGCCGGCACGGCCGCAGATTCTCGATCGTAACCGTCCGTTCCTCGTAGACGCCTTTCGGGTAATGCACTTCGCCGCGCGGTCCGCGCGACTCGGCGACCGGCTTGTCGGCGC
Organism: Rhizobium sp. Q54; assembly: GCA_945903685.1. Lineage (GTDB taxonomy): Bacteria > Pseudomonadota > Alphaproteobacteria > SHVV01 > SHVV01 > SHVV01. Next base: position 1,535 of record CAMDOQ010000016.1, read on the forward strand.
CGGGCCGGGTGAACACCATTGCCGCCTGGACCCGCGGCGACGATTGCAGGTCGACCGCTCTCATGGCAACTGCACGCGGAAACGGAGCGCCGCGGCAGCAGCGTTCAAACGCGTATCGTAGCTCGCTAATTCGACGTCCTGGTTTTGACCGCGCAGGAACTCGATTGCCGCCAAATGCAGTGCGTCGAGGGTGCGGACCGGTGTTGGAAAGGGTTCGAGCGCGCGCGCGAGCACGCGCGGTTCAAGTTCAACTATGGCCAATCGTCCGATCAAGGTGCGGGCGCGGTCGCCATACGACGCCCCTAGGCGTCGCGCATTGAGCCGGTTCCAAATCTCGTACTCGACGAGCCGACTCGCGATCAACGGCTGGCGCCACCATGCCTCGGGCGGTTTCCGGTCCTCGGCCAAGAGATAAGCGAGCGCGACCGAGGTATCGACGTAGATCATCGCGACTCGCGATCCGCCGTCAGTTCTTCGAGGATCACCGCCGCGGGCGCAACCGGCACGCTCGGTGGCAGTGGCGTATCCGGCCCAAAGACTGGCGGTGTCAGGAGCCCTGCCCGCACCGCCTCCGCAATTTGAGCGTCGGCGAGCGTCGTACTTCGCCCGGCGCTCGGCGGTGACAGCTCGGCCACGACCCGGTCGCGGTCGACGACCAGCACCGTTTCGCCGGCGGCAGCCAAGCGGACGTATTCCGACAGTTTGTTTTTTAGGACCTTGAGCCCCACAGCGCGCATGATTCTTGGTAGCCTCTAGAAGCTTCTTTGTCAATCATGCGCCAGTGACCCCGGTCGCCACTGAACTGGCCACCGCCCGGGACGCGAGCATATAAAGGGGCATGGCGATCGACACAGTGCAGCCGGCGGCCCCGACCCGGCCGCCCCTGGCCGCCGAGCGGCCCGAAGCCGGGATTCCGTTTAAAATCGTCTCCGACTACAAGCCGGCCGGCGACCAGCCGCAGGCGATCGGCGGGCTCACCGGCGGGCTCGTCCAGGGCGAGCACGAGCAGGTGCTCCAGGGCGTCACTGGGTCGGGCAAGACCTTCACGATGGCGCACGTGATCCACAACCTGCAGCGTCCGGCCCTGATCCTCGCTCCCAACAAGACGCTGGCGGCGCAGCTCTACGGCGAAATGAAGTCGTTCTTCCCCGAGAACGCGGTCGAGTATTTCGTCTCCTACTACGACTACTACCAGCCCGAGGCCTACGTGCCGCGTTCGGACACCTATATCGAGAAGGACGCGGCCATCAACGAGCAGATCGACCGCATGCGCCACGCCGCGACCCGGGCGCTGCTGGAACGCGACGACGTCATCATCGTCGCCTCGGTCTCGTGCATCTACGGCATCGGCTCGCCCGAGGCCTACTCCGAGATGGCGATCGCGCTCGCCAAGGGCCAGCACATCGAACGCAACCAACTGCTCAAGAAGTTGGTCGAGGTTCAGTACCGCCGCAACGACACCGCGTTCGAACGCGGCAACTTCCGGGTGCGCGGCGACTCGATCGAGATTTTCCCCTCGCACTACGACGACCGTGCCTGGCGGCTCTCCCTGTTCGGCGACGAGATCGAATCGATCGTCGAGTTCGACCCCCTGACCGGCGAAAAGTCGGCCGCACTGCAGCAAATCAAGATCTACGCCAACTCGCACTACGTGACGCCGCGCCCGACGGTCCAGCAGGCGGTCAAGCAGATCAAGCGCGATCTTCAACTCAGGCTCGACGAGTTGAACGGCGCCAACAAGCTGCTCTACGCCCAGCGCCTCGAGGAGCGCACCCGGTTCGATCTCGAGATGATCGAAGCGACCGGCAGCTGCGCCGGGATCGAGAACTACTCGCGCTACCTCACCGGCCGCGCGCCGGGCGAACCGCCGCCGACGCTGTTCGAGTATCTCCCCGACAACGCGCTCGTGTTCGTCGACGAGTGCCACGTCACCGTGCCACAGTTGGGCGGCATGTTCCGCGGCGACTACAAGCGCAAGTCGACGCTCGCTGAGTTCGGCTTCCGGCTGCCGTCCTGCATCGACAACCGGCCCCTGAAGTTCGAGGAATGGGATGCGATGCGGCCACAGACGGTGTTCGTGTCGGCGACGCCGGGGCCGTGGGAGCTCGAGCAGACCGGCGGCGTATTCATCGAGCAGGTCGTGCGCCCGACCGGGCTGGTCGACCCGCCCACCCTGATCCGCCCGGTCGAGAACCAGGTCGACGACCTCCTGGCCGAGTGCAAGGCGGTCGCCGCCAGGGGTCAGCGGGTGCTGGTGACGACCTTGACCAAGCGCATGGCCGAGGACCTGACCGAGTATATGCACGAGGCCGGTATCCGCGTTCGCTACCTCCATTCCGACATCGACACGTTGGAGCGGATCGAGATCATCCGCGACCTCCGGATCGGCGCCTTCGACGTGCTGGTCGGCATCAACCTCTTGCGCGAAGGGCTCGACATCCCCGAATGCGCACTGGTCGCGATCCTCGACGCCGACAAGGAGGGTTTCCTGCGCTCGCGTACCTCGCTCATCCAGACCATCGGCCGCGCCGCCCGCAATGCCGACGGCCGCGTCGTGCTGTACGCCGACAAGATGACCAACAGCCTCAAAGAAGCGATCGAAGAGACCGACCGCCGACGGCGACGGCAGGAGGCCTATAACCGCGAGCACGGCATCACGCCCGAATCGGTCAAGAAGGGGATCGCCGACGTATTGCAGAGCGTCTATGAAGCCGACTACGTCTCGGTCAAGATCGACGGCGAGACCCAGCACCTGATCGGCCACAACCTCAAAGCCTACATCGCCGATCTGCGCGACAAGATGCACGCCGCCGCGGCCGACCTCGAGTTCGAGGAGGCGGCGCGGCTGCGCGACGAGATCCGCCGGCTCGAAGAGGCCGATCTCGGTCTCGCCGATCCGATGGCGCGGCCGACCGAATCGCCCGGTGGCCGCGCCAAGCGCAGCGGCGCCCGATCCTCGGGCGGGCGGGCGGGGACCCGGGCGCTACGCTCGAAGCGCGGCAAGCCGGGACCGATGTAGATGGCGCCATCGCCACGGGTCGCACTAGTGACCGGCGCCGCGGTCCGTATCGGCCGCGCCATCGCGCTCGGACTCGCCGCCGACGGCTGGACGGTCGCGGTTCATCACCACCGTTCGACCGGCGACGCCCGCGCCGTGGTCGACCGCATCGTGCGAGGCGGCGGCCGCGCCCGCGCCTTCGCCGCCGATCTCGGCCGTGAAGCCGCCGTCGGCGCGCTGATCCCGCGGATTGCCCGCGCGCTCGGGCCGGTGTCGCTCCTCGTCAACAACGCATCGGTGTTCGAGTATGACGACGTCGCGACCGCCGACCGCCGCTCGTGGAACCGGCACCTCGCGGTCAACCTGCGCGCCCCGTTCGTGCTGGCGCAACGGCTCGCGGCGCAATTGCCGCCGAGGGTCGCCGGCCATATCGTCAACCTGCTCGACCAGCGGGTGTGGCGGCTCACGCCCTATTTCATGTCCTATACCGTGAGCAAGGCCGGTCTGTGGACGCTGACCCAGACGTTGGCGATGGCGTTGGCGCCGCGGGTTCGCGTCAACGCGATCGGTCCGGGGCCGACGCTGCCGTCCACGCGCCAAACGGCCGCCGATTTCCGCCGCCAGGTCGCCGCGACCCCGCTCGAGCGCGGCGCGACGCCCGAGGAAATTTGCGACGCCGTCCGCTTCATCCTCGCGGCACCTGCCATGACCGGCCAGATGATCGCGCTCGACGGCGGTCAGCACTTGCCGGGCCGCGTTCGGCGCGCGGAGAAGGAGTGACATGACCGATCGCATCGCTGCCCGCGCGCCCGGCACGATCGTCGCGGATGCCGCGCGCCGCATCCGCCACGTGTTCGTGCGCGATCTCGAACTCGGCGCCAAGATCGGCGTCCACACCTTCGAGCGGACCACGACCCAGCCGGTCCGCATCAACGTCGACCTCGCGGTTGACGAGGCGGCCTACCGGCCGACCGATGAGCTCGCCGACGTCGTCTGCTACGAGGACATCGTCAAGGCGATCAAAGCGATCATCGCCCAAGGCCACGTCAACCTGGTCGAGACCCTGGCCGAGCGCGTCGCCGACCGCTGTTTGATCGATCCCCGCGTCGAGGCGGTTCGCGTCAGGGTTGAAAAACTCCATGTCATCGCGGAGGCGGCTAGCGTCGGGGTCGAGATCGAGCGCGTGCGGCCTCGCTCCGCGAGTACCGGCACGCTCAAGTCGCGTCGGTAATATTCTTGCGCGGAAGGCTCGAGTTGTGCACACCCCGCCGACGCCGGACCGGTCTGGACTGTGGCGAGGGGATTCCCGCGGTTTTGTTTCGTTTGCGCCACAGCTGTTACCGGCTTGACATAAAAAAACTCTTTCATATCAATATGTTATTTATTGCGCCTCTTTCTTAGGCAATGGGTTGTAAACGGCTATTTTCGGTCGATTTTGGAATGATGAAGGGCGTTTCTGCACAGAGATATCCACATCCGAGGTGGATAGAGTCACTTCTGCGCGAACGCCCAAAAATTAGGCATAGAATCAGTAGGTTACGAGCGGGGTCATGAACGCTCGAACGGATCCGGTTGCACCGTCGCCGGCGGCTTTGCCGGTGGCCGAACCTGGGCCGACCACCGCGGCGCCGACTCCGGCCGTGAAAAAGACCAAGGCTCCCCGCTGGCGCGATCCGGATTCCTGGGAGGCGATCCCGCTCCCGCCCGCCGAGGCCGGCACGCCCAAAGAGGGACGCGAGGTGATTCGCGCCCAGCTTGCGCTCCTGCCCGGAAAGCCCGGCGTCTATCGCATGCTCGATGCCAAGGGCCAGGTGCTCTACGTCGGCAAGGCCAAGAACCTGGTCAAGCGCGTCTCGTCCTACGCCCGTAGCCACGGCCTTTCGACCCGGATCCGGCGCATGGTGCGCCACACCGTCGCACTCGAGATCATCACCACCCACACCGAAGTCGAAGCGCTGCTGCTCGAATCGAACCTGATAAAGCGGCTGAAGCCCCGCTTCAACATCACGCTCCGCGACGACAAATCGTTCCCCTACATCTTGATCACCGGCGACCATGCGTGGGCGCAGATCGCCAAGCATCGCGGCGCCCGCAACCGGCAAGGCGAGTATTTCGGCCCGTTCGCGTCGGCCGGCGCCGTCAACCGCACCATCGCCGCGCTGCAGCGCGCGTTTCCGTTGCGCTCGTGCTCGGACAGTGTGTTCGAGAGCCGGACGCGCCCCTGCCTGCAGTTCCAGATCAAGCGCTGCACCGCGCCCTGCGTCGGTCGGATCGCGCACCCCGACTACGACGCGTTGCTCGACGAAGTCCGCGAGTTCCTGCGTGGCCAGTCGCAGACGATCCAGAAGAAGCTCTCCGAACGCATGCAGGCGGCTTCCGGTGCGCTCGACTACGAGACCGCCGCCGTCTACCGCGACCGCATCCGCGCGCTCACCGCGATCCAGGCGCGCCAGGGCATCAACACCGGCGCGGTCGGCGATGCCGACATCATCGCCGCCCACCAGGACGCCGGCCAGACCTGCGTCCAGGTGTTCTTCTTCCGTGGCGGCCAGAACTTCGGCAACCGCGCGTATTTCCCGCGCCACGAGCGCGGCGTCTCGGTCGGCGCCGTGCTGCAGGCCTTCATCGGTCAGTTTTATGCCGACCGGCCGCCACCGGCGACCGTGCTCTTGAGCCACTCGGTCGGCCAGGAAGCGCTGATCGCCAAGGCGCTCGAGGTGCGGGCCGGCGGCAAGGTCACGATCGCCAGCCCGAGCCGGGGCGCGAGGCGCGAGCTGATCGGGCACGCGCTCCAGAACGCGCGCGAGGCGCTGTCGAGGCGCCTCGCCGAGAGCGCCTCGCAGCGGAAGCTCCTGGAGGGCGTCGCCAAACTGTTCGGGCTCGAGAACCCGCCCGAGCGGATCGAGGTCTACGACAACTCCCACGTCCAGGGCGCGCACGCGGTCGGCTCGATGATCGTCGCCGGCCCGGAGGGCTTCGCAAAGAACGCCTATCGCAAATTCAACATCCGCGAACCCGGGCTCAAGCCGGGCGACGACTACGGCATGATGCGCGAGGTGCTGACGCGGCGGTTCAAACGACTGATCAAGGACGACGAGGATCGGAGCCGCGGGCAATGGCCTGAACTCGCCCTGATCGATGGCGGCGCCGGTCAGCTCAAGGCCGTGCTCGACGTGTTCGCCGACCTGGGCGTCGCCAATGTCGCGGTCGTGTCGATCGCTAAGGGCCCCGACCGCAACGCCGGGCGCGAGGAATTCTACCTGCCCGGGCGGACGCCGTTCTCGCTCGAACCCAACGACCCGGTGCTCTATTTCCTCCAGCGCCTCCGCGACGAAGCCCACCGCTTCGCGATCGCCGCGCATCGACGCAAGCGCTCGGCCGCGATCGGCGTCTCGCCGCTCGACGTCGTGCCCGGCATCGGCGCCAAGCGCAAGCGCGCCCTCCTCCATCACTTTGGCTCGGCCAAGGCGGTCGAGCAGGCCGGTTTGGCCGACCTCGAAAAAGTGCCCGGCATCAGCCACGCGGTCGCGCAGGTCATCTACGATCACTTCCACGGCAGCGGGTGAGGCCGGCAGAACGCCCGGCCGCCACCCGTCCACGCACCCGTCACACTCCGGTGCTATAGTGGTGCCCGGACGGCTCGCATGCTCACCAAAGTCCCCAATCTCCTGACGCTCTCCCGGATCGCTGTGATTCCGGGCATGGTCGGCGCGTTCTATATCGAGTCGCCGATCGGCAACTGGGTGGCGCTGGTGATCTTCGTCGCCGCCGGCATCACCGACTATTTCGACGGCTATTTCGCCCGCACCCTCGGTCAACAGTCGGCGTTAGGGCGCTTCCTCGACCCGGTCGCCGACAAGCTCTTGATCGCGGCGGCGATCCTGATGCTGGTCGCGTTCGACCGCATCGCCGGTCCGAGCGTGCTGGCTGCGGTCGTAATCCTGTGCCGCGAGATTCTGGTATCGGGCCTGCGCGAGTTCCTAGCCCGCATCGACGTCAGCGTTCCGGTCTCGCAGCTCGCCAAGTGGAAGACAACGCTCCAGATCGTCGCGATCGCGTTCCTCCTGGTCGGCGATGCGGCTCCCGCCTTCATCCCGGCCGCGACGATCGGCGACTGGGGCATCTGGATCGCGGCGGTGCTGACGCTCTACACCGGCTACGACTATCTGCGGGCCGGGCTCCGCCACATGCGGGACGAAACCAAACCGGCGCCGCGTGCGGCCGCTCCGGCCCCTCCGGCACCGCCCTTCACCCGCCCCGCCGAGTAACGGCGGCGCGCGCTTGACGGGCGGAGGCCCCGCTCCCCACCATCATCCCATGAAGCTGTTCGGGCTCGCCGGCTGGCAGGGAAGCGGCAAGACGACGCTCGCAGTCAAGCTCCTGAACGAGCTGATCGGCCGCGGCCTCGCGGTTTCGACGATCAAGCACGCGCACCACAGCTTCGACATCGACCAGCCGGGTAAGGACTCCTACCAGCACCGCATGGCCGGCGCCAAAGAAGTGATGGTGTGTTCGGTCAACCGCTGGGCGCTCATCCACGAGCACCGCGGCGAAGCCGAGGCGGCCCTGCCCGAACTCTTGGCGCGGATGGCGCCGGTCGACCTCGTCCTGATCGAAGGCTTCAAGCGCGAGCGTCACGCCAAGCTCGAAGTCCACCGCGCCAGCGTCGGCAAGCCGCTCCTGGCGCTCGACGACCCTGACATCGTCGCCATCGCGACCGATCTTCCGATTGCCGGGCTCACGATCCCGCGCCTCCACATCGACGACGTCGCCGCGATCGCCGACTTCATCGTCGCCCACGTCGGCTTGTCGACCACCGCGCTCGCCGGCGCCCTCCCCGACCGCTCGTCCGCCGCGCGCGGGAAGGTCGGTTTGGGGTAGTCCGCGATGGCTCAACTCTCCGACGACTGTTTTGCCACCGGCGGTCGCATGCTCACGACCGCCGAAGCGCTCGACCTGATCGCAGCCCGGGTAACGCCGGTCGCCGAGACGGTGACCGTGGGTCTCCGCGCCGCGGCGGGCCGCGTCTTGGGCGAGGCGATCGTCGCCGACCGCGACGTACCGCCCCACGACAATTCGGCGGTCGATGGTTATGCCTTCGCCCATGCCGCACTCGGCGCCGGCGAGACCACGTCGTTCCGCGTGGCGGGGCGCGCCGCCGCCGGGCACCCGTTTGCCGGCGCCGCCCCGGCTGATCGCGCGGTGCGCATCTTCACCGGCGCACCGATGCCGGCCGGGCTCGATACCGTCGCGATGCAGGAGGACTGCCGCGAGGACGCGGGCACCGTCGCGATCCCGCGCGGCCTCAAAGCGGGCGCCAATCGCCGCCGCGCCGGGGAGGACGTGAAGCGCGGCGTTATGTTGCTCGCCGCCGGCCATCGCCTCCGCCCGCAGGATGTCGGCCTGATCGCTTCGATCGGGCGACGCGCCGCGGTCGTGTTCCGGCCGCTCCGTGCAGCGGTGTTCTCGACCGGCGATGAGGTCTACGAGCCCGGCACGCCGGCCGGCCCGGGCGGTATCTACGATGCCAACCGCTTCGTCGCGATCGCGCTCTTGGAGGGCTTGGGCTGCGCCGTCACCGACTTGGGCATCTTGAAGGACGATCGCGCCGCGATCCAAGCCGGACTCGGCGAGGCTGCGGGCGCGCACGATTTGCTCCTCACCTCGGGCGGGGTTTCGGTCGGCGAGGAGGACCACGTCAAAGCAGCGGTCGAGGCCTTGGGCTCGCTCCACCTGTGGCGGCTCGCGATCAAGCCCGGGCGGCCAATCGCCTTGGGCCAGATCGGGCGGGTGCCGTTCGTGGGTCTCCCCGGTAATCCGGTCGCGGCGATGGTGACGTTCCTCCGCTTCGCGCGCCCGTTGATCTTGCGCTTGGCCGGCGCGACCGACGTTGCGCCCAACTTCTTTCGCGTCCGCGCCGACTTCGCCCACAAGAAAAAGAAGAACCGCCGCGAGTTCCTGCGGGCGCGCCTCCAGACCGCGGGCGATGGCAGCCGGATCGCGACCAAGTTCGAACGCCAGGGCGCCGGCATCCTGTCGTCGCTGGTTGCCTCGGACGGTTTGGTCGAACTGCCCGAGGATCTCACCGAGCTCGCGGTCGGCGACATGGTCGATTTTCTGCCCTTTGCCGAGGTTGCAGCGTGAAGGTGCTCTACTTCGCCTGGCTCAAGGCGCGTGCCGGGATCGGCGAGGAGACGGTGACGCCGCCGCCCGAGGTCGCGACCGTCGGCGCCCTGCTCGCGTGGCTGAAAGCGCGCAGCCCCGGCCACGCCCGCGCGCTTGCCGACCTCGCGGTGGTGCGGGTTGCCGTCAACCAGGAGTACGCTACCCTCGATGCGCCAGTCGGCGCGAACGACGAAGTCGCGTTGTTCCCGCCGGTGACCGGCGGATGAGGAAAGCGGAACCATGATCCGCGTCCAGCGCGAGGATTTCGACGCCCAGGCCGAAGCCCGGGCGCTCGTCGCCGGCAACCACCGGGTCGGTGGGGTCGTCACGTTCGTCGGCCTCGTCCGCGCGAACGCGGGCGAGACCGCGATCGACGCGATGACGCTCGAGCACTATCCGGGCATGACCGAGCGCGAGCTCGCCAAGATCGAAGCCGAAGCGCGCACGCGTTGGCCGCTCGAAGCCGCGCTCATTGTCCACCGCTACGGGCGGCTCACGCCGGGCGACCAGATCGTGCTCGTCATCACCGCCGCGGCCCACCGCCAGGCCGCGTTCGCCGCCAACGAGTTTCTGGTCGATTGGCTCAAGACCAAGGCACCGTTCTGGAAGCTCGAAGCGAGCACGCAGGGCGAGCAGTGGGTCGAGGCCCGCGCCGCCGACGATCACGCCGCCAAGCGCTGGGTGGCGGAGTAGACGGAAGCCGCCATATGGGTCCCCTTGCACGGGCGCCCATGAGCCCTTGCGCCTGGAGGTATTGCCGTTAGGCGTTTTCGGGAACGGATTCAAAAGCAACGGAGAAGGCTATGCTTCGTCGTCTGTATCCGATGATTTTTGTGTCGTTGCTTGTTCCCGCGCCGGCGTCGGCAGCCGATATCTTTGATAGCTGGATCAACGTTTTTAATGAACGATCCTTTACGATTGAAAACCTTGAAGCCTCGCATTCGCGAGCGGACCAGCAATTAATCAAGGGAACATCCAACGGTCGCCCCCTCGTGTTTCAGATTCAGCGTCACCGTTTGGGCTTCGCTAACGTTGAGAACATTCTCACCGAAGAGAGCTTGTCGAAACGCGTTGGGGGAAGCGGGCTGAAGAACGTCAAGAGAATAAAAGTCCGGGAGGGCTTTGGTGCAGCTGGCGAGATGACTAACGGTTGCACCTATAGCTTGGTGGCAATTAAGGGAAATCCGACCTCGGATTCCATCGATGCGCACGAATTCGTAATGGATGCTATTGGCTGCGGCGACGCGGAAAAACTTATTGCTTTCTTAGGCCGGGCGAAACCTTCATCCCGTGAACTCAACGTCGCAGAGTACAACATGTTTCGCGGAACTTCTTCGCAAACGCCAAGTACTCAAAAATCCAAACTTCAGACGGAATGCGAGGCAGCACAACGCGACAAGGCTGCCCTCGCCAGTTTCATGCAGGGCCTCCCCCGCGACGTACTTACGAAGTATCTCGAGGCCGGACAGGCGTGTACCGTCTTTAGGTGAGGCAGTGCTGGAGCACGGAATTCTCGAGGCGCAGATCGCTCGTAACGTCACGCGCGATCTCCTCCATTCAAACTGCCGGAACCGGACCTCAGCCACGGACTTTGCAAGCACTGCCGCGAACTTGGCTGGGCAAGCAACACTACGGCCCCCATACACGGCCCGCCGATGCTCCAGTCAGGGCGAATTTCGACCCGTACTATTCCGCCATGAGAACCGCCGCCATTTCGCGGAGGCCGACGGCCTCGACGCCTTCGGCGACGGGATGGCGGTCCTCGCCTGAATAGACGACGAAGGACCGCGTCGGTTCGCGGTCCTCGCGGGGCGTTGTGGAATCCTCGCCCGGGAGCCGCCAACAGTCCGCGCGCAACTGAGCGCACGGACGGCGCACACGTCAAAAGCCGCGGATCAGCCCAACGATTTCTCTTGAGCGATGCCGCCGTCGACAACACCTTCAACGTCCAACGCCATCTGACTTCAGCCTCGACGCACCGAACCTTCCGTGCGGCGGTGATGGACACTTGGCACGAGGTCGCCGCCGCGGCTTAAGCCAAACGGAGTTAAATGGTTTTGCTGTGACCAATGCGCTCGCCGCGCACCCGCCAGTTGTGCTACGTTTTTTTTGAAAAGAGGGAGGGTCGGATGACACCATTGAGGTCTTTTGCCGCGACCGCGGCACTGCTTGGGGGATTGACGCTTGGCGCGATGGCGGTCGCCACGACGCCCGCGCTCGCCGCCGATCCGGCCATCGTTGAGGCGGCGAAAAAAGAAGGCAAGCTCACGTTCTATACCGAGTTGCCGACCGAGGTGATCCAGGGCCTGATCGCGCAATTCAACGTCACCTATCCGACCATCAAGATCGACTTCTTCCGCGGCTCGACCACGCCGTTGCTGCAGCGCTTCGAATCCGAGATTGCCGCCGGTCGCCGCACCGTCGACGTCCTCACCTCCTCCGAGCGGCGCTCGATGCCCTTGATCGAGCGCAAGCTGCTCGCGCCCTATACCTCGCCCGAGCTCGCCAAATACGAAAAGGGCTTTCAGCCTGACCACGAATATTTCGCGGTCTATACCCTCAACTCGACATCGTTCGCGTGGAACCCGAAGGTCGTTCCGGCCGGGCAGGAACCCAAGGAGTGGAAGGACCTGTTGGATCCGAAATGGAAGGGAAAAATTGGGATTCAAGACCCGTTGACCGGCGGCGGCACAACCGCGTGGATCATCACCATGTACGGCCATTGGGGCGAGGGGCCGTGGGTCGACTTCATGCAAAAGCTGGCGGCGCAAGGCCTGCGCTACGGCACGCGCCAAAACATCGAAGAGATGGTGATCTCGGGCGAACTCGCGATGATCGCGATCGACTATCCCGACTTCGTCGAGCCCTTGAAGGCCAAGGGTGCGCCGATCGAGTGGGGCACCCCGGACCCGATGATGCTGACTCGTCTGACGATCCAGCTTTCGGCGACGGCGCCCAACCCCGACGCCGGCAAGCTCTTCATCGATTTCATGCTCTCGAACGAAGGCCAGCGCACGCTCGCCAAGCACGGGACGATGCCGGCGCTCAAGTCGGAATGGCCGAAAGCGTACGATCGCTTGAAGACCGCCAAATTCATCCCGTCAGCGGATGATCTCGAGAAGCAGAAGTTCGATTACTTTCAGGCCAAGCTGAGGGAATTTTTTGGCAAACGCGGCTAGTTGGGATGCCCGCGGCGGGGCACCGCGCGGGTCACGCCCTCATTGCCGGGCGATCAGCGCTTCTGCGCAAGAGGAACCCAAGTCGCTGCCGGCGCTTGGCCGGCTATCTTTATTGAACTGAGGTGCGATCGTGGCAAAAACGGAAACGCCGATCACCGACGTCGTCGAGACTTACGTTAAAGCAGTGCGGGCGGGGGACCTCACACTGTTACGTTCCGTCTGTGCGGACGACATGGAATTGGTCATGCGACGAAGTGACGATGCTCCCACAGGGCGCTTGCACGGTGCTGAAGCGATCGTCGCTTTCTACGGCAAGTTGCTCAAGGATAGGGGCGGTGCGGACCCCCATCCCGGGCCGCTGCTCGTGGTCGGCGACCGTGTCGCGGTCGAAATCCAGGCACATCACGGCACCTATATCGACGAGGTCGCCGATTTCTTCACCATCCGGAATGGTAAGATCGTACGCTTGGCAGTCTATTCCGGGCCCTACCGCGACAAGAAACCGTAAGACCGCCGCTCAAGACCACCCAAGCCCGAATGCGGACCGCTTTTCGACCGCCCGCCGGAGCTTTTATCGAGCTCGACGGGGCTTCTTCGCTTTCTCGCCCTTGCGCGTGTAGTCGTACAAGGGCTCGCCGACTTTGCGGATCGGACCCTGATAAACGGCCAGGCGCTGGACTTTGCCGTTCTTGAAGGTGAAGAAGTCCGAGACCTTGTGTATCTCGTTGCCGTGGCGCACGTCGATTTCGAACGCAACCATGTTGCCGGTCCGAATGAAAGGCCCCGGTGTCGGCGTCGCGCCGCCGCGCTGCTTGAGCATCTTGCCGTAGAACTTGGCGATGCGTGCACCGCCCTTCATGCGCCCGACCGAGCAGCTCACAAGCTCCATGTCATCGGCGAACACCGAACGCAGCAGCTTTGTATCCGAGGTTCGGACGCCTTGAACGTAGGTCGTCAGGATCGACATTGGATCGGTCGAACGGCGGCGCGTTGCAGCCATGTGGGACTCCCTTTGGCTTTGAAACGATAGGAGCACAACCTAGTCCGAGATGGTTGTGCTCGACAATCGTATTGAGACCCACCTTGGATCGAAAACTTACCGGAGGTAACCCCATATCTCTTCAGACGTTTTCGACTACGATCGTAGGGGCTTGGCTGAAAGCTTCGCTCGATTGATGCGCGCGCTCCGGACCACCGGGCGGTTTGCCCTCGAAGTATTGTGGGAAGTTGTCGGGCTGCTGCGAAAAGGCGAACGGCTCCCTCCGCGGCATCGCCCGCACAAGTTTACCGGCGAATGGCGCGATTTCTGGGAGTTCCACGTGCGCCCCGACTGGTTACTCATTTGGTCCGAGCAACGTGATGCTCTGGTCTTGGTGCGAACGGGAACCCATGCTGACCTATTCGGATAGACGCGACCCCGCGCGCGCAACATTGCGCCGAACCGCAATCGCTCGATCAGCGTCCGGGCTGACTTTGGCCCTTATCGCAGCCGGCTGCACGCCCGGCCCCGCCGCCGCCGACGCGATCCTCGGGCCTGCGCCGCAGCAGGTGAAGGACGTCTACCTCCCGAACCCGCCGGGCGTCACGCTCGTGCCGTGGGTGACCGGGCTCGAAGCGCCATGGTCGCTGGTGTTCCTGCCCGATGGCCGCGCCCTGGTGAGCGAGCGACCCGGCCGCATCCGTTTGATCGAGAACGGCGCGCTCCGGCCCGAGCCTTACGCGGTGCTCGATTCGAGCGATGGCGGTGGTGGCTTGATCGGTTTCGCGGTCCGGCTCGCGGCGAGCGGCGAAGGCGGTCTGATGGGGTTGGCGCTCCACCCGCGCTTCCCGGCCGAGCCATACGTCTACGCCATGCACACCTACCGCGCCGACGGCGGCACGCGGAACCGGGTCGTCCGCCTGAAAGACGAAGGCCGGCGTGCGTCGTTCGACCGCGTCATCGTCGATGGCATTCCGGGCGCGATGTTCCACAACGGCGGCCGTATCGGCTTCGGCCCCGACGGCATGCTCTACATCGCCACCGGCGAGATCTTCCAGCAGGCAATCGCCCGCGACGTGAAATCCTTGGGCGGTAAGATCCTGCGCGTCACGCCCGAGGGCGCGATCCCGCCCGACAATCCGTTCCCGGGCTCGCCGGTCTGGTCCTACGGGCATCGCAACCCGCAGGGGATCGCCTGGCACCCCGAGACCCGCGAGCTCTTCGCGTCCGAGCACGGCCCCTCGGGCGAGCTGGCCGGCCAAACCGCCTACGATGAGGTGAACGTCGTCCGCAAGGGCGGCAACCACGGCTGGCCCGACGCGGTCGGGGTCTCGGGCCGGCGCGACTTCGTCGATCCGATCGTCGCCTGGCCCGAGGTGACGACGCCGCCCTCCGGGATCGCGTTTTACCGCGGCGATCTCTACGTCGCGACGCTGCAGAGCGTGGCACTGATCCGGATCGGCCTCCGGCGCGAGGGCCAGGGCTACGCGGTCGAGCGCATCGAGCGCTGGTTCGCGAGCGGCGCGCGCGAGGGCTCGCTCGGACGGCTCCGTGACGTCGTCGCCGGGCCCGACGGCAAGCTCTACATCCTCACCAACAACCGCGACGGCCGCGGCCGGCCGCGCGAGGGCGACGACAAGATCATCCGGCTCGACATCGGCGGGTGACCCGATGTTGTTCGTCGGAGTTCGTGTAGGCGCAGCCTACGGTGGGGCGCCCGCAACGCGGGTAGATCGCGACGCGCTCGGCCGGGATTGATGATTTCGGCGCGGTCCGCGCCTGGGCTTTGCGCCGAGATCGAAGAGTCACGCGGTAAGATTTGACGCGCGCGGCGCCGCGCCTGGGGCAACGCGCTACGCCTTGAGCAGGTCCTTGAACGTGGCGCGCGTCTTGGCGACCTTGGGCGAGACGATGGCGCGGCAGTAGCCCTGGTACGGGTTGTTGGCAAAGAAGTCCTGGTGGTAGTCCTCGGCGACGTAGAACGGCCCGGCCGGCGTCACCTCGGTCACGATCTTGCCGTCCCACAGCTTGGCCGCGCGCGCGATCGCCGCTTGCGCCGCCGCTTTCTGCGCGTCCGCGAGCGTGAACACGCCCGAGCGGTACTGCGTGCCGATATCGTTCCCCTGGCGATTGAGCTGGAGCGGGTCGTGGGTCGCAAAAAAGACGTCGAGCAGGGTGTCGTAGCTGACGATCGCCGGGTCGAACTCGATCTCGACCGCCTCGGCGTGGCCGGTCGCGCCCGAGCAAACTTGCTCGTAGGTGGGGTTCGGCCGTGCGCCGCCGATATAGCCCGAGCGCACCTTGGCGACGCCCTTGATCATCAGGAACACCGCTTCGGTGCACCAGAAGCAGCCGCCGGCAAAGATCGCCTTTTCGGTTGCCATGGTGACGCTAGGGAAGCGGCCGCTACTCGGCGGCGACCGCTTTCTTGGCCGGCTCCCTGCCGTGCGTCACCGCTTCGTAGTCGTCCATCATCTGGCGCGTGATCGGGCCGACCTTGAAGCGGTAGTGGTCGATCTCGCCAACCGGCGTCACCTCGGCCGCGGTGCCGGTCACGAACACCTCGTCGGTCTTGGCAAACTCGTCGGGGAAGATCGCACGCTCGATCACCTTGAAGCCGCGGCGCTTGGCGAGCTCGATCACGGTTTGGCGGGTGATGCCGTCGAGGAAGCAGTCGGGGAGCGGCGTATGCAGAACCCCGCCCTGGACCAGGAAAACGTTGGCGCCCGTCAACTCCGCGACCCGGCCGCGCCAATCAAGCATCAGCGCATCGTCGAAGCCTTCGGCTTCGACCGCGTGCTTCGACATGGTGCAGATCATGTAGAGCCCGGCCGCCTTGGCCTTGACCGGCGCGGTATCCGGCGCCGGCCGCCGCCACGGCGCGGTCTTGAGCCGCAGACCCTTCATCCGCGCCTCGGGCGAGAAATACGACGGCCACGGCCACGCGGCGATGCCGACATGGATCTTGGTTGCCTGGGCCGAGACGCCCATCTGCTCGGCGCCGCGCCACGCTACCGGCCGCACATAGCCGTCGACGATGTTGTTGGCCTTCAACACCTCGATCGTCGCGCGGTTGATCTCGTCGTTCGAGTAGGGGAGCTTGAAACCCAGGATCTGCGCCGAGTTGGCGAGCCGCTCCGTGTGCTCCTTCAACTTGAACACCACGCCGCCATAGGAGCGCTGGCCTTCGAATACCGCGCTCGCGTAGTGGAGCGCGTGGGTGAGGACGTGGACCCGGGCATCGCGCCACGGGCGCATCGCCCCATCGAACCAGATAAATCCGTCGCGATCGTCGAACGGCGGACCGGCAGCCATGGATTGGTATCCCCACGTTTGAGTTATTAAATGTCGCAAACGAAGGCGGTTGCGTAACATTATGACACGATACTGTCAACCCGCCCGCGTTGGCGCTAGAAGGCGGTAAGAGATGGGCGCGAGGCGGCGCTCCAAGGCTAAGCGTCGCGAGGAACAAGGATGGCCGAGCCGCAGACCCCGCACATTCTCGTGGTCGATGACGACACCCGGCTGCGCACGCTGTTGCAGAAGTTCCTGTCCGACAGCGGTTACCGGGTGACCGCGGCGGCGAGCGCCAACGAAGCGCGCGCCAAGCTGGCGGCGATCGAATTCGACCTGCTCGTGGTCGATGTGATGATGCCGGGCGAGTCGGGCCTCGACTTCACCGCCACCGTCCGCGCGACGAGCGACGTTCCGATCCTGCTGCTGACCGCGATGGGCGAGCCCGAGAACCGCATCCACGGCTTCGAGCGTGGCGCCGACGATTATCTGGCCAAACCGTTCGAGCCGCGCGAGCTGATCTTGAGGATCGCCGCGATCCTGCGCCGGGTTGACGAGCCCGAGGCAGTAGCGGCGGTCCGGTTCGGCGCGCACGTGTTCGATCGCGACCGCGGCGAACTCCGCCACGGCGCTGCCACGGTATCGCTGACGACCGGCGAGGCACAGTTGCTGCGCGTGTTCGCCGCCAGCCCCGGCGCCACCTTCTCGCGTGCCGAGCTCGCCCGCCGCATGGGCGGGGTCGGCGAGCGCACGGTCGATGTGCAAGTGACGCGGCTCCGGCGCCGGATCGAGCCCGATCCGCGCAACCCGCGCTACCTCAAGACGGTGTGGGGCGAGGGCTACGTGCTATGGTCGGACTGATGTCTCGAACGCCGACGCCGGCCGCGGGCGGATCATGTTGAAGCGGCTCTTGCCGCGCACGCTATTCGGCCGTGCGCTCCTGATCATGGTGCTGCCGGTCGCGCTGGCCCAGGCGATCGCGAGCTACGTGTTCTACGAAGCGCATTGGGAAGACGTATCGCGCCGGCTGGCGCTCGGTTTCGCCGGCGACGTCGCGGTGATGATCGAGATCATGTCGGAACGCCCCGACCCCGATCACCGCCGCCTGTTCGCGCTCGCGCACCAGTACCAAGCGACCGACTTCGCGTGGGCGCCGAGCGCGATCCTGCCCAACCAACCGCCGTCGTTCCAGCTCCGCAACGTCATCCTGGATCGCATCCTCGACAAGGTGTTCCGCGCCGTGGTGGTGAAGCCGTTCCACGTCGACACCATCTCGTCCGACGATCGCGTCACCGTGCGTGTCCAGCTCGCTCGCGGCGTGCTTTCGGCCGAGACCACGCGCAAACGCCTGACCTCCTCGACCACGGTCCTGTTCCTGGTGTGGATGGTGGGCGCGGGGCTCTTACTGCTGGCGATCGGCATCGTATTCCTGCGCAACCAGATGAAGCCGATCAGCCGCCTCGCCAGCGTCGCCGAGGCATTCGGCCGCGGCGATGCCGCCGTGACCATCAAGCCGGCCGGCGCCGCCGAGGTCCGCCAGGCGACCCAAGCGTTCCTCACCATGCGCGAGCGCATCCAGCGCATGATCGAGCAGCGCACCGAAATGCTGGCCGGCGTCTCGCACGATCTGCGCACGCCGGTGACCCGGATGAAGCTCGCGCTCGCCATGCTCGAGGACGGCGCCGAGGTCGAAGCGCTCCGCTCCGACGTGCGCGAGATGGAAACGATGATCGAGGGCTACCTCGCCTTCGCCCGCGGTCAGGATGCCGAGGCCATGACCGAGGTCGAAGTGCGCGGGCTCCTGGAGGAGATCGTTGCTCAGGCCGAGCGCCAAGGCGCGGCGATCGAGCTCGCGCCCGGCCCCGAGCTCTACGCCCGACTGCGGCCGCACGCGATGCGCCGCTGCCTGATGAACCTGGTCGACAATGCCGGGCGCTACGGCAAGAACATTGCGGTCGCGGTCGCCCGCCGCAACGGCACGCTGGCGGTGACGATCGACGATGACGGCCCCGGCATTCCGCCGGATAAGCGCGAAGAAGTGTTCCGACCGTTCTATCGGCTCGAAACCTCGCGCAACGCCGATACCGGGGGCATCGGTCTCGGACTATCGATCGCCCGCGACGTCGCCCGCACGCATGGCGGCGACATCGTGCTCGGGAGTTCGCCCTTGGGCGGTCTGCGCGCCGAGTTGCAGGTCCCGGCTTGAGCTAAAGCGCGACCGCGAACTGGTAGATCAAATAGATCGCGGCGATCATCAATACGAACATGGTGCCGCCTGCGCCGACGGCGCGGACCGCCAAGATCGCTGCGCCCAAGCCCCAGGCGTGGGCAGCGCGGCAAACCACCAGCGCGATGCCGAGCGCGTGCACCAGCGAGTGCGGGCCGGCGTTGAGTTCGATCGCGCCGATCAGGATCAGCGTGACCGGTACGTGCTCGGCGAAATTGGCGTGGACGCGGATTATCCGAGCCATCTCCGGGTTGCCGCCGTCGCCCAGGTCGATCTTAAGGCGCTGGCGCGCCTGCGAGACGCGCAGACTTAGCAGCAGGAAGATCAGCGCGAGGATACCGGCGTAGAGCCCGGTCGTTGCCACGAGCATCTCAAGATGCATTTCTTCCATCGTCCGCTCCGTTAGAACAACCGACCGCCGTTCGGCACCGCCGGGTCGACGCCGACCAGGCTGACGGCGCCGTTAGCGTCGGGAAAACCAAGCACTAAGACGTCCGACTGGAACGGGCCGATCTGGCGCGGCGGGAAATTCACAACCGCCGCCACCTGCCGGCCGACCAGTTGTTGCGCGCGATAGAGCACGGTGATCTGCGCCGACGATTTCTTGACGCCGAGCGGGCCGAAATCGATCGCGAGCTTGTAGGCGGGCTTACGCGCCTCGGGGAACGGATCGACCGCGATCACGGTCCCGACCCGGATGTCGACCTTGAGGAAGTCGTCGAGCGCGATCGGCGGAGCGGGCGGCGCCAGCAGTTGACCGCTCACGCGCTTTCGCCCGCGGCTTCGGCGCCGCGGCGGCGGGCGCCACGGCACCACCCGATCATGGCCTCGGCGCGGCCGAGCGCGCGGTCGAGCGCGGCCATGGTCTTGGCGGCATCGTCGGAATCATCGCCGAGCCAGACGCGAAGCACGCCCAGGTGAATGAGGCCGAGACCCTTGATTCGGAGCGCACCGAAGAGCCCGCCGCTCGGGATCGCCGCCGCTTCGAGCATGAGCGCGAGCGAGCGCCGGAGCCGGCACGCGGCGCAGACGGCGGCGGCCGGGTCGCGCGCCAGGTCCTGGACGATGCGGCGGACGGCGTCCTTATGGGGTTTGAGCGCGTCGAAGCGCGCCATCATGACCGCGAACAGGCGGTCGCGGGGCGACTCGTCTTCGTCTTCACCCGCGCCCGCCACCATCGCGCGGTCGATGCGGTCGAGGAAGGCGCCGAGCAACGCCGTCTTAGTCGGAAAGAAATCGTAGAGCTCGGCCAACGAATGCCCGGTTGCCCGCGCCACCCGCGCCAGCGTCAACCCGCTCCACCCGTGCACCGGCACGAGTTCTAGCGCGGCATCGACGATCCTCGTCCGCGGGTCGCTCGCAGCCTTGGGACGAGGTCGTGCGCGCCGCGCCATGATCGGGCTCCCGTCATTGCCACTCGAATTAACTATAGGCGCGACCGCGCCACGTGGCCAATTAGCCCTTGCCGAGCTCGCGCGAGCGTTGGGTGGCGGCAGCGACCGCCCGGGTCATCAGGGCGGCGAGCCCGCCCTCGCCCATCAGCACTTTGAGCGCGGCTTCGGTGGTACCGCCCGGGCTGGTGACGTTCTTCCGGAGCTGCTCGGCCGAGGTCGGGTCGCGCCGCGCCAGCTCGCCCGCGCCCGCCACAGTCGCGCGCGCCGCGCGCATCGCGAGATCGGCCGGAAGTCCGGCCGCTTCGCCGGCCTTGGCCAGGCACTCGATCAAATGGAACACGTAGGCCGGGCCGCTCCCCGACGTCGCGGTGACCGCGTCCATCAAGCTCTCGTCCGCGACCCACGCGGTTTCGCCGACCGCTTCCAGAAGTTTCGCGGCACGGGCGCGGCTTGCTTGATCGACGTTCTGGTTGGCGACCAAGACGGTAAAGCCGTGGCCGACCGCGGCGGGGGTGTTCGGCATCGAGCGCACGATCGCAGCGTCGGTCCCGAGCTTGGCTTCGAAATACGCGATCGGCTTCCCGGCCGCGATCGAGAGAAACAGCGTCCCCGCGCGTTTGAAGCGCTGGTAAAGCGGCGCGACCGCGTCCATCGACTGCGGCTTGACCGCGAACACGACCACGTCGGGGCGGAAATCGGCTGCCAGCGCTTCCGGTCCGGCGTGAACGGCGACACCAATCGCCGCCGCCGCGGCGCCGGTCGGAGCGTGCGGCTCGACCGCAATAATATCGGCGGGCCGCGTGCCTTTCTCGATCCAACCCTTGGCGAGGGCGGCGCCCATCTTGCCGGCGCCGACCAGGAGAATGCGATCGCTCACGCCTCGCCCTGCGTCTCCAGGAGCGCCGCCGCCATCGCCTGCGGCGGGGTCTTGCCGCCCCACAGCACGAACTGGAAGGCGGGGAAATAGCGCTCGCATTCGGTGAGCGCGATCTCGATCAGGGTTTCGAGGAACGGACCTTCGACGCCGGCGCCCTTGGGCAGGAGCTGCGCGTAGCGGAAGGTGACCAGATCGTCCGATGGCGAGAGTGCGAAGTGCCCGATCCAGGTGCGCTCGTTCACGAGCGAGAGCAAATGGTGCGCGTCGGGGCGCCGGCGCTTCGGCACTTTGACGTCGAACGAGGCCGAGACGTAGAGGATGTCGGGCTGGGTCCGCCACAGGAACCAAAGCTGATAGGTCGACCACCCGCCGCTCACCCACACCGTCATCTCGTCTTTGCGCGGGCGTTCGAACGGCCAGTCGTTGGTCGACACCAGTTCTTCGATGTCGTCGAGCGGGTTAATGACCTTGAGTTCGTCCGTTTCGATAATCGAGGCCATTCTGGCGTAAACCCCCTAGGCGGAAAGCCGGCGAACGCCGCTAAATAGGCCGTTGCGCGCGCCCAAAGCGGGGGCGTTCGCCTTCCGGACAACGATGGCGCGGAGCACGAGGTGTTGTGGTTAATGCGTAAAAAATTACCACGAATAGGAGGTTGCCAGAACCCGAGATTCGGCGTCAACCCCTAATCGTATGGAATCCCCAGCTTTTTTTGGGGTCGCCCCGACTCAATTTTGCCCTAGGGCTAAGGGCGGCGGTTCAGACCTTCTTTTTAGCGCCTGGCCTGGCCTTGGCCCCGCCCTTGCTTTTGGCAAACGCCTGTTCGAGCTCGGCCACGCGCCGCGCCAACGCTTCGTTCTCGCGCCGCGCCTTCTGGGCCATCGCCCTGACCGCCTCAAACTCCTCGCGCTTGACGAGGTCCATGCCCGCGATCATGCGCTCGAATTGGTCGCGGATCCGCGCCTGGGCCTCGTCGCGCGCGCTTTGCAAGGTGCCGAGCGCACTGGTCGCGAGCTTGGCGATGTCGTCCAAAAAGCGGTTGTCGGTTTGCATCATGGCGCCCCGGGTTGACCGAGCAGGTCGCACCACTCTCCCGCGAATTGGCACAGCCGGCAAGGCGCGGATGCGCCGTTACCCTATCGCTTGCCGCTCGGCGCGCGCGCTCCTATAACCCGACGCGGTGCCCGTGCTCCCCGTCATCGCCTTTCCCGCCATCGATCCGGTCGCGATCGCGATCGGGCCGATCGCGATCCGCTGGTATGCGTTGGCCTACATCGCCGGAATCGTTTTGGGGTGGCGCTACCTTATTTGGCATGCCGCGCGTTACCGGCTCGGGCTTTCGCGCAAGGACATCGACGACGTCCTGGTGTGGGTGACCCTGGGCGTCATTCTGGGCGGGCGTCTGGGTTACGTCCTCTTCTATCAGCCGGGCTACTACGCCGATCATCCGCTCGAAGCCCTTTACTTGTGGAAGGGCGGCATGTCGTTCCACGGCGGGCTCGTGGGCGTGATCGTCGCGCTCGTCTGGTTCGCGCGCGTCCGCAAGGTCGCGCTCCTCACGCTCACCGACGGCATCGCCTGCGCCACGCCGATCGGGCTTTTGTTCGGCCGCATCGCCAACTTCATCAACGGCGAGCTTTTCGGCCGCGCGAGCGAGGCGCCGTGGGCAATGGTGTTTCCCGGTGGCGGCCCGTTGGCCCGCCATCCGAGCCAACTGTACGAAGCGGCCGCCGAGGGCCTGATCCTGTTCGTCGCGCTCCTCTGGCTCGCGCGCAGCGCCGAGGTGCGGGCGCGCGCGGGCGCGCTCACCGGGGCCTTTCTGGTCGGCTACGCGCTCGCGCGGATTGCCGTCGAATTCTTCCGCGAACCCGACGCGCATTTGGGGTTCCTGCTCGCGGGCGCGACCATGGGGCAACTGCTCTCGCTCCCCGTCTTGGCGTTTGGCGCGGTCCTGATCGCGCGCGCCCGGCCGCGGGCCGCCTGACATGTCGCTCGGCGCCGAACTCGCGCGTCTGATCCGCGCCGCCGGGCCGATCACGATCGCCCACTACATGAGCGAAGCGCTCGCCAACCCGCGGCATGGCTACTACACCACCCGCGACCCGTTCGGCGCCGAGGGCGATTTCATCACCGCGCCCGAAGTGAGCCAGATGTTCGGCGAGATGGTCGGGCTCTGGTGCGTCGATCTGTGGGAGCGTCTCGGCCGCCCGGCGCGGTTCCG
>CAMDOQ010000017.1 GCA_945903685.1 Rhizobium sp. Q54
AACCGGACGCCGAAGTCGGGATGCTTGAGGAACGCCTTCACCTCGGAGGCGAAGAGAAACGTGCCGTTGCAAACCGCGTAGTAAAGCGGCTTGACCCCATAGCGGTCGCGGGCGAGGAACAACTGCCGGTCGGTGCGATCCCAAATCGCGAAGGCGAACATCCCGTTCAGCCGCTCGACCACGCCTTCGCCCCAGACCGCGAAGCCGGTCAGCACGACCTCGGTGTCGGACTGGGTGCGGAACCGGTGTCCCTGCGCTTCCAGTTCCCGCCGCAGTTCGCGAAAATTATAGACCTCGCCGTTGTAGGTAATGACGTAGCGGCCGTCGGCCGTATGCATCGGCTGGCTCGCTGCGGCGCTGAGGTCGATCACCGCCAGGCGTCGGTGTCCGAGTCCGGCGACGCCCTCGACGAACAGGCCTTCGCCATCCGGGCCCCGGTGGGCCAGCATGTCGGTCATCGCCTTAATCACGGCCGCCGTCGGCGGCCGCGACAGGGGGGTGATGGCGCCTACGATCCCGCACATGCGGCTAGGGTTTGGCCTGCATCGCGACCCACGCCGCGCGCAGCGCGCGAAATTCGCGCGCATCGAACGCGCGGGTCGCGAACAGCAGCGCGACGAAGGCGGCAAGGTAGCCGCACTTGAGGATCGCGGCGTTCGCGGGAAGGAATGTCGCGCCGGTCACGAAGGCGACGATCAGGATGGCGGTCGTTGCGAGCCGGTATCGTTCGAGCGCGAACGGCCACAGCCGTTGGCCAATGACGAGGTTCGCGCCGGTGAGGACGCCGTACGAAAACAAAGCTGCCCACGCCGATCCCATCATGCCCAATCGCGGTATCAATACCACGTTCAGCGCCGCGTTGACCGCCGCTGCGGCCCACGCCGTGGCCATGAATAAACCGAACCGACGTTTGATCGATATACCGATACCGACGATCGGGCTTAAGCCGTAAACCGCGAGCCCGAGGGCGATCGGCGCGATCGCCGCCGCGGCGCCGGCAAAGGCGGCGCCGGCAAACAGCGCCACCAGTTCCGGCCCCCATGTCGTCACGACCAGCGCCATCGAACCCAGGCCGGCCAGGGCGTACGTTGCGACGCGGGCGTAAGTCGTTTGATGGCCGGGCTCGCCATCCTCCCAGGCTTTGAGCGCGTAAACCTGCCACGCCGGCCAGAACGCATTGATCGCCAAAAGCAGGGCGCCGGCGAGCGTCGCCGCGACGTTGTACTGGCCGACGGCTTCGAACGACCCGAACCAGCCGAGCAGGACGCGATCGGCGGCGTTGAAGCCCCAGTACGCGGTCAGCGCCGAGATCGTCGGGACGCCGATCGCCAGCAATTCGCGCGCGCGGGCGGTCTCGAACACCGGGCACAACAGCGGCCGCAGATGCCACAGACGAGCGAGAAAAACGATGGCGCCGGCGACCGCGAGGCCGCCCAGCACGGCGGCGACGCCGAGGCCCCACCACAAGACTCCCGCCAGACCGAGCGCAACCGCAAGCACCGTTCCCGACACCGAGAGCAGGAAGTAAGGGCGCAAGCGGGACTCGCTTCGCAACACCTGCGCCCCCGCCCCGTTCAGCGCAGCAGTGCCGGCGCAGCCCAAGGCGATCAGCCAAAGCACCGCGTCCGTGGGCGTTCCGAACGACGCGATCGCCAAGGGTTCCGCGAACGGCACCGCCACGAGGAGGCAGAGCGCGGCCCACGCCACGGCGATGATGAAATAGGTCGAGGTCAGGCGCCGGCGTTCATCCTCGCCATGCGTCGCCGGATAACAGCGGGCATAGGCTTGTTCGATGCCGAGCGAGAGCAAGCCGGTCAGCAATTGAACCGCGGTCGACAGGTAGGCCAGCTTGCCGAGGCCGTCAGGTCCAAGGACGCGCGCATAAATCGGGAGCGTCAGTAGCACCGACAATCGACCGACAGCGTCAGCGGTGCCGAACGTTACGAAAGCGCGGACGAGCGAGCGCAAGCGACGTTCACGCCGGAAGACGGACCGTCGCGAAGAGATCGGCGCTGCCGGGCGGCGCGAAGCGATCGATCACCTCGCCGAACGGGCGCAGGGCACGGTCGACCGTGCGGCTCGTGAAATAGTGGAAATGCAGCCGATCGAGCGGGCGGCCATGCCGAAGCCGCCGGTTCTGGCGATAGAAGTAGGCGTAGTGGCGCGGTAGATCGTAGAGCGCGAGCTTGAGCCAGCGACCCAGGAACGCGATCGGTTCGAGGTCGGCGAACAACGGCTGCAGGTGGGTTGCACCGAGCGTTCGTCCAAGTAGGGCGCTGTCGCGCAGGCCAACCCAAAAAATAGCGTGGGCGCCCGGCCGTGCCAGTTTGCGAACGGCGGCCGCCGTATCTTCGAGCGAGCGAATATGGTCGAGCGACGTCGCGAACAAGAAGACGTCGAACGCGGGTTCGATCGCGCCCGGCAGATCCTCGAGCCGTCCTTGCACGAACGGATAGGCGCGTACAGCCGCGCCGGCGAACGGGTCGAGGCCAACATAGGCGTTTCCGACTGTGCTGCGCCCGGGGTCGAACAGACCGGCGTAAGGCGGAAGCGTCGCGCCAATACCGCAGCCGACATCGAGAACGGCGAGATCGCGGCGGCCATAAAGAAAGCGGGCGATGTAATTCTCGAACTCGCGGTATAGCGCTTCGACGGCCGCGGGCGGGCGATCGATATCGCTCTCGTAGTGGGGCAGGGCTTCCGCCTGCTTGGCCGCCCACTCCGGGTCCGCGGCCGGGCCGTTGAGCGTCAGCCGCCGGCTGGTGGTGCCGTTGGCGAGCCGAAAGCGTGCGTCCGCGAGTTGCGCCCGATGGCCCGAACCATCATGCGGAAGGTCGCTCGTGCCCGGTGCCGCGCGTCCGGTCACGGACTTGGCGCTGCTCGGTGCGTCAGGGCGATGTGTGCCTGGCGCCACGCGATCAACTCGCGCAGCCCCTGCTCGAGCGGGATGCGCGCTTCGAAACCGATCTCCTCGGCGGCTCGCTTCGGGCTGCCGATCCGATTGCGCACCAACGTCGCCGCGCTCCGCGGCGCGAACTTGATCGGCTGGTTCGATCCGGTCAAGCGGAGCAGGGTCTCGGCGAGCTCGATCAGCGAAGTCCGCTTCCCGGTGCCGACATTGTAAAAGCGGTCGACCGCCGTCGCCTTGATCGCGCGCACGTTCGCGTAAGCGCAGTCTCCGACCGCGACGAAATCGAACGCTTCGCTGCCGTCGCCGAAGATCGTCGGCGCTTCGCCGCGATCGATCGCGTCGAGCATCTTCATCACCACCGCGACGTAAGCGCCGCGATAGTCCTGGCGCGGCCCGTAAACATTCATGTAGCGCAGCCCGACATAGTCGAGGCCGTAACGGTGGTGGAAAGCCCGCGCCATCGCTTCGCCGGCGATCTTGGTCGCGCCGTAGAAGTTCTTGTTATTGAACGGATGGTCTTCGGTCATCGGCTCGGCGACCGCGTCGCCATAGACCGAGGCCGACGACGACCACACCAAGCGCTTGACGCCCTGGTCGCGACACGCCTCGATCACGTTGAACGTGCCGGCGATGTTGACGTCAAAGGCCGCCCGCGGAAACTCGTGGCATTGCAGCAGCCACAGTGCCGCGAAATGAAACACGCCATCGGCGCCACGGAGCGCGGCGTTCAAGATGTCGGTGTGTCCGATGTCGCCGCCGGCCTCGTAAACGGTCACGCGCGGGTCGCGCAGCGCCGCCTCGAGATTACCGTGGGTCCCGCGCACGAAGTTGTCGTAGACGACGATTTCGCCGACGTCCTCGGCGGTGAGCAGATCGACGGTGTGCGACCCGATCAAGCCGGCGCCGCCGATCACTACGAGCCTTTTTCCGCGTATGTCCATCGATCGATTCGACGCGCCGTGGTCCGCGCGCGACCCGCCCGCGGCTTCGGCGCCTTCCTTAGAGCATGCTGTCGCGCTCGGCAACCGTGGGCTTGGCGAGCGCGAACGTCGCATTGAGCCCGACCGTAAAGCCATCGCGGGTCGGATGGCCGTACGCATCTTCGGTGAGCGCGCCGATGAATGCCCGGAACGGCGCGGCGAGGCGGGAATCGGCGATCGCCTGCCGGGCGAGTCGGTGCCACGCGTCGAGCTCCGAGCGTCGAAAGCTCGCGCCGAGGTAGCGGGCGGCGAAGCCGAAGCTCTCGCCGTAGCGGACGAACGCCGCGGGAACGTGGCAGCGGGAGATCGGCGCGCCGCCATCGGAGAGCGCGGTATAGGCTTCCTCGACGGTCAGGCCGTGAAACTGCCGGCCGAGGACCTGAAGTTCGTAGGGGATGATCAAATTGAGATAGAGGCTGTCGCGGTTGTAGACCATCAGCCGGGCTTCGCCCCCGGGCTTTAGCACGCGAAAGAATTCGCGCATCAACGCGTCGGGATCGGAGGTGTGGTGAAGAACGCCGAGACAGTTGATGTAGTCGACGCTGGCATCGGGCAGGGGAATCCGCCCATCCGCTTCGGCGGTTCGGACGAACCCAAGGCGGTTGAAATCGATGGCATGCAGCGCCAGGCGGCGGCGGGCGAGCGTCAGCGCCGGGTGCGACACGTCCATCCCAATGATGCGCGCCGCTTGCGAGTGAACCGCCCATCCGACCAGATCGTTGCCGGGGCCGCAGCCGTAGTCGAGGATGGTCGCGCCGGCATGCGGGGCGTAGTGGCCGCAGTACTCGCGGTAGAGCGGGTAGGCATCGGCGATCCGGGCGAGGTGTCGGAGCGAAGCCGTCGCCGAGAAAAAGGCGCCGTGCCAAATTAGATGTCCCGACCAGTAACTTTCGACGATCGACGGCGATCCCGGCGTCCGCGCCGCGGTTTCGATCGCCGGCATCCGGCGGAGCCGCCGCGCGACCCATGCGCCCTGAAGCGGCAACAGGGTTAGGGCGAGCACCACCTCGCGCGCCTTTTCGATCTTGAGGAGCAGGCGTAGTCCGACGACGCGCTTGATCAGAGCCTTGACGCGTCCGCGCACGGAAAGAGGTGGCGCTGCCGAAACCAACCGACGCGCCTAGGCGACCCGCGCCGGGCTCGCCGCGCGCTCGGCCCGTGCGGCGCGCCACGCCTGGAACATCAGGACGTTCCAGAGCTCGTGCTGGCGGTTGCGCCGGCCCGATAGATGGTCGCGCCACGCCGCCTGGATCGGCTCGGCATCGAACACGCCGTCCTCGGCCAGGCGCCGCGGCGCCAGCAGATCGGCCGCCCAATCGCGCAGCGGCCCGCGCAGCCATTCGTGGAGCGGAACCGCAAACCCCATCTTCGGCCGTTCGAACAGGGCCGGCGGCACGTAGCGTGCCAGCACGTGGCGGAGCGGCTGCTTGCCGCGCCCGCCGGCGATCTTGAACGCCTGCGGCAGCCGCCACGCCCATGCCACGACCCGGTGGTCGAGGTAAGGAACCCGGGCCTCGAGCCCGACCGCCATGGTGGCGCGGTCGACTTTGGTGAGGATGTCGTCAGGCAGGTAGGTGATCGCGTCCAAGTACATCATTTGGTCGACCATATCGTCGGTCGCGAGCCAGCGGCCGCGGTCGGTGACGGGGTCGGCCGGCGCCCGGCCGCCGCGGACGATCCGGGTTCCCGGCGGCCAATGGTCGACCACCCCCTGGTACATGGCGCCGGCATCGTCGGCGCCGAGCACCCGGGCCAGCTTGTGGAGCTTGTCGCCCGGGTTGCGTTGGCGGAGGCCCCGCGGCAGCAGCGCGAGCAAGCGGTCCCACGCCGCCGGGCTCAAGCCGAGAAGCGCCCGTGCGACCAGGCGCTTGCTGGCCGGGGTCCAGTGTTCGACCCGCGCGGCGATCCGGCGGTTCCACACATACCGGTTATAGCCGCCGAACACCTCATCGCCGCCGTCGCCCGAGAGCGTCACCGTGACCTGGCTGCGGGCGAGCTTGGCGACCAGGTAGGTCGGGATTTGGGAAGAATCGGCGAATGGCTCGTCGTAGATCGAGGCGAGCTTGGGAATGACGGCGCGCGCGTCGTCAGGCGCGACGTAGAGCTCGTGATGATGGGTGCCGAGATGCCGGGCAACCGCCTTGGCGTCGGTCGCCTCATCGTACGCTTGATCGGCGAACCCGATGGTGAAGGTTTCAGCCGGTTTACTGCCTTCCTGCTGCACCAGGGCCGCCACCAGGCTCGAATCGATCCCGCCCGACAGGAACACGCCGAGCGGCACGTCCGCGACCAACCGGCAGCGCACCGCCTCGCGGAGCAGGCCGTCGAGTTCATCGACGGCCTCGGCGAAGCTGCCGCGGTAGGGCGTTGCGCGCCCGGCTTCGACGACGCTTTGCAGCGTCCAGTAGGGGCGCGGTGCCGGGATCTCGCCCCGGCCCGGCTCGAATGTCAGAATCGTTCCCGGCGGCAGTTTGCGCAGGCCGCGATAGACGGTCCACGGCGCCGGAATGCAGCCGCGTGCGGCATAGAGCGCGAGCGCGTCGCGGTCGAGTTCGCCGTTGAACTCGGGATGCGCTTCGAGCGCGCGCAGCTCCGAGCCGAACGCGAACGTACCGCCGACCGGGCCGTAATAGAGCGGCTTGATGCCGAGGCGATCGCGGATCAGACAGAGCCGGCGCGCGGCCTTGTCCCACAGCGCGATCGCGAACATACCGACGAAGCGGGCGACCGCCGCCTCGACCCCCCACGCCGCCATCGCTTCGAGAATGACCTCGGTATCCGAGTGGCCGCGAAAACGGTGGCCGAGCGCTACGAGCTCGCCGCGGAGCTCGGCGAAATTGTAAACGCACCCGTTGAAGACGACGACCAGTCGGCCGTCGGCCGACATCATCGGCTGGCGACCGGCCTCGGACAGATCGATGATCGAGAGCCGCCGATGGCCGAGGGCGACCCCGCTCGCTTCATCGATCCAGGTATCGCTGCCGTCGGGGCCGCGGTGGGCAAGGGTCGCCGTCATGGTCTGGACCAGGCGGCCGAGCACGCCGCCGTCGCGCCGGTGCTGGAGGTCGATAAAGCCGGTCAATCCGCACATCGTCGATCGAGTGGTCGCTCGCTGGTCGCAGGCCGGTGCGGTTTGACAACCCGGGCGCTCGCCGCTACGAAGCGCGGTCGCACCACCCCGCCCGAAAATGAACGCGAACCTACACGAAATCTGTGTCGTCGGCCTCGGCTATGTCGGCCTGCCGTTGGCGGTCGCGCTGGCGCGCCGCTACCCCGTGACCGGGTTCGATATCGACGCCCGTCGTATCGCCGAGCTCAAGGCCGGCCGCGACCGCACCCGCGAAATCGCCAAGGACGTGCTCGCGGCCTCGACCCTGAAACTCACCGACGATCCGGCGGCGATCAAGCGCGCCGACCTCGTGATCGTGACGGTGCCGACCCCAGTCGACGACGACAACCAGCCCGATCTCGGCGCCGTCAGAGCGGCGTGCGCAACCATCGGCCGTGCGCTCAAGCGGGGCGCGACCGTCGTGTTTGAAAGCACCGTCTATCCGGGTGTCACCGAGGATATCTGCGGCCCCGACCTCGAGCGTGCCTCGGGCCTAGTCTGCGGCCGCGACTTTTTCCTGGGCTACTCGCCCGAGCGCATCAATCCGGGCGATCGCGAGCACACCGTCGATCGAATTACCAAGGTCATTGCCGGCCAGACGCCGGCCGTGATCGAGCTGCTGCGCGAGGTCTACGGCACCGTCACCCGCGGCGGCGTGTTCGTCGCCCGCGACATCAAGACCGCTGAAGCGGCCAAAGTCATCGAAAACGCCCAGCGCGACATCAACATCGCCTTCATCAACGAAGTGACGATGATCTTTCAGAAGCTCGGGCTCTCGACCTACGACGTGCTCGATGCCGCCCGCACCAAGTGGAACTTCCTCGGCTTCGCGCCCGGCCTAGTCGGCGGTCACTGCATCGGCGTCGACCCGTTTTATCTGTCCTATTGTGCGCAGCAGATCGGGTACGACCCGACCGTAATCCTGGCCGGGCGGCGCACCAACGACGGCATGGGCGGCTTCATCGCCGAGCGCATCGACGCGCTGCTCGCGCCCAAGGCCAAGATCCTGGTGTGCGGGCTCACCTTCAAGGAAAACGTGCCCGACCTGCGCAACACCAAAGTCGTGCACGTAATCGAAGGGTTGCGCGCGCGCCGGCACACGGTCGACGTTCATGACCCGTTGGCCGACACAGCCGAGGCCCATGAACACTACCGGCTCGAGCTGGTGGCGACGCTTGCCGGCGGCGCGCCTTACGATGCGATCGTCGGCGCGGTGGCGCACCGGGATTACGCGGCAATGACGGCCACGGATCTGGCGGCGCTCTTGGTCCCGCGCGGCCTCGTCGCCGATATCAAGGGCATGTGGCGCGGTCTCGCCCTTCCCGATGGGCTCCGCCGCTGGCAGCTCTAATCGGCCGCGATCAGTCGCCGACCCGGGCGAGTGACCAGCTGAACCCGGCGCCGGCCGCGACCGTTCCCGACATGACGATCTGGCTCGTGCGCCGCGGCTGGCCGCGGCCGAGATAAATGCTCTCCTCGATCGCGAGATCGCCGTTCTCGGCCTCGAACACCCAGCCAGTGCCGCGCGCCAGGCGCAGGATGACGGCGCGGCGATCCTGTTGGAGCGAGGCGCGCACGTCGGGGTGAAGATGAAATCGGGCGACGAACGGCGCCACCGCCGTCGACGATGGCGGGTGGCCGGGGCTCGCCACCAGCCGGTCCTCGGCGGTGACGCGATCCCCGGTCCGATGCAGCGTGAGACGGCGGTGATGCTCGACGCCGAAATTGGCGGCATAGCCGTCGTGGCGGGCCTCGACCGTCTGGGTGCCGTCGTCGCCGTCGCGGCGCGTCGCGGCGATCGCCTTGGGGCGGCGGCGCACGCCGCTGCCGGGGCGGAGATCGAGCGCGTTGGTGTCGGCGAGGACGACGGTCGTGTGCGCGGCCGTCGCGCGTAACGGCTCAGCCCACGGCGACTCCGGTGCGAGCGGCGCGCCGCAGTTCACGATCAGGCGGTCGCCGCCGATGCTCATTTCGAAGCTCAAACAGCCGGCGTGGGCGGAAGTATCGTAGGGCGTTGGCGGCGGCGCACCGGCATCGAGGACGAGGGTCGTGCGGCCGGCGGCGAGCCGTTCGAATCCGCTCGCGTGCGCCGAGACCGGGGGGCGGCCGCGGCTTTCGGCACGGGCGAGCGTCGCATCGATCGCGCTCGCTGCTTCCTCGCCGCCGCCGTTGAATAGCGCGAGCGCGCCATCGCCGTGCCGGAAAAAACGGAGCATCGGCGTCATGCGCTCGATCGCGGCCACGATCGCGGCCACGATCGCGGCCGACGGTTCGACCCGGGCCTCGGCGAGCGCCAACCGGAGCCCGATCAGATCGCGCAACACCGTGAAATGGACGCTCGGATTGCGCTCGACGTGACCGCCATCCGCCAGTACCTGGCGCGCGATTTCGTCCTCGAGCAGGCGTTGGGCATGGTCGCGCCAGCGCGCGGCTCCGGCGATCGCGATCGCAGCGACATTGAGCCCGACGATGGCCGTGAGTTTGCGGTGGCCGGAGGGACCCTTGCCGGCCATGCGGCGGAGGTGCCGTACCTGGCGACCGAGGCTCAACAAGAACGGCGCGACGAATTCGGCCTTGCCGCCGTTCAGGAGAAAGTCGCTATGGTGAATCCAAGCCGCGACCCGTCGCCCGAGCACATCCGGGCGCCATACCGTCGCCGACCAACGCGGGTTGGCGAGGAGCCAGCTTTGGGTGAGTTCGCGCGCGCGCTGCCGGGCGACGTTGCCGCCGACGGCGCGAAAGTCGCGCAGCCACTCGAAGCCGTTGAAAAACGCCCGCCACGCCGGCCCGGCGTCGAGATGCCAGGGCGCCTGGTTGGGATTGACGACCTCCTGACCGGCCGCGCTGTAGCGGCCTTGGAACATGGCGTTGGCGTTCAAGGGTTCGCCCAGCCAAGCATCGACTGGCACGCGGTCGAGTACCGCCGGCTTGGTGCCGAGCGTGAGCTCGTAGAGCCGGGTCGCGTAATAGGCGTTCGTGAGGAGCCCGTCCGTCACGTAGCTGCCGCGGTGCGGAGACGTTCGATGTTGGCGGCGTAGTGGGCGCGGCCGCCGGCGAATGTGGCGGTGCCAGCGACCAGAACGTCGGCGCCGGCGGCGATCAGGCGGGCGGCGTTCTCCGCGGTGACGCCGCCGTCGACCTCGAGTTCGACCGTGCGTCCCGATCGATCGATCATGGCGCGAATGGTTTCGATTTTGGCGATCTGGCTCGGGATGAACTGCTGTCCGCCGAACCCCGGATTGACGCTCATTACCAGGATCAGGTCGACCTCGGCCACCACCGATGCGATCGCTTCGGGCGGCGTTGCCGGGTTGAGCGAGACACCGGCCTTGACGCCTTGCGCCCGCACCAGCTGCAGCGTGCGGTGAAGATGCGGCCCGGCTTCGGCGTGGACGGTGATCAAATCGGCGCCAGCGTCGACGAAGGCGGCGACGTAGGGATCAACCGGGGCGATCATCAGGTGGACGTCGAACACGAGCTTCGAGTGTGGCCGGAGCGCCTTGATCACCGCCGGGCCGATCGTGATGTTGGGGACGAAGTGCCCGTCCATGACGTCGAAGTGGACGTAGTCGGCGCCCGCCGCTTCGATCGCCGCAACCTCCTCGCCGAGGCGGGCAAAATCGGCCGACAGAATCGACGGGGCGATCCGAACCCGACGCGGGGAGCGCGGCGTGTCACGCGGCATCGGCGCTCTCCTACCAGCTTGGGTCGGCCTCATCAAGCCGCGCTCACGCTGCGCGGACCAGCCGGGCGATGAAAAAACCGTCGATGCCGCCGTGCTCGGCCCACTGCGAGGGTAGCGTGCGCAAATCGCCCTCGGGCGTCACGAACGGCGCTACACCGGCGAACTCGGCGTCCGTAATCGGCCGGCGCAGGAAGCCGGCTTCGCGCTCGAGGAAGGCCGCGATCCGGAGCGGGCCTTCCGCCGGTTCGAGCGAGCAACTGCAGAACACCAGCAACCCGCCCGGTTTCACCATGGTCGCGGCGTTGGCGAGCAGCCGGTCCTGGAGGTCGGCCATGCGCGCGACGTCGGCCGCGCTTTTGTGGAGGGCGATATCGGGATGGCGGCGGAGCGTTCCGGTTGCGGAGCAAGGGGCATCGAGCAGAACCGCGTCCGCCGGCCCGAACCCGGCGGTCGTGGGCGACCACGTCGTGGCATCGGCTTCGATGACGACGGCGCGCAGACCGGTCCGGTCGAGATTGTCGCGAAGCCGCCCGAGCCGGCCCCGGGCGATGTCGAGCGCGACGACCCGGCCGCCGGCGGCGGCGAGCTGCGCGGTCTTGCCCCCGGGCGCGGCGCAGAGATCGATGACGGCGCGGCTCTTGATCTCGCCCAAGAGCCGCACCGGCAAGGCGGCTGCGGCATCCTGGACCCACCAAGCCCCGGCCTTATAGCCGGGAAGGGCGGTGATAGTGCCGGCGTGGGCGAGCCTCAGGCTCCCGGTCGGGAGAATGCGGGCGCTCAACCGCTCGGCCCAGACGGCCGTGCTCGCGGGATCCTTGAGGGTAAGGTCGAGCGGCGGCTCGACCAGGTGGGCGGCGGCGATCGCGCTGGCGCCGGCTTCGCCGTAGGCGGCGGTCCAGCCCTCCCACAACCACGCCGGCGTCGTCAGCCGTGCCGCGTCTTGCGTCGCGACCAGCGGGTCGCCCTCGGTTGCGATCCGGCGCAGGACCGCGTTGACGAACCCCCGGAGCGGCGGCGCCTCGACCAGGGCGACGGCGGTCGTGGTTGCGGCGTGCGCCGGGGTGCGGAGGAACAGGAGTTGCGCGGCACCGAGCCGGAGCACGTTGCGGACGCCGGCCGGCCGGATCGCGCGCTCGGCGAAATGCGCGAGCACGGCGTCGATCTGGCCCAGGCGGCGGATCGTCGTGGTGACGAGGTTGCGGACGAAAGACCGGTCGCGCGGCTGCAGGACCGCGAGCGCGCCGCGCGGGCTGAGGGCGCGCTCGAAGACTTCATCGAGCGGACTGCCCTGATCGACGATCGCGCTCAACAGGTCGAGCGCGATCCTGCGGCTTTGGTCGCCGCTCGGGTTTATCCCCACGGACCGGCGACGCCCGCCATCTCGCGAAGACGCCGCACCCGGTTCTCGATCGACGGATGGGTCGAGAACAGACCGTCGACCGCGTGCGCATGCAGCGGATTGACGATGAAGAGATGCGCGGTCGCCGGATTGGCTTCGGCTGCCGGGTTGTCGATCCGCTTGGCGGCGGAATGGAGTTTCTCGAGCGCCGTCGCGAGCCACAAGGGCTTCCCGGCGATCGCCGCGCCGATGCGGTCGGCATCGTATTCGCGGCTCCGACTGATCGCCATTTGCACCAGCATGGCGCCGATCGGCGCCAGGATCATGATCAGGATGGTCCCAATCATCCCGAGCGGGCTGCCGCCGCGCTCGCCGCCGCGGCTGGCGCCGAACAACATCGCGAAGTTGGCGAGCATGCCGATCGCCCCGGCGATGGTCGCGGTAATGGTCATGATCAGGGTATCGCGATTCTTGACGTGTGCGAGCTCGTGCGCCATCACGCCGGCGATCTCCTCGGCGCTCAAGTTGCGGAGCAGCCCGGTGGTCGCCGCCACCGCCGCGTGCGCGGGGTCGCGCCCGGTGGCGAAGGCGTTCGGCTGATCGCTGTCGATCACGTAGACGCGCGGCATCGGCAGCGCGGCGCGGCGCGCCAGCTGCTCGACGATGCCGAACAAAGCCGGCTCGCTGCGATGGTCGACCTCGCGCGCCCCGTACATCGAAAGAACCATCTTGTCCGAGTTCCAGTAGGCGAACAGGTTCATCGCCAACGCCAGCGCGAACGCGATCAGCATGCCCCCTTCGCCGCCCAGCATGAAACCGATGGCGAGGAACAGCGCGGTCAACGCCGCGAGGAAGAGGGCGGTACGAACGTAGCCGGTCATGACGATGGATTGGTCGCGATTGCTGACGCTGAAGCTCGAAATGCGCTATTCAATGTAGTGACAACTGCCGACCTTTCCAGCCCCAAGATGATGTCGATACCAACCAAACCCGCCACTCTGCCGATCGGTGCCACTGCGGCCGTGTCGCCGCCGGCCCCGGAGCCGTCGCCATCGACCGCGACGCCGACGACGGCGACCGAAACCCTGCCGCCGGCGACGTCGACCGGGACGCCGCCGCCGGTCGAGGGCGTCTACCCCGATCCGGCCAACGAGTATGGCGGCCCGAACGGGCTGGAGCCGACGCGCTACGGCGATTGGGAGCGCAAAGGCATCGCCGTCGACTTCTGACCCCGACCCGGTCAGATCGCCAGCGTCACCAGCCCGACGACCAGCAGAAAAACCAGGGCGACGCGGCGGTACGTCGCATCGCTCGACTTGTCGAACAGATTGGCCCCGATCCAAGCTGCGCCCAAGAAGATCGGCGCCATCAGCGCCGCGCGCCACCAGGTCGCTGCGGTGTAGATACCGCCCACCGCGAACGCACCCACCAGATAGACGCAGATGATCGCAAAGAAAACGATGATGTTGGCGCGGTTCGACTCGGCTCGGGCCGGGGTCGAAAACAGGTAAATCAGAATCGGCGGCCCGCCCAGCCCGGTCGCTCCCATGAGCACGCCCGAGGTTGCGCCGATCCCGAGCGTGGCGCCGGTCGAGAGTTTCCCGGTGTAGCGGACCCCCCACAGCATCGCTCCCGCCCACACCAAGACGACCAAGCCGATGACACGCCGGATCGTCGCCGGATCGACGGTGACCAAGGCCCACACCCCGAGCGGCACCGCGAGCGCGGCCGACACGATCAAGAGGCCGATCAGACGCCAATCGGTGCTGCGAAGCGCGCGCGGCAACAGCTGGAACGAGACCGCGACTTCGAGCAGGATCAGGGTCGCGATCGCCTGGGCCGGACCAATCGCGATCGCCCACAGCGGCGATATCACCATCGCCGAGCCGAAGCCGGTGTATCCGCGCAGCACACCGGCGATCGCGGCGATCGCGGCGAGATACAGGAACTCGCCGGAGAGGATGTCGATCGGCATCAGACGATCAAGGCGGCCAGGGCGGTGGCGACGATCGCGGCGAGCGCGAAACGGCGGAATAAGGTGTCGCTGACGCGGCCGAACAACTTGGCGCCGACCATGGTCGCAACCACCACGACCGGGACCAGCGCCGCCGCGCGCACCAGCGCGGCCGGGGCGAGTTCGGTGTTGACGAGGAGCGACACCGCCGCGGCCGACACCATCAGGAACGAGAGCATCACGATGTCGGCGCGCAGCCGCTCGGCCGGCGCGCTGCCGACCAGGACGTAAAGGATGAGCAGCGGGTTTCCCATCCCGGTGGCGCCGGTGATGACACCGCTGCCGACGCCGATGCCCAAACTGATCGGCAGCGACTGGCGGCCGCGGTAGCGGGCGCCGAACAGCATGACGAGGGCGAACAGAAAAGCGGTCGCGGCGATCGCACGGCGGACGAGCAGCGGGTCGAACGCGACCAGGAAATAGGAGCCGATCGGTACCGTGAGCCAGCTCGCGAGCACGAGCGGCACGACGATCGGCCATTCGGCGCGCGCCGCGGCCCGCGGCACCAGTTGGGCGGCGGTCACGAGTTCGAGCGCGAGGATGGTGGCGATCGCCTCGACCGGCGAGTAAAGGACGGCGAGCACCGGGCCGCCGACCATCGCGACGCCGAAGCCGGCGAAACCCTTGACGATGCCGGAGGCGGCGATGGCGATGGCGGCGATGACGAAGGCCGGGGTCGCGATCTCGTGGAGGAGGGCGGCGATCATTTGACGAGCGCGGTCAGGCCGGACACGGCGATCACGCCGAGGGCGACGTGACGAAACAGCCGCTCGTTCGAGCGGTCGAAGAAGTGGGTTCCGGCCCACGCGCCCGCGATCACGACCGGCGCCAGCAAGGCCGAGCGCCACACCGTTACCGCCAGGATCGCCTCGAACCACGCCAGGAGCGCGAGGAGGAAGGCGATGATGACGGCGGCGAACAAGAGATTGCTGCCGCGGATGCGCGCGCTGTCATCGGACGAGGACAGCATATAGAGCCCGGTGATGGTGCCGCCCATCGCCGCCGCGCCGGCGGCGAATCCGGCGAGCAAGCCGGTCACGAACGACGCCAGGCGGTTGAAGGGACCGGGATAGCGCCAGCCGGCGTACATGACGACGCTGAACACGATCACGACCGTACCCATGCCGCGGCGAATCCAATCCGGATCGGCGTTGAGGAGGACGAGCGAACCCAGCGGGATCGTGAGCAACAGTCCGGCCGAAATCGGGAGCGACATCGTCCAGTTGGTTTCGCGGATCGCGCGCGGCAACAACTGGAACGTGGTCGGTACCTCGAGCAGCAGCACCATCGCCACGGCCTCGACCGGACCGTAGAGGACGGTCAAGAGCGGCATCATGAAGATGCCGCCGCCGAACCCGGCGAAGCCCTTGATGATGCCGCCGGCGATCGCGATCGCCGCGGCCAGGGCCAAATCGGGGGCGAAGACCGCGCTCACGGCTCAACCGACAATGGCGGTCGCGCCCGCCACGACCAGGAGCGAGAGCGCAACGCGGCGGAACGTCTGGTCATTGGCGCGGCCGTAGAACCGGCTGCCGAGCCAGGTTCCAGCCAGGAATAGCGGCGTCAGGACGGCCGATCGCCACAGCGTCGGCGCGCCGATCGTCCCCTGCCACAGCAGCGCCGCGAACAGCACGGTGATCGTGATGGCGAAATAGCTGATGATGCCGGCGCGGGCGCGATCGGCCGCGCCGGCGCGCGCCAGCATATAGAGGAGAACGGGCGGCCCGCCCAAGCCGGTCCCGCCCATCAAGAGTCCGGCGAACGAACCGACGCCCAGCGTCAGCGCGGGTCGGGTCGGTCCGCTGTAGCGCCAGCCCGACAGCGCGATCAGGGCGAACGCGACCACCAGTCCGCCGATCAGCCGCCGCATCAACGCCGCGTCGAGCGAGATCAACGCCCACACGCCGACCGGCGTGAAAAGAGCGGTAAGCGCGGCGAGCGGCGCAATCTCGCGCCACTCGGTTTTCGGGAGCGCGCGCGGCAGCAGTTGATAGGTCGCCAGACCCTCGAGGATGGTGACGATTGCGACCGCTTCGATCGGTCCGTAAATGAGCGCCAGCAACGGCATCATGATCATGCCGCCGCCGAAACCGGCGAAGCCTTTGGCGAGCGCCGCCCCGGCGGCGATCGCGGCGGCCAACGCGAGATCGAGCGTCAGAACTTCCATCGCGCACTCCCTAACGCACCAGCGCGGTGATGCCCGAGAGCATCATCAAGGTGTAGGCGACGCGGCGAAACGTACGCTCGGCAGCGAGCGGGTAGAGCTTGGCGCCGACCCAGAGCGCAGCCAGAAAGGCCGGCAGCAGCGCACCGGTGCGCCAAAGGCTGATTTCGGTGACGGCACCGTTCCAGGCGAAGGCGAGGACGATGAAGGTCACGAGCAGCAGGAAATAACTCACGATGTTGGCGCGGACCTTCTCGGCGGTCGCCGAGGTCGCGAGCAGGTAGGCGATCACCGGTGGCCCGCCCATGCCGGTTCCGCCCGACAACAGGCCGGCCAAGCCGCCGATCCCGAGCGAAACCGAAATCCCGTCCGGGCCGCGGTAGCGCCAGCCCGTCATCAGAAAAGCGGTGAAGCCGATCACGACGACGCCGATCGTGCGCCGCATCAGCTCCTGATCGAGATTGAGGAGGAGAAGCGTGCCGACCGGGATCAGCGCAGCACTTCCGAGCGCGAGATAACTCACCTTGCGCCAATCGGTCCGCGGCAGCGCCCACGGAAACATCTGCACCGAGCCGAACGCATCCAACAGGCAGACGATGATCACCGCCTCGAGCGGCCCGAACAGCAGACTGAAGAGCGGCATCATGATGAAGCCCGAGCCGATGCCGGCGAAGCCGCGGGTGACGCCGGCGAGTACGGCGATGGCGAGCGCGAGCGCGAGGTCCGGGGCAACCAAGCCTTCCGGAATCATCGACCGTCCCTGGCGTCGACCGTCGCGCTCCGCAATCGAAAATCCTCCGGCCCGCGGCGCAAGTACTCGGAATCACAGATCGATGACACAGCGAAGGTTCGAAGAAACCCTCGTCCTGAGCTCGTCGAAGGACGAGGACCCTCATGGTTCGACACGCTCACCATGAGGGCTTAACGCAGAGCGTCCGCTCGACTCACGTTTCCGCGATAGCCGGTACTACTAGCCGACGTTGGCGCGGTTCTTGACCAGATTGTCGACGACCGCTGGGTCGGCGAGCGTCGTCGTGTCGCCGAGGTCCTTGTACTCGTTGGCCGCGATCTTGCGGAGAATACGCCGCATGATCTTGCCCGAACGCGTCTTCGGCAGACCCGGCGCCCATTGGATGAGATCCGGCGTTGCGATCGGGCCGATCTCCTTGCGCACCCACTGGACGAGTTCTTTCTTGAGCTCGTCGGTCTCGGCCACGCCGAGCTTCAGGGTGACGTAGGCGTAGATACCCTGGCCCTTGATGTCGTGCGGGTAGCCGACCACAGCGGCTTCGGCGACGTTGGTGTGGCCGACCAGCGCGCTCTCGATCTCGGCGGTGCCGAGGCGGTGGCCGGCGACATTGATGACGTCGTCGACCCGTCCGGTGATCCAGTAGTAGCCGTCGGCGTCGCGCCGGCAGCCGTCGCCGGTAAAATATCGGCCCTTGAACGCCGAGAAATAGGTGTCGATGAAGCGTTGATGATCGCCGAACACCGTCCGCATCTGTCCGGGCCAGGAGTCGGCGATGCAAAGGTTGCCGGCGGTGGCGCCGGCCAGTTCCTTGCCTTCGCCGTCGACGATCACCGGGCGGATGCCGAAGAACGGCCGCGTGGCCGAGCCGGGTTTCAGGTCCGTGGCGCCCGGCAACGGCGTGATCAAGATGCCGCCGGTTTCGGTCTGCCACCACGTGTCGACGATCGGGCAGCGCCGTTCGCCGGCGACGCGGTGATACCACTCCCACGCCTCCGGATTGATCGGCTCACCGACCGTGCCCAAGAGCCGGAGTGACTTTCGCGACGCCTTGGTCACCCACGCATCGCCTTCGCGCATGAGCGCGCGGATCGCCGTCGGCGCGGTGTAGAAAATATTGACCTGATGCTTGTCGACCACCTGCCAGAAACGGCCGGGATCGGGATAGTTCGGCACGCCCTCGAACATGATCGTGGTCGCGCCGTTCGAAAGCGGCCCATAGATGATGTAGCTATGGCCGGTCACCCAGCCGATGTCGGCGGTGCACCAGTAGATGTCGCCGTCATGGTAGTCGAACACGTACTGGTGGGTGATCGAGGTGTAGACCGCATAGCCGCCGGTAGTGTGGAGCACGCCCTTGGGCTTTCCGGTCGAACCCGAGGTGTAGAGAATGAAGAGCGGATCTTCGGCGCCCATCGGCTCGGGCGGGCAGTCGGCCGACGCTGTGGCCGCCACGTCGTGGTACCAGCGGTCGCGCCCTTCGACCCAGGCGATCTTGCCGCCGGTGCGTTTGACCACGACGACGCTTTTGACGCCGGGGCACTTCTTCAGTGCTTCGTCGGTATTGGCCTTGAGCGGGATCGGCCGGCTGCCGCGCAGTCCCTCGTCGGCGGTGATCACCACCGCGCAGTCGGCATCGAGAATGCGTCCGGCCAAGGACTCGGGCGAGAAGCCGCCGAACACGATCGAGTGCACGGCACCGATCCGCGCGCAGGCGAGCATCGCGTAGGCGAGCTCGGGGATCATCGGCAGGTAGATGGTGACGCGATCGCCTTTCTTGACGCCCTGGGCCTTGAGGACATTGGCGAAGCGGCAGACCTCGGCATGCAGCTCCCGGTAGGTAATCTTCTTCGAAACGTTGGGATCGTCGCCTTCCCAGATGATCGCAGTCTGGCCCCCGCGTTTGGCGAGGTGGCGGTCGATGCAATTAGCCGAGATATTGAGGACGCCGTCGTAATACCAGCGGATGCGGACATCGCCGGTGTAGCTCACGTCCTTGATCTTGGTTGGCGGCTTGATCCAGTCGATGCGTTTGGCTTGCTCGGCCCAGAAGCCTTCGGGGTCGTCGAGCGAGCGCTTGTAGAGCCCGAGGTACTGGTCGTTCGTGCACCAGGTCTTCTTCTTCCACTCGCTCGGGACCTTGTAGACGGTATCCGCGCACATCGGTTTCCTCCTCGCGCCGCTGGCGGGCGCTTATTGGCTCGGGGCGGATTATAGGCGAAGACCGCGCCCGCCCGGCAAGGGCGACCGCTCGTCTTGCTTGACGATCAAGAACAGCCGCGCCAACAGCGCGACCGCGCCGGCGATCGCGATCGCGCCCGCCATCGGCAGCGCATCGCCGTCGAACACCAGCCCGACCGCGGCACCCATGATCGCGCCCAACGCATAGTGGATGGTCCCCATCAACGCCGAGGCCGTGCCGGCCATGTGCGGGAAATCGGCGAGCGCGCCGGCGGTGCCGTTGGCGGCGGTGACCGCGATCGTCATCAGGTAGAAAAAGAGCGGGATCGTGATCGCGTACAGCCCGCCCCAGGCTGACCCGGCGAGAACCGCCATCAGGCACGCCCACGCCGCCGCCCACAGCGTCGAGAACAGCAGCATGCGGTCGACGCCCCATAGCATGACGAAGCGGCTGTTCAGGCTCGCGCACACCATCATGCCGAGAACGTTGGTCGAGAAAATCAGGAAGAAAAACTGCGGCGGCACGCCGAAGCCGTCGATGAACACGAACGGCGACCACGAGATGTAG
This sequence comes from Rhizobium sp. Q54, assembly GCA_945903685.1. Lineage (GTDB taxonomy): Bacteria > Pseudomonadota > Alphaproteobacteria > SHVV01 > SHVV01 > SHVV01. The sequence goes on from CAMDOQ010000017.1 coordinate 19,700, forward strand.
ACGAACATCCCGGCCAGGATGAAGCCGCTGGCGAAGGCGTAGCCGAGGTACCGTTTGTGGACGAGGAGTTCGCCGTAGGACTTCGCCATGTCGAGCGCGTTGTGGCTGGTGCGGCGATCGGCGGGCAGCGTCTCGGCGAGCACGAACACGACCAGGGCGATACACAGCACGCCGAACCCGGCGAGGATCCAAAACACCGTGCGCCAGCCGAAGAAAGTCAGAATCTGGCCGCCGAGCGCTGGCGCCAACAGCGGTGCCGCCGCCATCACCAAGAACAGGAACGAGAGCATTCGCGCCGATTCGTTCTTGTCGAACAGATCGCGCACGATCGCCCGCGCCAGCACCGGCCCGACCGCCCCGCCGAAGCCCTGGACGAAGCGGGCGACGATCATGGTCTCGACGTTGGCGGCGACGGCGCAGGCAAGACTTGCCAGCGAATAGAGCGAAATGCCGGCGATCAACGGCCAGCGCCGGCCATAGCGGTCGGAGATCGGCCCGTAGAAGAGCTGCGCCAGCGCGAAGCCGACCAGGAGCGAGGATAGCGTCAGCTGAACGCTCGCCTGATCGGTCGCGAACTCGCGCGTGATGGTGGGGAGGCTCGGCAAGTACATGTCGATCGACATCGGCCCGAACGCCGAGAGCGCGCCGAGCGTCAGCACGAGGCCGCGATTCTTGCCGAAGGCGGCGCCCGTCATCGGGCGCGATTAGGCGGGCTGCGGTCGTTCGGGTCAGCCGGAGGCCGGGGCGGCGGATCCGGCCAGCGGCCCATGACAACGTCGGCCCCGCGGACCTCGACTGCGAACGCCAGCAGGCGCCGGCCGCCGCACGGGCCTTCGATGCAGACGCCGTCGTCCAGCCGGAACACCGCACCGTGCTGCATGCAATAGAGGTGGTCGCCGTCGTCGGTCAGGAACTCGCCTTGGTAACCGTCGAGGGGGAGAAATTGGTGCGGGCAGACGTTGACGTAGGCGTATAGACGCTCGCCCTTGCGCGCGACCACGATCGGAAAGATCTCGCGCGCCTCGCCATAGAGTCGCGACCAGGTGCCGCCGTCCGGAATCTCGGCGAGCGCGCACAACGTATCGCCCGGTTTGGGCGCGACCGGCGGAAACATCGGCCGCTCAGCGTTCGACGACGACGATGCGGCCGTCGACGACGGCAACCGGTACCGCCGACAAATAATGGCCGTGGCACGGGCCGGCGACGCAGCGGCCGTCTTCGATCCGGAAGATCGCGCCGTGCATGGCGCAAATGATGAACTCGTTGTCCTCGGTCAGGAACTCGCCCGGCCGCCAGTCGAGCGGACCGTGAACGTGCGGGCAATTGTTGGCATACGAGAACAGGGCTTCGCCGCGGCGAAGCACGAACATCTTGTACTGCTCGAAGCCCTTACCGAAATTAAAGGCCTTGGTCTCGCCATCGGGTATCTCGGCGAGTTGGCAGAGGACGTGTCCGGGCTGGGGCCGATTGACCTCGCGCGCCTCAAGCGGGTTCAAGGCGCGCGGCGCCGGCTGCTCGTCGCTCACGGCTAGACACCCCCCATCTTGCAGATCAGCTTCCACGCCGCGTCGTCGACCGGCATCACCGAAAGCCGCGACTGGCGCACCAACGCCAGGTGCCCGAGCTTGGGCTCGGCCTTGATCGCGGCGAGCGTCACCGGCTGCTTGAACGCCTTGACCGTCTTGACGTCGACCATGCCGAAGCGACCGCTTTTATCGGTCGGATCGGGATAATACGTGCGCGCAACCGCGACGATGCCGACGATTTCCTTGCCTTCGCCCGAGTGATAGAAAAAGCATTGTTCGCCGACCGCCATCTTTTTCATGTTCGACGCCGCCTGGAAGTTGCGGACGCCGTTCCACGACTCGACGCCCTTCTTCACCTGGTCGTCCCAGGCGTAGGTCGAGGGCTCGGTCTTCATCAGCCAGTAGGCCATGGTCGCTCGCGAAAAACGCGCGCACTCTAGGCAATCGGCGGGCGCGAATCCACTGTTTGCGCGCTACGAGCGCGTTTCGCTCTCGGCGCGGAACGGACGGGCGAGGAGCGCGGCGATTGCGGCATCGACTGCGGTGCCGCGATTGACGATGGCATCGACCGCGCCCGCGATCGGCATTTCGACCCCCAAGGTCGCGGCGCGCGCCACCACCGCGCCGGCGCTGTAGACGCCTTCGGCGACCGAGCGGCGCTCGCCGAGGTAGCGGCCGAGGTCGGCGCCTTGGCCGAGGGCGAAGCCCAACGAATAGTTGCGCGACGCGGTCCCGGTGCAGGTGAGGACGAGATCACCCAATCCCGACAGCCCCATCAGCGTCTCGGCTTCGGCGCCGAGCGCGCGGCCGAAGCGCAGCATCTCGGCGAAACCGCGGGTGATGAGTGCCGCGCGGGCGTTGTCGCCCAAGACCTTGCCGGCGACGATGCCGCAGGCGATCGCGAGGACGTTCTTGACGGCGCCGCCGACCTGGGCGCCGACCGGATCGCGCGAAAGGTAAGGGCGGAACGTGCGGCTCCCCACCAGTTCGACCAGGGCGGCACCGGCCGCCGGATCGCGACAGGCGAGCGTCACCGCGGTCGGCTGTCCGGCAGCGACTTCATGCGCGAATGTCGGCCCTGACAGCACCGCGACGGTTGCGGCCGGCACCGCCGCCGCGACGATCTCCGACATCAGCGCGCCGGTCGCGGTCTCGAGGCCCTTGGCACAGAGGACCAGCCGCTTCCCGCGCAATGTCGCCGCGATCGGTGCCACGATCGCGCGCACGTGCTGGGCCGGCGCGGCGAGGAACACGGCCGCCGGTCCCGCCGCCTCGGCCAGGATCGCGGTCGCGCGTACCGCCGGCGACAGCGCGATGCCGGGAAGAAAATCGGGGTTGCGATGATCGCGGTTGATCGCGCCGACGACCTCGGGCTCGCGCGCCCACAGGGTCACAGCGTGGCCGTTGGCGGCGATCGCGTTGGCGAGCGCCGTCCCCCAGGCGCCCGCGCCGATGACCCCGACCGGCGCCATCACCCGGTCCGGTCGGCCATCGAATAATCGCGCACGACCTCGGTTACTCGGATCCGGAAGTCGGCGAAGATATCGTCCTTGCCGCGCGCCTGCGCGGCGCGATGCTCGGCGTGTTCGCGCCACGCCCGGACCGCGGCCTCGTCGCGCCAGGTCGAGATCGAGACGAACTTCTCGGGCGCGGTCACGTGCCGGAAGCGCTCGACGCTCACGAACCCTGGGATGCGCTCGAGCTCGGCGCGAAGCGCTTGCGCCAGCGCGAAATAATCGCCGCTTCGCCCGGGCTTGGTTTCGACCTCGAAGATCACGACCATCATGACGAGCCCGATGCTATCAGGCTTTAGCGCCGGGCGCGGCGGCCGGGTCCAACGGCCAGCGCGCGCGCGCCGGCGCATCGAGCCGATCGCTGAGCCCGGCTTGCAACCGTTCGATCCCGGCCCACGCCACCATCGTCGCGTTGTCCGTGCAAAGCCGTGGCGGCGGGATGTGTAACGTCACATCGGTTTCGGCGGCAAGCGCGGCCAGGCGGTCGCGGAGATAGCGGTTGGCGGCGACGCCGCCGGCAACGACCAACGTCGGCTCGGCCGGCCGGGCGACGCGATAAGCCGCGAGCGCGTGCCGGGTGCGATCGCAAAGGACATCGCCGATCGCGGTCTGCAGAGCGGCGGCCAGGTCGGCCACGGTCGCGGCATCGAGCGGCGCTGCGGCGCGCACCGCGTGAACCAGCGCGGTCTTGAGGCCGGCGAACGAGAAGTCGCATCCGGGCCGGCCGATGAGCGGACGCGGAAGCTGGAAGCGATCGGGGTCGCCGGTGGCGGCTGCGGCCTCGATCGCCGGCCCGCCCGGATAGCCGAGCCCCAGCATCTTGGCGCCCTTGTCGAACGCTTCGCCGACCGCATCGTCGATCGTGGTGCCGAGCCGGCGGTAGCGGCCGACGCCCTCGATCACCAGGAGTTGGCAATGACCGCCCGAAATCAAGAGCAGGAGGTAGGGGAACGGCACCGCGCTCAGGAGCCGCGCCGAGAGCGCGTGCGCCTCGAGATGATTGACGGCGACGAACGGGCGCGCGTGCACGGCGGCGATCGCCTTCCCGGTCATCAGGCCGACGATCAGCCCGCCGATCAGGCCGGGCCCCGCGGTGGCGGCGATGCCATCGAGGTCGCGGTAGGCCACCCCGGCTTCCGCCATCACCTCGCCGATCAGGCGGTCGAGATGATCGATGTGGCTGCGGGCGGCGATTTCCGGCACCACACCGCCATAGGGGCGATGCTCCGCGGTTTGCGAGAGCACCGTCTCGGCGCGGATGCGGCGCGTATCGTCGACCACCGCGGCCGCGGTTTCGTCGCAACTTGTTTCGATGCCGAGAACGATCACGGGCCATCCATCAGCGCCGTCGACCGGCGCGGCTCGAGGCTCTAGCATCGCGCCCGGACCCTGACAACGGCGACCGGACGAAGAAGGAGATACGCTTGGCACGGCGCTTTCGCATCGGCACGCGCGGCAGTCCGCTCGCGCTCGTTCAGACCGAGGCCGTCAAGCGCCTGCTGCTGACCCATGACCCGAAGCTCGCCGACCGGCTCGAGGTGGTGATCGTCAAGACCAGCGGCGATCGCATCCAGGACCGCCCGTTGGCCGAGGTCGGCGGCAAGGGCCTGTTCGCGAAAGAGATCGAGGACGGTTTACGCGCGCGCACGCTCGATCTCGCGGTTCATTCGGTCAAGGATCTGGAAACCGCGCTTCCCGAAGGCTTGATGCTCGCCGCCATGCCGGCGCGCGCCGACCCGCGCGATGTGCTGATCGCACCCGGCGCGCGCTCGATCGCGACGCTCAAACACGGCGCGGTGGTGGGAACCTCGTCGCTTCGCCGGCAGGCCCAACTGCTGGCGCAACGCCCCGACCTCAAAGTGGTCATGTTCCGCGGCAACGTCGAGACGCGGCTGCGCAAGATCGCGGCCGGCGAAGCCGACGCGACGCTCCTTGCGCTCGCCGGCCTCGACCGCCTCGGCCGAGTCGAACGCGAGGCATCGACCTTGAGCGTCGAGGACATGCTGCCTGCCGCCGGGCAGGGGGCGATCGGGATCGAATGCCGAACCGGGGATACCGAGGTCCGCGCCTTGGTGGCGCCGCTCGACGATGCCGCGACCTCGGCTGCGGTCGCAGCCGAGCG
>CAMDOQ010000018.1 GCA_945903685.1 Rhizobium sp. Q54
CGGCGCCGCGCCGATCGTCGCGATCGACATCGTGCCTGGCCGCTTGGCGCTCGCCCGCGAGGTCGGCGCAACCGACACCATCGATGCCCGCGCCGGCGACGTCCCGGCCAAGGTTCGGGCGATCCTGTCGCGCGGCGCCGACTATGTGCTCGAGACCACCGCCGACGCCCAGGCGTTCGGCGACGCCTTCGCCTCGCTCGCGATGGGCGCGGCGATCGCGCTGGTAACGGTGCCGCACCGCGGCCAGCCGTTTCCATTCGCGCCGCGCCCGATCGTCGCCGCCGCCGCCACCGTCTACGGCATCATCGAGGGCCAGGCGGTACCGGAACTCTTCATCCCCGAGATGATCGCGCACTACCGGCGCGGACGGTTTCCGCTCGACCGCTTGGTGCGCTACTACCCGTTCGCCGACATCAACCGTGCGGTCGCCGATTCGCACTCAGGCGCGACGGTCAAGCCGATCCTGCGCATGGAAGGTTAGCGGCGCGGCCGGCGCCGGCGCGCCTTGTGGAACGTCGCCACCAACTCGATCTCGGCCGTCCACGGAAATTGATCGATCGGCTCGACCCGTTCGAGCGCATAGCCGCCATCGACCAGGATACGCGCGTCGCGGGCAAAGGTGCCGGCATCGCAGGCGACCGCGACCACGGTCGGTACGTCCGACGCCGCTAGCGCGGCCGCCTGTGCGTTGGCGCCCTGGCGCGGCGGGTCGAACACGACGGCATCGAGATCGCCGAGCTCTGCGCCCGCGAGCGGACGCCGGAACAAGTCGCGGACCGCGGCGGCGACGCGGAGCCCCGGGGTGCGCCCAGCCGCCGCCGTGAGCGCCGCGATTGCCGCGGCATCGGCATCGTAGGCGTGGACGCGGCGGCGGATCCCTTCGCGGAGCGCAAAGGTGCCGATGCCGGCGAAGAGATCGGCGATCTGCGCGGCATCGCCAAGTGCCGCCGCGACCGCGTCCGCAATCGCGGCTTCGCCGGCGACGCTCGGTTGCAGGAAGGCGAGCGGCGGCAGCTCGACCGGAATGGTGCCGGCGCGGACGACCGGCCTGGTCCGGTGGGCAACGATCTCGTAGGTCTCGCCGTCCGCGGCGTAGCCAACCCGAGCCAGCTTCTCGGCGTCGGCGAAGCGCGCGAGCGCGCTACGAAGATCGCGCGACGCCCGCGCTGGGCCCGAAACGATCACATCGAGCCCGGTCTCGGTCGCCGTCACCGCGATGTCGAGCGCGATCCGGCCCGGCAAACCGTTCAAGAATCGCCCGAGCGGGGCGATCAGCCCGGCAATCGCCGGCACGCTCACCGGGCATTCCGCGATCGCGACCACGTCATGCGACTGGCGCCCGTGAAAGCCGACAACGAGGCCGGCCGGCGTCCGCTCGGCGCGCAGTTTGACCCGGCGCCGGGTCCCCGGCGGCAGCATGACAAGCGGCGCGAGCGGCGGAGCGACGAAGCCGCGGTGCGCGAGCGCATGGATGACGACCGCTTGTTTCCAGGTACCGTAGAGCGGTGCCGCCATGTGCTGTGCCGCACAGCCGCCGCAAACGCCGAAATGGCGGCAGGCCGGCGCGACCCGCTCGGGCACCGGCGCCAACACCGCGTCGAGCCGGCCGCGCCGCTCCGATCCGGCGCCGGCGAGCGGAACGAAACGGACCCGCTCGCCCGGCAACGCGCCGGCGATATAGACGGGGGCGCCGTCGACCGTAGCGATGCCGTCGCCCCGGTCGCCCAAGTCGGCGATTGTCGCCTCGCACGGATCAGCGTTCATGATGGGCCGCGATCAGGAATTCCTTGTTGCCGTCGGCGCCGGCAACCGGGCTCTCGACGACGCCGGCCGTTCGCCAGCCAGGCTGTGCGCCGATCCAGCGCTCGACGGCCGCGCATACCTCGGCGTGGATGCGGGGGTCGCGTACGATCCCGCCCTTGCCGACGTTTGCGCGGCCGGCCTCGAACTGCGGCTTGATCAACGCCACCAGATCGGCGCCCAGCGCGGCGAGGGCGAGCGCGGCCGGCAGCACCTTGGCCAAGCTGATGAAGCTTGCGTCGCAGACGATGAGGCCGACGGGCTCCGGCACCGCGGCGCGCGTCAGGTGGCGTGCGTTGGTTTGCTCGAGCACGACCACCCGCGGATCGGTGCGGAGCTTCCACGCCAGCTGGCCGTGGCCGACGTCGACCGCGTAGACCCGCGCCGCACCGCGTGCGAGCAGCACGTCGGTGAAGCCGCCCGTCGAAGCGCCGACGTCGAGCGCGGTCCGGCCGGCGATCGGGATCGCGAACGCCGCGATCGCATGGTCGAGCTTGATTCCGCCGCGCGATACCCAGGGATGGTCGCGGCCCCGAACCACGAGCGGTGCGTCGGGCGCGACGGTGCGGCCAGCCTTGTCGAGCTTTTCCTCGCCGCTATAGACGACCCCGGCGAGAATCATCGCCTGTGCCCGCGCCCGCGTTTCGGCAAGGCCGCGCTCGACCAGAAGCACATCGACACGTTGTTTGGCGGAAGCCATGGCAGCACGGCTAAAGCGAGAGGCCCGGCTGGTTGAGCGCGTGGCGGGTCAGGTGATCGACGACGAAGGTGAAAGCGTCGTCGATCGAGTCGGTGCGGTGGACAAGCGCCAAATCCTTGGCATCGATGGTGCCGTAGCGCACCAGGGCGTCGAAATCGACGACGTCGCGCCAGAACGAGTCGCCGAACAGGACGACCGGAAGTGGCTTTTTCATCTTGCGTGTCTGCATCAGCGTCAGAATTTCGAACAACTCGTCCAGCGTGCCGTAGCCGCCGGGAAAGATCACTACCGCTTTCGCCAAATACATGAACCAGAACTTACGCATGAAGAAGTAGTGGAAATGGAAACCGAGCTCGCGCGTGATGTAGGGGTTGTCGAATTCGTCCAACGGGATCGAGATGGTGAGGCCGACGTTCAGGCCTTTGGCCTCGGACGCGCCGCGGTTGGCCGCCTCCATGATGCCGGGGCCGCCGCCGGTGCACACCACGAACCGGCGTTGGGTGTCGCTCAGGCCCTTCGACCATTCGGTGAAGCGCTGCGCCAGAACGCGCGCCGCCTCGTAATAGTCGGACATCGCCAGCCGGGTCTTGGCGCGGGCGAGGTCGCTCTCGCCGCTCTCCGCGGCCGCGAGTTCGACCTCAGCGTCGGCGCGCGAGGGAATTCGCGCCGAGCCCATGAAGACGATGGTGTCCTCGACCTGGTGGTGGGCGAAGCGGCTCAACGGTTCGAGGTACTCGGCGAGAATGCGAACGCCGCGGGCATCGCGGCTCGCCAGGAACGAGGGGTTGTTATAGGCCTTGGGCTGTTGGTCGCGCTTTTTCATGACTGCTACGCTCCGCTAAGACAGGCTATGTTTTAACCTAGGCTCGACCCGTCCGCAGGCGGACAAACCGGGGGGCCCATGACAAGGGAGATCGACGGTGGCCGACCTCGAAGCCGTTATTCGCGACCTCGCCATCGCCAACCGGATCCTCGCTCGCGAGGGGGTGGTCGACGCTTACGGCCACGTCGCCGTCCGTCATCCGGAGCGGCCCGACCGTTACCTTCTCGCCCGCTCGCGCAGCCCCGAGCGCGTCACCCGCGCCGACATCCTCGAATACACCTTCGATGGCGAACCGGCGGTCAAGCCCTCGCCCAAGCCCTACACCGAGCGCTTCATCCACGGCGGCGTGTTCGAGGCCCGGTCCGATCTCATGGCCTGCGTCCACAACCACGCCTACTCGGTGCTCCCGTTCAGCGTCAGCAAGACCCCGCTCAGGCCGATGTGGCACACCGCCTCGGGCATGGGCCATGTCGCGCCGGTGTGGGACATCCACGACAAGTTCGGCGACACCAACCTCCTGGTCGTCACGGTCGAGCAGGGCCGCGACTTGGCCCGCGCGCTCGGCAATAACGTCGTCGCATTGATGCGCGGCCACGGCTGTATCGTCGTCGGCCGTACGCTGCAGGCCGCGATCATCACCGCCATCAATACCATGTTGAACGCCCAGATGCTGCTGGCCGCGCTGCAGCTCGGACCGGTCACCTATCTCTCGCCCGGCGAAGTCGAGAAGGGGCTCGAGATGTACTACTCGCCAATCATGTCGACCGAGCGCGCCTGGGAGTATTACTCGGGCCGCTGCGATTTGAGCGATATCTAGGCCGACCGGTTCACGCCCACACCGGACGTTCGACGGCGCGGACGTCCTTGCCCAACGCCTCGAGCGCGGTACGGACGATGTGCGGCGCGTTCAAGCCGGCAACGTCGTACATTTTTTGCGGCGCGTCCTGGTCGATGAAGATGTCGGGCAGGGTCATCGGCCGGACCTTGAGGCCGTGGTCGAGCATGCCCGCCTGGGCCAGGAACTGCAGCACGTGCGCGGCAAAACCGCCGACTGAGCCTTCCTCGATCGTGATCAGGACTTCGTGCTCGCGAGCGAGGCGCGTCACCAGGTCGCGGTCCAACGGCTTGGCGAAACGGGCATCGGCGACGGTGGTCGAGAAGCCGTGCGCCGCCAACTCGTCCGCCGCTTTCAAACACTCGGCCAGCCGCGCGCCGAACGAGAGGATCGCGACCGCCGTGCCTTCGCGCACGATACGGCCGCGGCCCAAGACGAGCGGTTCGCCGGCTGCCGGCAGCGCCAGCCCCCAGCCCTCGCCGCGCGGATAGCGCACGGCCGACGGCCGATCGTCGATGCGGGCCGCGGTCGCGACCATGTTGAAAAGCTCGATCTCGTCGGCAGCCGCCATCACCACGAAGTTGGGGAGCGTCGCCAGGTAGGTGACGTCGAACGCGCCGGCGTGGGTCGGGCCGTCGGCACCGACCAGACCGGCGCGATCGATCGCGAAGCGGACCGGCAGGCTCTGGATCGCGACGTCATGGACGACTTGATCGTAGGCGCGTTGCAGAAAGGTCGAATAGATCGCCGCGAACGGGCGGAAGCCCTCCGCCGCGAGCCCGGCCGAGAACGTGACCGCGTGCTGCTCGGCGATGCCGACGTCGAAGCAGCGTTCGGGGAAGCGCTCGGCGAAGAGGTCGAGCCCGGTGCCCGACGGCATCGCCGCGGTGACGGCGACGATCTTGGGATCGCGCGCCGCTTCGGCGATCAGGGCCTCGGCGAACACTTTGGTATAGGCCGGCGCCGCCGCCTTGGCCTTGGCCTGGGCGCCGGTCACGACATCGAACTTGGTGACGCCGTGATACTTGTCCTCCGAGTCGACCGCCGGCTTATAACCGTGACCCTTCTCGGTCACGACATGGAGCAGGATCGGGCCCTGATTCTTGGCGTCGCGTACGTTGCGCAACACCGGCAACAGATGATCGAGATTGTGCCCATCGATCGGGCCGACATAGTAGAAGCCGAGTTCTTCGAACAGGGTGCCGCCGGTCGCAAGCCCGCGCGCGTACTCCTCGGCGCGCTTGGCCGCCCGCTCCAGCGGTTTGGGCAGGTGCTGCGCCAGCTGCTTGGCGATGTGGCGGACGCCGCGGTAGCTCCGCGATGAAATGAGCCGCGAGAGGTAGGCCGAGATCGCGCCGACATTGGGCGCGATCGACATGTTGTTGTCGTTCAAGATCACGATCAGCCGGCTCTTCATCGAGCCGGCGTTGTTCATCGCCTCGTAGGCCATGCCCGCGGTCATCGCGCCGTCGCCGATCACGCACACGACGTGGTTGTCCTCGTGCGCGAGATCGCGCGCCACCGCCATGCCGAGGCCGGCCGAGATCGAAGTCGAGCTGTGGGCGGCGCCGAACGCGTCGTAGGCGCTTTCGGCGCGCTTGGTGAAACCGGAGAGCCCGCCGCCCTGGCGGAGCGTCCCCATCCGCGCGCGGCGTCCGGTCAGGATCTTGTGCGGATAGGACTGGTGGCCGACGTCCCAGATGACTTTGTCCTTGGGCGTCTCGAACACATAGTGGAGCGCGACCGTGAGCTCGATCACACCCAAGCCGGCGCCCAAGTGGCCGCCGGTGCGCGAGACGACGTCGACCGTCTCGGTGCGGAGTTCATCGGCAAGCACGCGCAGGCGTTCCTCGGGCAGCGCGCGGAGCGCGGCCGGGTCCGGGATCGTGTCGAGCAGCGGGGTCTTGGACATCGTTCAGGCGCGGCGCTTTATAACAAAGGCTGCGAGTTCCCGCAAAAGACCGCCTTTGACTCCGAAACTGTCGAGGTGGCCGACCGCCTGCGTCGACAGCATGTCGGCCTGCTGGCGCGCGCCGGAAACGCCCAACAGCGACACGAAATTGGCCTTGCCGCGCGCTTCGTCCTTGCCGGTGCGCTTGCCGACCTCCGCGGCCGAGCCCTCGACGTCCAAGAGATCGTCGGCGATCTGGAAGGCGAGGCCGAGGTCGTGGGCATAGGCCAGCAGCGCGTGGCGCTCGCGCATCCGCGCCTGGCCCAGCACCGCGCCGGCCTCGCACGCGAACGAGATCAGCGCGCCGGTCTTCAATTGCTGCATGCGGGTGATTTGGCCGACGTTCAGGCTGGTACCCTCGGTTAGGATATCGATCATCTGACCGCCGACCATGCCTTGCGCGCCGGCGGCGCGAGCGAGCGCCAAGACGAGATCGGCCCGTATTTGCGGGTCGGGCGAGGCGTTGGCATCGGCCAACACCTCGAACGCGCGCGTCAGCAGCGCGTCGCCGGCCAGGATCGCGGTTGCCTCGTCGAACTTGACGTGCACGGTCGGCTTGCCGCGGCGCAGGTCGTCGTCGTCCATGGCCGGGAGATCGTCGTGGACCAGCGAATAGGTGTGGACCATCTCGATCGCCGCCGCGACCCGCAGCGACTGGGTCCGCGGCACGTCGAACAAATCGGCGCTGCAGACCACCAGGAACGGCCGAATCCGCTTGCCGCCGGCAAATACCGCATGACGCATCGCCTCGACCACGCGTGCTTCCGGCCCGGTCGGCAGCGGCAACAGCTCGTCCAACAGGTGCTCGACCGCGCGCGCCGTCTCGGTGAGGACGGCTTCGAGGTCGGCTAAGGGTTGCGGCAGTGCCATCGATCGGCCCATCAATCGCCGTCCGCCGGTACCGTGGCGAGCGCGCCCTCGGGCCCGACCACGATCTGGTCGACCCGCTCCTTGGCCGCCTTGAGCTTGGCCTCGCAATGGCGCTTGAGCTGGGTGCCGCGCGTATAGATCGCAATCGAATCGTCGAGGCTGACTTTGCCCGAATCGAGGCGCTGCACGATTTCCTCGAGCTCCTCGAGCGCGTCCTCGAAGCTCATCGCCTTGATATCTGCCGGAATCTCCTCGCCGCCTGCCATGCTCCCGCCCCTCATGCCGCCATCAGAGCCGCGACGTGGGCCGCGGCCGAGTCGGCGAGCGCGGCCAGGTCGTAGCCGCCTTCGAGCGTCGACACAATCTTGCCGCCGCAATGGCGCTTTGCGACGTTGATCAGTTCGGCCGTCGCCCAGCCGAAATCCCCTTCGTCGAGATAGAGGTCGGCCAAGGGATCGGCGGCGTGGGCATCGAACCCGGCCGAGATCATCACCAGCTCCGGCTTGAATGCATCGAGCGCCGGCAGGATGCGATCGGTCATCGCGATGTGAAACTCGGCCGACCCGCTGCCGGCCGGCAGCGGCGCGTTGACGACGTTGCCGTGGGCGCCGGTCTCCTCGCGCGCGCCGGTGCCGGGATAGTGCGGAAACTGGTGGGTCGAGGCGTAGAAGAGCTCGGCATCCGACCAGAACATCGCCTGGGTGCCGTTACCGTGGTGGACGTCGAAGTCCATCACCGCGACCCGCCGGATGCCATGCGCGGCACGGGCGTGGATCGCACCGACGGCGACGTTGTTGAACAGGCAGAAGCCCATCGCGCGGCGGGCCTCGGCGTGGTGGCCGGGCGGGCGCACCGCGCAAAAGGCATTGTCGACCGCACCGGTCATGACGGCATCGACGCCCGCGATGCAAGCGCCCGCGGCCCGGAGCGCCGCTTCCCGCGATCCCGGCGAGACCGCGGTGTCGGGATCGAGGTAGTGGCGCCCCTCGGTTGGGATGGCCGCCAATACCTGGTCGACGAAATCGGCGCCGTGGATGCGGGCGATCTCGCCCTTATCCGCGAGCGGCGCATCCTTCCGCTTGAGCCGGGCAAACGGCGGCGTCGCAAGACGATCGAGGATCGCTTTCAGCCGGTCGGGACGCTCGGGGTGGCTGCGGCCCGGTTCATGGCCGAGGCACGCAGTGTGGGTCAGGAACAAAGTCGTCATTACGGCGAGTAGGGGCCCACCAGAAACGAGCGACAGGCCCAGCCCGCGCCCACGTGATATTCTGGATGGTAGCCTAGAACACAGAGTATTGTCTGGCCATTCGCCGCGGGCAGCGTAGGGTGAGCGGCGTTAACCCGTTGAGATCAATGAAAGTTATCACTCAACTCGCGATCGTTGTCGTGATTGCGGGCGCCGCCGCCGGCGCCTGGTATTGGTATGGCGCGCAGCAGGCGACGTCGGCAAAGGGCGCGACCAAGGGCGGGGCGCGGCCGATCGCCGTCCAAGTGGCGCCGGCGCGGCGCGAGACGGTGACCTCGACGATCGAGGCGGTCGGCACCGCCCAAGCCAACGAGGCGGTCACGATCACCTCCAAAGTGAGCGCCCTCGTCACCAAGATCCAGTTCAACGAAGGCGCGCTTGTCAGCGCCGGCGACGTCCTGGTCGAGCTCGACGCCAGCGAACTCAAGGCCGCGCTCAGCGAAAAGCGGGCGCAGTGGCAGCAGGCCAAGCGCCTCCACGACCGCGCCATGCTGCTCTACCAGAGCCGCAACGTATCCGAGGCGCGGGTCGATGAGCTCAAGGCGGCGCTCGAAGGCGCCGAGGCGCGGGTGCGGGCCGACGAGGCGCGGCTTGAAGACTATGTGATCCGTGCGCCGTTCGCCGGCCGCTTGGGCCTGCGCCGGATCTCGGTCGGCGCGCTGGTCAACCCGACCGCGGTCATCACCACGCTCGACGACACCGCCAAGATCAAGATCGATTTCCGCGTGCCCGAATCGGTCCTGCCGCTCGCCAAGCCCGGCCTCACCATCCAGGCCGAAAGCGCGAGCTACGCCAATCGCAAGTTCCAGGGCGTGGTCAAGACCGTCGACACCCGGGTCGATCAGGCGACGCGTTCGATCGAGCTGCGGACCGAATTCGCCAATGCCGACGGCGCCTTGAAGCCCGGCATGTTCCTGACCGCCAAGCTCGCGATCGCGACCCGGCTCGATGCGATCGTCGTGCCCGAGGAATCGATCGTGACTCAGGGCGCCGACCACTTCGTCTTCGCCGTGCGCGATGGCAAGGCGGTGCGGACCAAACTCGTCATTGGCGAGCGGCTAGTCGGGTCGGTCGAAGTCATGCAAGGCCTGAAAGAGGGCGATCTGGTCGTGGTCCAGGGCCTGCAGAAGATCCGCGACGGTGCACCGGTGCAGCCGCAGCGCGCCGAACAGCCGCGCCCGGCCAACACCTCGAGCTAACCTCCAAACCGCAGCGCAGCCGCCATGGTTCTCTCCGACGTCTCGATCAAGCGCCCGGTGTTCGCGACAGTGGTCAGCGCAGTCCTGGTGATCTTCGGCCTGTTCGCCTACAGCAAGCTCCCGGTCCGCGAATACCCCGACGTCGACCCGCCGATCATCAACATCACGACGATCTATCGTGGCGCGTCGGCCGAGGTGATCGAATCGCAAATCACCCAGATCATCGAGGAAGCGATCTCGGGCATCGAGGGCGTCAAGCGCGTGACCTCGACCAGCCGCGAGGAATCGTCCTCGGTGAGCGTCGAGTTCTCGCTCGACCGCGAGATCGACGCCGCCGCCAACGACGTCCGCGACCGCGTCGGCCGCGCCGCCACCAACCTGCCCGATGCCGCCGAGCAGCCGCGCATCGTCAAGACCGAAGCCGACGCGCGCCCGATTCTGTGGCTCCGGCTTTCGAGCGACCGCCACAGCGCGCTCGAGCTCTCGGACTACGCCAACCGCTTCCTGGTCGACACCTTCTCGGTGGTGCCCGGGGTCGCCACTACCCGCGTTTACGGCCAGCGCCGCTCGTCGATGCGCATCTGGCTCTATCGCCAGGAGCTCGCCGCTCGCGGCCTCACCGTCCAGGACGTCGAGAACGCGATCCGCCGCCAGAACATCGAACTGCCCTCGGGCCGACTCGAGTCGCAGCGCCGCGAGCTCACGGTGCGGACCGCCTCGGCACTGGCGACGCCCGAGCAGTTCCGCGAGATCGTGATCCGCCAGAGCACCGGTTATCTGGTGCGGCTGGGCGAAGTCGCCAAGGTCGAGATCGCGGCCGAAGACGAGCGCAGCGAATTCCGGATCGACGGTCAGGTATCGGTTGGGCTCGGCATCATCAAGCAGTCGAAAGCCAATACCCTGGCGGTCGCCGAGGGCGCCCGTGCCGTCGCCACGCGGCTGCAAGGCACGCTCCCCGAAGGCATGGTGCTCAACGTCCGCTACGACAGTTCGGTGTTCATTCGCAGCTCGATCGAGGAGGTATTCCGCGCGCTGGCAATCTCGCTCGTGCTGGTGATCGGCGTCATCTATCTATTCCTACGCTCGTTCCGCGCCACGCTGGTGCCGGCGATGGCGATCCCGGTCTCGATCATCGCCAGTTTCTCGATCATCGCGGCGTTCGGATTCTCGATCAACGTGCTGACGCTGCTGGCGCTGGTGCTGGCGATCGGCATCGTCGTCGACGACGCCATCGTCGTGGTCGAGAACATCCATCGCCACATCGAGGAAGGTATGGCGCCGCTCCTGGCCGCGCTCAAAGGCGCGCGCCAGATCGGCTTTGCGATCGTCGCCACCACGCTCACGCTCGCCGCCGTGTTCGTGCCGATCTCGTTCATGGAGGGCGCAACCGGCCGCCTGTTCCGCGAATTCGGCGTCGCGGTCGCGATCTCGGTCCTGTTCTCGGCCCTGGTCGCGCTCACGCTGACGCCGATGATGTGCTCGAAGCTGCTGCGCCCGGCGACCAGCGAGGGTCGGGTCTATCGCTGGACCGAGCCGATGTTCGTCGGCCTCAACAACGGCTATCGCTGGCTGTTGCGAGGCGCACTGGCGATGCCAATCGTCGTGCTCTCCGTTGGGGTCGCGCTGTCGGCGCTGGCCTACGTCCTCTTCAGCAAGTTGCCGCAAGAGTTCGCGCCGACCGAAGATCGCGGCGTCATATTCATTCCGGTCTCGACGCCTGAGGGCTCGAGCCTCGCCTACACCCGCGCCCAGGTGATCGAGATCGAGGGCCGCATCAAGCCCTATCTCGAGCAGGGCGCAGCGATGCATATCCAGAGTCTGATCGCGCCCAACTTCGGCCGTCCAGGCCTCGTCAACAACGCGTTCATGATCCTGCAGCTCAAGCCGTGGGATCAGCGCCAGACCTCGCAGATGGCGATCCAGCGCGACCTGTTCCCCAAGCTCCTGGCGCTGCCGGGCGTGCGGGCGTTCCCCCTGAATCCGCCGAGCCTCGGCCAAAGCGCGTTCCAGGCGCCGGTCCAATTCGTGATCGGCGGCCCGAGCTATGAGGTGCTCGAAGAGTGGGCCGAGCGCATCGTCGCGCGCGCCCGCGAGAACGCCTCGCTCATCAATCTCGATACCGACTTCGACCGCACCCGGCCGGCGCTGAACGTCGTCATCGACCGCGACCGTGCCGCCGCGCTCGGCGTCTCGATCGAGGAAATCGGCCGCACCCTCGAGACCATGCTGGGTTCGCGCCGGGTCACCACCTACGAGGACCGCGGCTCGCAGTACGACGTCATCCTGCAGGCGCGGCTCCGGGACCGCGAAGTCCCGCGCGACATCACCAACATCTTCGTCCGCTCGGCCTCGGGCTCGATGATCCCGCTCACCAATCTGGTCTCGTTCAAGGAACGCGCCACCGCCAAGGACTTGAACCGGGTCGACCGCTTCCGTTCGATCACGGTGACGGCCGCCCTCGCCCCGGGCTACGCGCTCGGCGACGCGCTCAAGTTCCTGGACGGGGTCGCGGCCGAAGAACTGCCGCCCGAAGCCCGCGTCAACTATGGCGGCCAGTCGCGCACCTACAAGGATGCGTCGAGCTCGCTCTACATCACCTTCGGCCTCGCGCTCTTGATCGTGTTTCTGGTGCTCGCCGCCCAGTTCGAGAGCTTCGTCCACCCGACCATCATCATGCTCTCGGTGCCGCTCGCGATCACCGGTGCGCTCGCCGCGATCACGCTCCAGGGGCTCTCGATCAACGTCTACACCCAGATCGGCATGATCATGTTGATCGGGCTGATCGCCAAGAACGGCATCTTGATCGTCGAGTTCGCCAATCAACTCCGCGATCAGGGCCGCGACATCCACGACGCCGTGCTCGAAGCCTCGGTGGTGCGGCTGCGGCCGATCCTGATGACCACGATCTCGACGATTTTCGGCGCGGTGCCGCTCGCGATCGCCCACGGCGCCGGCGCCGAGGCGCGCCAGGCCCTGGGCATCGTCATCATCGGCGGGATGGCGTTCTCGACCGTGTTGTCGCTCTTCCTGGTGCCGGTGCTCTACGCGCTGGTGGCGCGCTTCACCAAGCCGGTCGGCTTCATCGCCCGGCGCCTGAACGCGATGGAGGAAGAGCACGCCGCCAAGGCACCGCCGGCGCCGGTGCAGCAGGCGGCCGAGTAGGCCGCGCGCCGGCCGTTCTACTTCTCGGTCAAACGCCAGACTCCGTCCCAGTCGGTCGCGGGCGGCGTATCGCGCAAACGGCGGATGCGCGCGCGCATGGCGCCTGCCGGCCCATCGCCGGGCCGCTCGGTCTCGCACTGGGCGAATACGCGATCGGCGTCGTCGAACGCGCGACGGCGATAGAGCGCGAGCCCTTCGCCGTAGCGGGCGGACGCGGCCGTCAGCGTCGCATCGAGCCGCCCAGCCGGCGCCAGAACTTCGTAGATTCGGACCGGCTCGCGCTTGCCGGCGACGGCGACGGTGTCGAGTTCGCGCGCTTCGATCGCGCCCTGCGCCAGCCGATAGGTTTCCTCGGAAACGAGAATATCGGTGCCGTAGAGCTTGTTGAGGCCTTCGAGGCGCGCGGCGAGGTTCACGACGTCGCCGATCACGGTATAGGACTTGGCAGTCGGCGAGCCGATCGTGCCGTTCACGACCTCGCCGGTCGCGAGCCCCATCCGGACCCGAAACTCGGGCACGTCGCGGCGAAGCCCGACGATGTTGCCGAGGTCGGCCCGGAGCGCGGCGATCGCTTCCTGCTGGGCCAGCGCCGCGAGGCAGCCCTGCGCGGCGTGGGCGTCGCCGGCGACGAACGGCGGTGCCCAGAACGCCATCACCGCATCGCCGATATACTTGTCGATGACGCCGTGGTGGGCGCGGATGGTGTCGGCGGCGGTCGTGAAATAGCGATTGAGCAGATTGACGATGACCTGGGCGGTCAGTTGCTCGGAGAGCGAACTGAAGCCCTTGACGTCGGAGAAGAAGATCGTGACGACGCGGCGTTCGGCGGCGTCCTCGCCGCTCGCGCCGATCAGATGCGCGACGATCTTGGGATCGACGAACTTGCCGAATGTATCCCTGATCTTCTCCTTGCTGCGGAGTTCGCCGACCATGTGGTTGAAGGCGCGGGTCAACTGACCGACCTCGTCCTTCGACGTCACCGGAATCGCAGCCACCAACTCGCCACTTTCGACCGCGACCGCGCTCGTCACCAGGCCGCGCAACTGCGCCACGATCCGCGACGCCAGGATCGCCGCCATCGCCAGCCCGATCACCGCGGCGACGATGAAAAGACCGATCGTGAGCAGCCGAAGCGACTGCTCCTGGGCGTAGGTCTCGGCGATCGAGCTCTCGGCGATGCGCGCGAGGCCGGTACGAATCGCCGCGATATCGGGCCCGAACACCTCCTCGAAGCGCGAGAACTCGGACAGCAGCACGCGCGCTTCCTCGATCCGCCCCGCCTCATAGGTGTCGAGCACGCGATCGCCGAGATTCTTGAACGGCTCGATCTGGCGCCGCACGAACGCGAGCCGGCCTTCGATCCGCGCGAACTCGAGCCGGTCGACCAGGTCGTTGCGCTGGTCGGCGATCGCGCGCTTGAGCAGGTCGTCGGCGCTTGCGAAGTTGCGGCGGATCCCTGCCATCAGGTCGCGCTCGCGCTGCCGTGCCGCCACCAGGTGCGCCGGATCGCGCGCCGCTCCGCGCAATAGTCGGCCCAGGATCAATTCGTACTCGAACGTTGCGACGTCGATTTCGGCGACTGCCTCGAGGATCGGCAGGTGGTAGCCGGTGATGCCGCCGATCTCCTCGTTGACCCGCTCCTGTAGCGTGACCGCAACCCCGACCGCGACGCCGAACAGGAGCAGGAGCAGTGTCGTCAGGGCGAGAATCTTGAGGCGGATGGTCATGGCTTCCTGTTGAAACGGCAGTGCGGCGGCGACAGCTCAGTAGACAATAGCGAGATTGACGAGGTAGTGCGCACCGATGGCGGGGATCACACTGTTCGTCTTTCGTAGAAGCAGCATGAAAACCGCGCCGATGAGCGCGCCGCCGACGATGGGTCCCAGGCCGCTCGACCAGTGTATCAGGCCGAACAGAACCGACGAAAACCAGAGCGTTCCCGCGCTGCCCAACCGATCGACGAAGAGGTTGAGGGCCAGCTTGCGAAATACCAGCTCCTCGGCGACCGCAGTCAAGGCGAGCCCAAAACTCAAATCGATCGCCCGCGCGACCGGATCGTCCAGGTGCGGAAACCGGAAAAGAACCAGGTCGGGCCACGCCCGGTCGATCGCGGGGTCGATAGTCCGCGCGATCGCGAAGGCAAGGGCTACCGCCCCCAGCATCCACGCGATATCGCGGCCAAGCGGCGGCCACCGCCCGAGAGGCCTCGCAGCCGTGCGTAACACCGGTACAACCGCGATGAGGAGGAGCGCTGCAGTCTTGAACGCGTAGTCGGCGAGGTAGACCTGGGTCGGCGTTCGCGCCGCGAGGAACGCGACGTCATTGATAAAAAACAGCGCGACGACGGCCGCGAACGCGGCGAGCGTCGCCCGATCGACCGCCGCGGCAGTCAGGTGCCGCCTTTAGGGTCGCGCCGCGGCGCCCGCGCCCGCCGCCTTGGCTTTCTCCTCGGCTACCAGTTCCTTCTTCGAGAGCTTGCCGATCATGGTCTTGGGCAGCTCCTTGCGGAACTCGATGTGCTTGGGCATCTCGTGTTTGCCGAGCTTGTCCTTCAAAAACTCCCTGAGCTGGTCGGCGGTGGTCTGGGTCGACTGCGCGCCTTCCTTGAGCTTGACGAACGCCTTGACCGCCTCGCCGGCGTAGGCGTCGGGGATGCCGATCACGGTCACCTCGGCGACCGCTGGATGGCGGTAGATCGCTTCTTCGACCACGCGCGGGTAGACATTGAACCCGCCGACTAGGATCAGGTCTTTCTTGCGGTCGATGATGAAGACGTAGCCGTCGTCGTCGATGTAACCGACGTCGCCGGTCATGAGCATGCCGTTGGTCATCACCTCGGCGGTCGCCTCGGGCCTGCGCCAATAGCCTTTCATCACCTGCGGCCCCGAGATGCAGATCTCGCCCGCTTCCTTGAGCGGCATCAGCTTCTTGGGATCGTCGCGATCGACGATGGTGACGGTAGTGCCCGGCACCGGGATGCCGATCGAGGCTTCCTTGTTCATGCCCATGAGCGGGTTGCAACAGGCGATCGGCGAGGTTTCGGTCAAGCCGTAGCCCTCGACCAGCTTGCAGCCCGAGAGCGCCTCGAAGCGCTGCTTGACCTCCAAGGGCAACGGGGCGCCGCCCGAGATGCACATCTTGATCGACTTCAGGTCGAACGAGGCGAGTTTGGGATGGTTGATGATCGCCGTGTACATCGTCGGCACCCCCGGCATCAGGGTTGGCTTCTTCTTGGTGATGTCGGCCAGCACCGGATCGAGCTCGAAGCGCGGCCGCATGATGATGACAGCCCCGATCGCAAGCGAAAAGTTCATCACCGCGGTCATCGCGAACACGTGGAAGAACGGCAGCACGCCGAGCATGCGCTCCTGCCCCGGCACCGAGTCCGGGAACCACATCGTCGCCTGTTGGGCGTTAACGTAAAGATTGGCGTGGGTCAGCATCGCGCCCTTGGAAACACCGGTGGTGCCGCCGGTGTACTGGAGTACGGCAATGTCGTCGGCGAGGTTGAGGTTCACCGGCGCATAGCGGCCGTCGTTGTCCAAGAGCTTCTTGAAGCTGATGTGCTTGGAATCCGACGGGACCTTGGCGATGTCCTTGCCCTTGACCAGCGGGAACAAGAGGTTCTTCGGGAACGGCAGCACGTCCTGGAGCGCGCCGACAATCAGCATTTTGATCCGGCTTCGCGCCAACACCCCCGCCATTTTCGGGTATAGCGCGGTCAAGCTGAGCGTCACCATGTAGTCGGTTTCGGAGTCTTCGACTTGCTTCAGGAGTTCTTCTTCCGAATACAGCGGGCTGTAATTCACGACCGTGCCGCCCGCTTTCAGGATCCCGTAATAGGCGATCACGAACTGCGGGCAATTGGGGAGGAAGAGGCCGACTTTGGTGCCCTTGGTGACACCGAGCTTCTGAAACCCGGCCGCGGCATGTTGGACGAGGCGGCTGATCTCGGCGTAGGTGTAGGTTTTATCGAGGAAGTCGATCGCGAGGTTTTGCGGAAACCGCGCCACCGCGTCGTCCAAAAGCGCGTAAAGCGGTTTGGTCGGGAGCGCAGCGTCCCATTTGACGTTGTTGGGGTAGCTCTTGAGCCAAGGTTGCGCGGTCACGGTCGATCTCCCTGCTATTGCCGCCCTTGATGGGCGCGATTGCACGCATGCTAGCGGGATTCGACCGATCCGGCTATGCAGGCCACTAGCTGGTGAGCCGCCGTCGCATCGCCAACCCGATCGCCGGACCGTTTTTCGACGCCCTCGACGGCAACGACCGGCGTGGTTTCGCCTGCCGCCGCCACCGATTCAACGCGCGCGCTTCTGGTTCTGCTCGCCAAACCCGGAAGTGAACGCCATCGTGATGTAGCGGCCGAGCGTCGCGTAGCGCGGGCCGCCCAACCGGGCGAGCGGGTTCAAGGCCTCGGTCGAGACCTTGCCGTCCTTGATCAGGTCGTCGCGGACGTGAAAGTAGACGACTTCGCCGATGATGAGCTCGTCGCGGTCCCGCCCCAACTGCACGATCCGCTCGAGCTTGCACTCGAGATGAATGGGCGAGAGCGCGATCCGCGGCGGTTTGACCGCCTTGCTCGGCAGCAGCTCGAGCCCGAGTGCCTCCACCTCGCTCAAGTGCGAAGGGTACTCGGCCGAAGTTTCGTGCATCGGCTCGACCGCTTCGACCGTCACGCTGTTGACGACAAACTCGCCGCTGGCGCGGATGTTGGCGGCAGTATCCTTGAACGCCGCCTCGCGCCGGCCGACGTTGAAGCACACCATCGGCGGATTCTTGCCGCAGAACGTGTAGGCGCTGAACGGCGCGGCGTTGACGAGGCCGGCGGCGTTGAGGCTCGTCACCCACGCGATCGGGCGCGGCACCACGATGCCGATCATGAGCTTGTAGGCGTCGGCGGGGCTCAGGCTCGCAGCGGCGATTTCCATGGCGGTCTCCCTAAGCGCAAGCGGCGCGGTCGCTCGAATTAGGCGCCGGCGGCGCCGTCCAGAAAGAGGTCGGTCAGAAGCGGTGTGCCCGGCGCGACCGCGTACGAGGAAAAATCGGTGGTGCCGGCCTCGGCGAGCGCGTCCTCGTCGAGGAAGAAACGTCCGCTCACGCGCCGGCTGTCCTGGGTGAGGATCCAGTGCGCGGCGTCGGCCATGATCTCGGGTGTCCGGCAGTTCTCGGGCTTGACCATGCCGCCCAGCATCGCGATTGCCGCCGTCGCGATCACGGTCCGCGGCCATAGCGCGTTGACGGCGACGCCCTTCGCCTTGAACTCGGCGGCGAGGCCCAAGACGCATTCGCTCATGCCGTACTTGGCCATGGTGTAGGCCAGGTGATCCTTGAACCAGCGCGGCTCCATCGCCAGCGGCGGCGACAACATCAAGATGTGCGGGTTCGGGGCTTTCAACAGATGCGGCAGGCACGCTTGCGAACACGCGTAGGTGCCGCGGACGTTGACGCCGAACATCAAGTCGAAGCGCTTCATCGGCGTCGCCAACGTGCCGGTCAGGCTGATCGCGCTCGCGTTGTTGACGAGAATGTCGATGGCGCCGAAAGCCTGAACGGTCGCCTCGACCGCTTGCTCGATCTGGTCTTCGAAACGGATGTCGCAGGCGAGCGCGAGTGCGCGGCCGCCTGCGGCCTCGATCGCGCGCGCTGCGGTATGGATGGTGCCGGGAAGCTTGGGGTGCGCCTCGGTCGTCTTGGCGACGATCGCGACGTTGGCGCCGTCCCGTGCGGCGCGGAGCGCGATCGCGAGGCCGATGCCGCGGCTCGCGCCGGTAACGAAAAGCGTCTTTCCCTGGAGGTCGGCCATCCGGCTAAGCCGACATCAACTCGGGATCGACGGCGAACAGCGCCTCGGCACCGGCGGTGATCGGCGCGAGCAAGCCCGGCGCCGGCGCCAAAATTTGCTCGGCATAGAAACGCGCGGTCGCGATCTTGGCGGAGTCGAAGGCGGCATCGTGGCTGTTGCGTCCTTGGCGCGCGCGGGCTTTCAGCGCGCTTATTGCCATCATGTAGCCGCCATAGGTAGTGCCGAACAGGCGCAAGTAGGTGCTCGCCCCGGCCGCCGCCGCCTTGGGATCGACGGCGAGATGCGCGAGCATCCACTCGGTCGCGGCGCCGAGCGCTTGCGTCGCCTGGGCGAGCGGACCGCGGATCGCCGCGAACGCCGGGTCGTTGACCGCGCCGAGCTCGCGGTCGAGCGCACGCATGGCGGCGATCTCCTTCTTCACCGCGGCGCCGTCCTCGCGCGGCAGTTTACGCATCACGAGATCGAGCGCCTGAATGCCGTTGGTGCCCTCATAGATGGGCGCGATGCGGGCGTCACGGAAATGCTGCGCCGCGCCGGTCTCCTCGATATAGCCCATGCCGCCGTGGATCTGGACCCCGAGCGAGGTCATTTCGACCCCCATGTCGGTGCACCAGCCTTTCAAGACCGGGATCATGAGATCGACGAACGCCTGCGCCGCGGCACGGGCGGGCGCGTCGCGCTCGCGTTTGGCGCGGTCGAGGCCCGCCGCGACGGTGTAGGCGAGCGCGCGCATCGCTTCGTTGGTCGCCTTCATCGTCATCAGCATGCGGCGGACGTCAGGATGAAGGACGATCGGCGAAGAATCGGCGCCGCTCGCGCCGATAGCGCGGCCTTGGCGGCGCTCACGGGCATAGGCGAGCGCCTGCTGGTAGGCTCGCTCGGCGATGCCGAGGCCCTCGAGACCGACCGTGAGCCGCGCGTTGTTCATCATCAGGAACATCGCACGCATGCCCTCGCCTTCGGCTCCGACCAGGTAGCCGATCGCGCCCTCCTTGTCGCCGTAGGACATGACCGCGGTCGGGCTGGCGTGGATGCCGAGCTTGTGTTCGAGGGAGACAACGCGGAGATCGTTGCGGGCGCCGAGCGATCCGTCCGGGTTGACCAGGAATTTCGGCACGAGAAAGAGCGAAATGCCTTTCGTGCCAGGTGCCGCGCCGGGCGTCCGCGCCAACACCAGATGGATGATGTTGTCGGTGAGGTCGTGCTCGCCGTAGGTGATGAAGATCTTGGTGCCGGTGATGCGGTAGTGGTCGCCTTCCTTGACCGCGCGCGCTTTCAGCGCGCCGACGTCGGAGCCGGCCTGCGGTTCGGTCAGGTTCATCGTGCCGGTCCATTCGCCGGTCACGAGTTTGTGGAGGTAGAGGCGACGTTGCTCGGGCGTGCCGATCTGGGTCAGGGCTTCGATCGCCGCTTGCGTCAGCACCGGGCACAAGCTGAACGCCAGGTTGGCGCTCTCCCACATCTCGAGCACGGCAAGCGCGACTGCCCACGGCAATCCTTGGCCGCCATGCTCGGGATCGCACATGATCCCGTTCCAGCCGCCGTCAACGAATTGACGGTAGGCGCCCTTGAAGCCGTCCGGCGTCTTGACGCCGTCGCCGGCAAGCACGCTCCGCTGCAGATCGCCGACCCGATTGAGCGGGGCCAACACCTGGCCGGCGAATTTGGCAGCCTCGGTGAGGACCGCGGTCACGGTGTCGGGGGAGGCGCTTTCGAACCCCGGCAGGCGCGCCAACTCGTCGAGCCCGACGATTTCGTCGAGCACAAAGCGCATATCGGCGAGCGGCGCCGTATATCCGGTCATGACTGTGCCTCACGAGCGGCTCGGACGAGCCGGTCCAATTCCGTACTATGGCGGTCGGCCGCTGACAAGCCGCGCCCTCTCGGCCCGACCGCACCTTCTCCCGTTCAAAGTTGCGTCTCTTGCAGCTAGAATGCCGCCCGTCTAAGAGCGAAAGAGGATGTCGGATACACGAAGCCGCGGCGCGGCGCACTCAGGGTCGACCGCTGCCGGGAGTGGCGCGAAGGCGTTCCCGGTGTGGGAAACTGTCGTGACGCGCGAGCGTCAGGCGCAGTACCACAACAATTGCGACGTCGCGACCGATGCCTTCGGCGATGCCGTCGACACTTCGGTGCTGGCCACCGACTGCGCGCGATCGTTCCTGAAAGCGCGCCTGCCGATCGATGGCCTCATGTTCAACTACCACAAGATCGATCAGGTCAAACGGGTCAAGCTCGGCGACGTGCTCGAGGTTCACGGCCGCATCCAGGACGTCGCCAAGGACGAAAAGGGCTTCGTCATCACCGCGGTGTTCGACTTCCTCCGCGACGGCGAGCGCGTCGTCGGCATGGAGGCGATTACGCTTCGGCCCGACGCCCAGAAGATGCGCCAGCTTCGCCGCGGCACCGATGACGAGGGCCCGAAAGCGCAGCCGCCGCGCGACTACACGCTGATCGGCCGCAAGCTGCTGACGCCGGAAAAAGTTCAGGCCTACGCCAAGGAGGCCGCCAACAAGATCAATTTCGACGCCGGCTTCGCCGCCCGGTTCGGCTTCCGGTCGCCGGTCGCGCCCAGCCTGGTCGCGCTGACTTATTTTGCCGGGCACCTCGCGAAGAAAGGTTTGCCCGACGCCTACGAGATCGACTGCCGCTTCCTGAACCCGCTCTACTGGGACGACGGGCTCGACCTCCTCGCCCGCGAGCGCACGGCGTCGACCGAATTCAAGTGCATCAACGCCCGCGGCCGCATCGTCTGCGAGGCCGAGTTTCGCGGGTGACCGCTGCCGGCATCGTGCCGCCGACGCCGGAGGCGATCGCGCACGCCGCACGGCTGCTCGGCGACGGGCAATTGGTGGCGATACCGACCGAGACCGTCTACGGCCTCGCCGCCGACGCCACCGACGATCGCGCGGTAGGTGCGCTCTACACCGCCAAGGGCCGCCCCGCCGCCAATCCACTGATCGTCCACGTCGCTACCCTCGACGCGGCGCGGGCATTGGGCCGGTTCGATGCCCGCGCCGAACGTCTGGCCCAGGCGTTCTGGCCGGGTCCGCTGACCTTGGTCCTGGCGCGAACCGTGGCCTGCGCGGTCGTTCCGCGCGCGAGCGCGGGCCTCGCGACGATCGCGCTCCGCATCCCCGCCGACCCCATAGCCCGCGCCCTGATCGAAGCGTTCGGCAAGCCGGTGGTCGCACCGAGCGCCAACCGCTCGGGCGAGGTCAGCCCGACCGCGGCCACCCATGTCGCGGCGAGCTTGGGCGATCGCATCGCGCTCATCCTCGACGGTGGCCCCTGCCCGATCGGCGTCGAATCGACCGTGCTCTCGCTCGCCGGTCCCGACCCGCTGTTGCTGCGGCCGGGCGGGATCGCGCGGGCCGCGATCGAAGCCGTAATCGGGCCGGTCGCGACGCTCGCCGACATTCCCGACAGCGACGCGGCCCGCACCTCGCCCGGCCTCCTCGGGCGGCATTACGCGCCGCACATCCCGGTTCGTCTCGACGCGACCAGCGTCGACCCCGACGAGGCGCTCCTGGCGTTCGGGCCGCGACCGCTCGGCGGCGCCGCCGCCGCGCGTAATTTGAGCCCGACCGGCGATCTCGCCGAGGCTGCGCGCAACCTGTTCGCCATGCTGCGCGAACTCGATTCGCCCGTTTACCGGGGCATCGCGGTGATGCCGATCCCAGCGACCGGAATTGGGGCCGCGATCAACGATCGCTTGAAGCGAGCCACCGCGGGCGCCGCCTTGCCGCCGCCTGGGCATTGAGCTAGATCAACCCGATGCCGATCGCCGCTGCGACCCTCACCCGCCTCAAGGCCGTCGCCGGCGCCAAGGGCGCGATCGACGATCCGGCCGCAATCGCCCCTTACCTCGAAGAGCAGCGCGGCCTTTTTCGCGGCGCGACGCCGCTCGTGCTAAAACCCGCATCGACCGCTGAAGTTTCGGCCATCGTCGCCATCTGCGCCGAGACCGGCACCGGAATCGTGCCCCAGGGCGGCAACACCGGCTTGGTCGGCGGCACGGTCCCTGCCGTCGACGGCAGCCAGGTGATCGTCAACCTGAGCCGCATGAACCGGATTCGCGCGCTCGATCCCGTGAACAACACGATCGCCGTCGACGCCGGCTGCGTCCTAGCCGACGTTCAGGCCAAGGCGGCCGAGGCCGGGCGCCTGTTTCCCTTGAGCCTCGCGGCCGAAGGAAGCTGCCAGATCGGCGGCAACCTCTCGACCAATGCCGGCGGCACCAACGTGCTCCGCTACGGCAACGCCCGCAGCTTTGTGCTCGGCCTCGAAGTGGTACTGCCCGACGGCCGCGTGTGGGACGGCTTGCGCGGCCTGCGCAAGGACAACACCGGCTACGACCTGAAGCACCTCTTCATCGGCGCCGAAGGAACGCTCGGCATCATCACCGCGGCCGTGCTCAAGCTCTTTCCGCAACCGGCCGACGTCGCGATCGCGATGGTCGCGGTTCCTGACCCGGCGGCGGCTTTGGCGCTGCTCGAGACGGTTCAAGCAGCGTCGGGCGACCAGGTGACGGCGTGGGAGTTCATGCCACGCTATGGCATCGACTTAACGCTCAAGAACGTGCCCGGCAACGCCGACCCGTTCGCCGATCTGCATCCTTGGTACGTGCTCGCCGAAGCGACCGGGGGCGGGGCGCGCGCGGCGCTCGAAGCCGCGCTCGAACGCGGGCTGGCCAGCGGCGATGTTCGGGACGCCGTGATCGCGACAAATGAAACCCAGGCGGCCGCGCTCTGGCGGATTCGCGAGACCATGCCCGAGGCGCAGAAGCGCCAAGGAGCCGGCATTCGCCACGACATCGCCGTGCCGGTATCGCGCGTTCCCGACTTCATCGCCGCCGCCGACCGCCGCATCGCCGCTGCGCGGCCGGGGACGTTGATCATCGCCTACGGCCACTTGGGCGATGGCAACGTGCACTACAATTTGAGTCCGGCCGCTCAAGCCGACGCGGACGCGTTTGCGGCAGCGCGTCCCGCCCTCACCCGAATCGTCCACGATACGGCGGTCGAGTTCGGCGGCACCATCAGCGCCGAGCACGGGCTCGGCCTCCTCAAGCGCGACGAAAACCGGCGCTATAAATCCGAGGTCGAGATCGCCTTGATGCGTACGATCAAGGCGGCATTCGATCCGGCCGGCATCATGAACCCCGGCAAGATGTTGTAGGAGGTGCAGACGCGCCGATGATGACGCTCCGCCAGATACGCTATTTCGTGGCCGTCGCCGAAGCCGGGTCGGTCTCGGCCGCGGGTCGCGCGATCGGGATTTCACGGTCGGCTATCAAGCGATCAAGACGCTCCGCGCAACCGGTTCTTTAGACGCGAAGCGATCGGCGGAGCGGGCAGCGACGGGGTGCACCGGCGATTCGCCTGTCCATAAACGTGACTTAGCGGCGCCGCCGTGCCCGACGCGGCGCTGCCTTCTTCTTCGCGCGCCGGGGCCGCTTCGCCCGCGGCAGCCACTCGGCGAACACTTCGCGCGCCGCCAGCTTGATCGCGGCGGCCGGGTCCTCGCCCCACACGTGGTAGGGCACCGGGATCTTGATCCCGGCTTCGCCGTAGCGCGCGATGCGCTCGCGGCACTCGTCGGGCTCGCCGGCGACGATCATCTTGTCGATGAACGAGATCGGGATCGCCTGCCCCGCTTTCGCGCGGTCCTCGCGCCAGTACTTGCCGACCTCGGCCTTGACCGCCAGGAGCTCGTCCGCCGTCACGCCGGAATACTTCCAGCGCGGACTGTCGGCGTTGGTGGCCGAGGTCGAGACGCCCTCGCTCAAGTACGCCGCCAGCAGCGGCCGCACCAAGTCCTTCGCCTTCCTCGCGTTCTTGTCGACCGAGAACGTCACGTAGGAACGGTACGCG